>JAKPQQ010000010.1 GCA_029557215.1 Fibrobacterota bacterium | reverse complement strand
GGCGCCGCCGTGAAGAAGCGCGTCGACACGCGCCGCATGGCCAGTAGCCAACAAGGCTTTCGCGCACTTCCGCTGGTAAGTCCTTAGTTCGTTTCTGAGGGTAACGAGAAGGCCGTCCGCAAGGATGGCCTTTTCTCGTTTATGGGTTTTCGGGGAGTGCAGCGATGATTCGGTGAAATCGGAAATGGGATCGACGGCAAAGAAACGACAGTGGCAGAATCGGGTTCCATTCACCGCCGAGGAATCCGTTCATGACCATCCGAGCCAAGATCCTGTTGTCCGCGATCGTTTCCATGATCGTGCTGGTGGGGAGCGTGAGCGCCTTCATGGCCTATCGCCTCCACGCGATCGGCATCCAGGATGTGGAGCGATTCAGGCAAGAAGCCATGTCGCGCCAGATCGCCGCCGTCCGGGAGCAGGTGGAAACCGCGACGAGCATCCTGAAGCCCTACGCGGACTCCGCCGATACGCCCGCGCTCAGGGAGCGGGCCAAGGAAATCCTCTCCAGGATCCGCTTCGGGACCTCGGGATACGTCTTCGCCTACGATTACGACGGAAATTGCCAAGTGCTCCCGACCAAGACGGCGTGGCTGGGCACGAACCGGATCGGCGAGAAGGACAAGCAGGGCCGCAGCTACGTCGCCGACCTCGTGGGCGCCGCGAAACGCGGAGGCGACACCACCCGCTACAGCTTCGACAAGCCCGGCACCAAGATCCTGGCCGACAAGATCGGGTACGCGATGGGATTCGAGCCCTGGAAGTGGATGGTCGGCACCGGAGTCTACGTGGACGACATCGACTCCATGGTGGCCTTGCATCGACGGGAGGTGAGTTCGAGGACCCGCACCGTGATCCTGGGGACCATCCTGCTGGCGCTGGTGGCGATGGGAGTGGTGTCGGCGGCCACGGTCGTGGCCTTGCGCAAGGCGCTCGCGCCTCTGGATGCCCTCCAGGACGGCATGGCGAAGGCCGCCAGCGGCGACGCGGACCTGCGCAGGCGGTTGGAGGTGCTCCACGACGACGAGGTCGGGAAGGTCTCCACGAGCTTCAACGCGTTCATGGCGAGCCTCCAGGGGACGGTGAGCCAGGTCGGGAACACGACCCGGACGCTTTCCGCGACCACCGAGGAGCTGTCGACCATGTTTTCGGCCATGGCAGGCGAATCCTCGAACCTCGCGGCGGGATCCCGGGAGGTGGCGGGCCTGATCCAACAGGCATCTTCGTCCCTCGGGGGCGTGGCGAGTTCGGCGTCCACGGCCACGGCTTCGGTATCCACCCTGGCGGCGGCGATCGAAGAAATGAACGCATCCTTGCGGGAGGTCGCGCGCACCGGCCAGCAGGAGCTGCAATGCGCCAGCAAGGCGCGCGAACGGGCGATCGTGACCAAGGCCGCGATGGCCAAGCTCGACGAGGTCATCGACGGCGTGGGAGGCATCCTGGAAGCCATCGAGCAGATCGCCGACCAGACCAAGCTCCTGGCCTTGAACGCGACGATCGAAGCCGCCCGCGCCGGGGAAGCGGGCAAGGGGTTCGCGGTGGTCGCGGGCGAAGTCAAGCAGCTCGCCCAGCAGACGGCGTCGGCGACATCCGAGATCCAGCAGCGGATCGCCATGATGCGCGAGGGCGAACAGCAGGCCATGAGCGCTTTCGCCGACGTCGAGCAGGTGATCGACGAGGTCCACCAGATGTCGCAGGTGGTGGGAAGCGCGGTGGAGGAGCAATCGGCGACGGTGGGCGAAATCGCCCGCACCGTGGGCGTGGTCGACCGCGAAGTCGCCAGCATCGCCAAAGCCGTGGAACTGGCGGCCAGCGGACTCGCGGGGTCCTCGGGGAACCTCGGCGAGGTGGATTCCGGAGTGGAGCGCATGGGCTCGAGCATCGGCCAGGTGGACATCGCGATCCAGGAATTGGCGCGCCTGGCCACGGAACTCGACGGCGCGATGCGGCGATTCAAGGCCTAGCGCAGGCCCCCGCGTTCCGCGGCGGTCGCGGTGGACAGCCTATCTTGCAGGAACCAATGGCCAACGAGAACATCCGCAATGTCGGCATCATCGCCCATGTCGATGCGGGAAAGACGACCCTTTCCGAGCAGATCCTCCTCCATGGAGGGGCGATCCGGACGGTGGGGCGCGTCGACGAAGGCCTGTCGACCATGGACTACCTGCGCCAGGAGCAGCTGCGCGGCATCACGATCCGTTCGGGCGTCGCGTCCTTCCGCTGGAAGGACAAGCAGATCAATTTCGTCGACACTCCCGGGCACATCGATTTCTCGCTCGAAGTGGAACGCAGCCTGCAGGTGCTGGACGGCGCGATCGCCGTGTTCTGCGGCGTGCGCGGGGTCGAACCGCGCACGCGCGCCGTGTGGGCGCTGGCCGACAAATTCCGGGTGCCGCGCGTGGGCTGGATCAACAAGCTCGACATGCCGGGCGCCGATTTCGCGGGGACCGTCCTGGAGATCGAAGACGCCTTCGGGATCGACGTCCTTCCCGTCGACTGGCCCGTGGTCCGCGACGGCGTCGTCGTCGGCGCGGTCGACCTGGTCGAGTGGACCGCGCGGGAGCTGCGCGAAAACCAATCGCGCCGACTCGCCAGGATCCCCGACGACTGGCTCTCGTTCGCCGAGCCTGCCCGCGAACGCCTTCTCGAGGACGCGTCCAAGGACGACGAACCCTTGATGGAACAGATCTTGACAGGAAATGTCGATCCTGCCGTGCTGGTGCGGGCCATCGCGAGGGGGTGCCGGGAACGGCGGTTCCTTCCGGTGACGGGGGGATCGGCGCTGCGCGGATGGAATTCGGCCACCGTGCTCGATTCCGTCGCGCGGTTCCTTCCGCCGCCCGCGACCCCGTCCGAGCTGCGCGGCCATCCCGGAGCCGGTCTGGTGTTCCAGGCGGGCCGCGAGGATGCAGGACGCAAGACCGTGGTCTGCCGGATGTACGCCGGCGAGCTGTCCAAGGGCGACGCGATCCGCAAGGCGGGGTCGCGGGACGCGTCGGACAAGATCTGCCGCATCCACCAGGTGTTCGCCGACGACCTCGTCGAGGTGGAGTCGGCGAGGACCGGCGACATCGTCGCGCTGGAGGTGGAAGGCCGGTGGAAGGCGGGCGACAGCCTGTTCCGTCCGGAGGGGGCCGAGATCCGGTTCGAGGCCGACCACAAGGCGCGCCTGGTCCTGGAGCTGGCCTTGGAGGCCGCCTCCGCCGAAGAACACGCGAAGCTCACGGAAGGCCTGAAGGCTCTCGCCGAAGAGGATGGCGGCATCGACTGGTGCGAAGAACCCGAGACCGGCAGGTGCATCCTGCGGGGGCAGGGGGAGCTCCAGCTGGAAATCGCCCTGGAGATGCTGCGCGAATCCCACACCGCGCAATTCAAGGCCTGGCAGCCCCATGTGCGCCGCCGGGAACGGTTGGCGGGCCAGGCGGGCCCGAAATCGGAAAGGGCCGAGTGGGCCGGGCATTGGCTGGAACTGAGGGCATCCGTGGCGCCGGCCGAAGAAGGAACCGCCATCCGCTGGACGGGAGACGTCCCGGAAGGGATCCGCGCCGCTTCCGAGGCGGGAATCCACGAAACCATGGGCAACGGGCATGCCGGCCACGGATCTTTGGATGGAGCGGATTGGGAATTGGAAGTGGTGGGAATATCTCCGGATGCGCCCGCGTCGTTGGGGAAAAAGATCATGGATCACCTGGGGGCCGAATTGTTGAAAGAGGCCGGGATCCTCATCGAAGTTCCAGCCACGAAAGCCCTGATTCAGACGCCTGACGAGCACCTGGGGGCGCTTCTCGCATGCATGAAATCCAGGGGCGCCGAGATCCAAGCTATTGATACGCAACGAAATGGCTCGACCATCAAGATATTTTCCCCCTTGGAACCCATGATAGGATGTGCTACTTTGGTTCGCTCTCTTTCCAAAGGGCAAGCGCTACTCTCGCTTGAGCCCGGCGGATGGGTGGCAGCGTCGGCCTAGCCGAGACCCCTCCCAGCATCGAAATCTCTGGAAAACCAAAGGTTCCTAGCATGGCCAAGGAAAAGTTCGAGCGCTCTAAGCCGCACATGAACATCGGCACCATCGGTCACGTGGACCATGGCAAGACCACTCTCACCGCCGCCATCACCACGGTCGCGGCTCGTTTGTACGGCGGCCAGGCTCGTGGCTACGACCAGATCGACAACGCTCCCGAAGAGAAGGCTCGTGGAATCACGATCAACACTTCGCACGTTGAGTATTCCTCGGAAGCTCGTCACTACGCCCACGTGGACTGCCCAGGACACGCCGACTACGTGAAGAACATGATCACCGGCGCGGCCCAGATGGACGGCGCGATCCTGGTGGTTGCGGCGACCGACGGCCCGATGCCCCAGACCCGCGAGCACATCCTGCTCGCCCGTCAGGTCGGCGTTCCGGCGATCGTGGTGTACATGAACAAGTGCGACATGGTCGACGACGCCGAGTTGCTCGACCTGGTCGAAATGGAAGTCCGTGAGCTGCTCAGCAAGTACGGCTTCCCCGGCGACGATACTCCGATCATCCGCGGCTCCGCTCTGAAGTCGCTGGAAGGCGAGAAGTCGGCTTACGGTGAAGACTCCATCAAGGCTCTTCTGTCGGCCGTCGACACCTTCATCCCCCTTCCGGATCGCGCCATCGACAAGAGCTTCCTCATGTCGATCGAAGACGTGTTCTCGATCACCGGCCGCGGCACCGTGGGCACGGGTCGTATCGAGCAGGGCGTCGTGAAGGTCCAGGAAGAAGTCGAGCGCGTGGGCCTGTCGGAAGAGACCAAGAAGTTCGTGGTCACCGGCGTCGAGATGTTCCGCAAGCTGTTGGATCGCGGCGAAGCCGGCGACAACGTGGGCATCCTTCTTCGCGGCTGCGAAAAGTCCGATATCGAGCGTGGTCAGGTTCTGGCCAAGCCCGGCACCATCAAGCCGCACACGACCTTCAAGGGCGAGATCTACGTCTTGTCGAAGGAAGAGGGCGGCCGTCACACTCCGTTCTTCAAGGGCTACCGTCCCCAGTTCTACTTCCGCACGACGGACGTGACTGGATCGATCGAGCTGCCCGAAGGCGTGGAGATGGTGATGCCCGGCGACACGATCTCGATCACTGGTGAGCTCATCACCCCCGTCGCCATGGACAAGGGCCTGAAGTTCGCCATCCGCGAAGGCGGCCGCACCATCGGCGCCGGCACCGTCACCGAAATCCTGAAGTAAGAAAATGGCTGCAACTAAAATCCGTATCCGCCTCAAGAGCTTCGATCATCGCATGATCGACAAGTCGGCGGCCGACATTGTTCGTACGGCCAAGAACACCGGCGCCCGCATCTCGGGCCCGGTGCCTCTCCCGACTGCTCGTTCCGTCTACACCGTCCTGCGCTCGCCGCACGTCGACAAGAAGTCGCGCGAGCAGTTCGAGACCCGCGTTCACAAGCGGTTGATCGATATCATGGACACCACCCCCCAAACCATCGACTCGCTGATGAAGCTTGACCTTCCGGCCGGCGTCGAGGTGGAGATCAAGGTCTAACCCATGAAGGGCATTCTCGGCAAAAAGCTTGGGATGAGCCAAGTGTTCCTCGAAGACGGCACCGCCATGGGCGTGACCGTGATCGAGGCGGGTCCTTGCAAGGTGACCCAGGTTCGCTCCAAGGAAAACGACGGCTACGAAGCGGTGCAGCTCGGATTCGGGCTTCGCAAGGCCAAGAACGTTTCCAAGGCTGAACTTGGTCATTTCGCCAAGGCTGGCTTGGAGAGCGCTCCCGAACTCGTGATTGAGTTCCCGCTCGAAGGCGATGCTCCGGTTGTCGGCTCCGATGTGACCGTCTCGGTCCTCGAAGGCGTCAAGCGGGTTTCTGTCAGCGGCACCACCAAGGGCCGCGGCTTCGCCGGCACGATCAAGCGTCATAACTTCCAGCGCGGTCGCGAGACGCACGGTAACGTCAACCACCGTGCTCCTGGTTCGGCTGGTGCGCACACCTATCCGGCGCGCACGATTCCCGGCAAGAAGCTCCCCGGCCAGTATGGCGCCGAGAAGCAGACCATCCGCAATCTGCAGCTGGTCAAGATCGACGCCGAGAACAACCTCCTCTACGTTCGTGGTGCGGTCCCCGGACCCATCAACGGACACGTGATCGTGGAGAAGATCTGATGGCGAAGGCTCCTCTTTTCAACCAGGCCGGCGCGAAGGCCGGGGAGATCGAACTCCCCGACGAATTCTTCGCCCAGCCCGTCAACGAAGCGCTGCTTCACGAAGCTGTGGTGATCCACCTGGGCAACCAGCGCCAGGGCACTGCGATGGGTAAGAACCGCGCGCTGGTTTCCGGCGGCGGCAAGAAGCCCTTCAAGCAGAAGGGCACGGGCCACGCTCGTCAGGGCACCTCCACTTCGCCGATCAACGTGCGCGGTGGCAAGCCCTTCGCTCCGGTTCCGCATCTCTACACTCGCAAGCTCAACCAGAAGGCCAAGCGTGTCGCTTTGGCTTCCGCGCTGAGCCTGCGTGCAGGTGCCGGCAAGGTCGTGGTGTTCGAAACCCTCGTGCCTTCCACCCCCAAGACCAAGGAATTCGTCAAGGTTCTGTCCGCTGCCGAACTCGGCAAGGCCCGCACTTTGATCCTGGTCGACGCTGCCAACACCAATCTGTCGCTCGCCGCTCGCAACGTCCCTGACGTCAACCTGCAGCGCGCTTCGGATCTGAATGTCTACGACGTCTTGTCGGCCGACACCCTGGTTCTGACCAAGGCGTCCCTCGAGGCCCTCAAGGCCCGCAAGGAGGCCGCATGAAGCACGTCGGCGATATCGTGGTCCGCCCTCTCCTGACGGAGAAGAGCACCCTCGCTCGCTACACCGGTAGCTTGTACACCTTCGAAGTTTCCCTCTCGGCCAACAAGCAGGAAATTGCTTGGGCGATCGAGAAGGCCTTCGGCGTCAAGGTCGAGGAGGTTCGTACCGCCTCCTTCCTGGGCAAGGTCAAGCGCGTCCGCAAGGGCATCGGTTCCCGCTCCGACTGGAAGAAGGCCTTCGTGAAGCTGGCCGACGGCCAGACCATCGACGCTCTGGAGGCTGTGTAAACCATGGCTTTGAAGTCCTTCAATCCTCTGACTCCTGTTCTCCGCACCAAGACCGTTTCGGACTTTGCGGAAATCACGGCAGACAAGCCTTTCAAGGCGCTCACGGTTGGCAAGAAGCGCACCGGCGGCCGCAACGCCCAGGGTGTGATCACTTCCCGTCGTCGTGGCGGCGGCGCGAAGAAGCTCTACCGTCTGGTCGACTTCCGTCGCGATCGCTTGGATGTCCCTTGCGTAGTGGAAACCATCGAGTACGATCCGAACCGTACGGCTCGCATCGCGTTGGTTAAGTACGTCGACGGACAGCGCCGTTACATCTTGGCTCCGGTCGGCCTGACCGTCGGCGCCAAGCTGATCACCAGCGCGACTGCTCCCATCGAGCCGGGCAACGTTCTTCCTCTTGAGAAGATCCCCCTCGGCACCATGGTCCACAACGTCGAACTCAAGCCAGGCAAGGGCGGACAGATCGTCCGTTCGGCGGGTGGACTTGCGGAAGTCGCGGCGCGCGAAGACGGTTACGTCACCATCAAGCTGCCTTCGGGCGAGTACCGCAAGGTTCTCGGCCGTTGCTTCGCCACCATCGGCCAGGTCGGCAATCTCGAGCACGAGAACGTCGCTTTGGGCTCCGCCGGTCGCAATCGTCACCTCGGTCGTCGTCCCAAGGTTCGTGGCGTTGTCATGAACCCGGTCGATCACCCGATGGGCGGTGGTGAAGGCAAGACCTCTGGTGGTCGCCATCCGGTCAGCCCCTGGGGCAAGAAGGCCAAGGGCGGCAGGACCCGCAACAACAAGCGTACGGACAAGTTCATCGTCCGTTCGCGGCACGCCAAGTAACGGAGATCAGCGCACATGTCTCGCTCTCTCAAGAAAGGCGCCTTCGTCGACTCCCACCTTCTCAAGAAGGTGGACGAGGCTCAGACCTCCGGCAAGAAGGCTCCCATCAAGACCTGGTCCCGTCGCTCCACGGTCGCGCCCCAGTTCGTGGGCCTGACCTTCGCCGTCCACAACGGCAAGCAGTTCCTTCCGGTGTACGTGTCGGAGAACATGGTCGGGCACAAGCTCGGCGAGTTCGCTCCGACTCGCACCTTCAAGGGACACACTGCAGCCAAGACTGAAAAGGGAGGCAAGAAGTAATGGAAGCTCTTGCCAAATCCACTTTCGTGCGCTCGTCGTCGCCCAAGCTGCGGATCGTTGCAAAGCACATCCGCGGCGCCGGTGTCAACCAGGCGCTCGTCACGCTCCACTCGCTGTCCCGTCGGAACAAGGGCGCCTATCTCCTCGAGAAGTGCCTCAAGTCCGCGGTCGCGAATTTCCAAGTCAAGGATACCGAAGGCGCGTCGGACATCGACCGTCTGAAGATCAAGACCGTGATGATCGACGAAGGCCCCTTGCTCAAGCGGATTCGCCCGCACGCCCAAGGGCGCGCGTTCCGGATTCTGAAGAAGCTCAGCCACATCACCGTCGTCGTGTCGGACTAAGGGGACCAAGAGAATGGGTCAGAAAGCACAACCGACCGGTCTACGCCTTGGTATCATCCGGACCTGGAACTCCAAGTGGTATGCCGAAGGCAAGCAGTACCAGGATCTCATCTACGAAGACATCCTGCTTCGCCGCTACATCAAGAAGCGTCTCCAGCATGCCGCGATCTCGTCGGTCGGCATCGAACGCACCGTCAAGAAGGTGACCGTGAACATCTTCACGGCGCGTCCTGGCATCGTGATCGGCAAGAAGGGCGAGGAAGTGGAACGTCTCAAGGGCGAAATCCAGCACCTCACCGGCAAAGAGATCTACATCAACATCCGTGAAATCAAGCGTCCTGAGACCGATGCGGCACTCGTTGCCGAGAACATCGCCAAGCAGCTCGAGAAGCGCGTCGCGTTCCGTCGCACCATGAAGAAGGCGATCAGCACTTCCATGCGTCTGGGAGCCGAAGGCATCAAGGTTGTTTGCTCCGGCCGTCTGGGTGGAGCCGAAATCGCCCGTACTGAGAAGTACCGCGACGGACGCATCCCGCTGCACACGCTGCGCGCGGACATCGATTACGCCACGGCGACCGCCCACACCACATCGGGAACGATTGGCGTGAAGGTCTGGATCTGCAAGGGCGAAATCATCCGCCGCAACCGCAATGCCGACGAAGTCGGCCAGGAGGCCTGAGCCATGCTGAGCCCCAAGCGCATCAAGCACCGCAAGGTCCATCGTGGCCACATGAAGGGCACAGCCACACGTGGCTGCGACGTGACCTTCGGTGAATACGGACTGCAGGCGCTCGAAGAAGGCTGGATCACGAACCGGCAGTTGGAAGCGGCCCGTATCACCATGACTCGCCACATGAAGCGTGGCGGCAAGGTCTGGATCCGAGTGTTTCCGGACAAGCCATTCACGAAGAAGCCCGCCGAAACCCGAATGGGCTCCGGCAAGGGCAACGTCGAAGGATGGGTGGCCGTCACACAACCCGGCCGTGTCATGTTCGAAGTCGGCGGCGTTAGCGAGAGCGTGGCTAAGGAAGCCTTGAACCTCGCGGCCCAGAAGCTGCCCATCAAGTGCAAGATTTTGGGAGTGGACATCCTATGAAGATCCAGAAGGCGGCGGACCTTCGTGCTCTCGACGTCGCGGCTCTCTCCGAGAAGCTGACCGAAGCCAAGGACGCCCTGTTCCAGAAAAAACTCCAGCACAGTCTGGGCAAGCTCGAAGATGTAGCTTCCATCCGG
>JAKPQQ010000299.1 GCA_029557215.1 Fibrobacterota bacterium | reverse complement strand
ACGGGCGATTCGCGAATCGCCCGTACAAAGGTCAGTCCTGCCGCGATGTTCCACGTGGAACAAGTCGGCGGTGGAATAGGCCGAAGTGCCACTCGGGGGAGCGTCGAACGAGCGGAAGGAAATCTTGGTCCAGCAGCTCGTCCCACTGAGAGATGACTTCTGGCGAGTACCGCTTGAGGGTCAATTGATAGGAGGAGGGTCCGGGCAACAGCCAGCCGGTCCAGATGTCGGGGGTGATTCCTTGGCACCAAAGTCGGGGGAGAGGAGTCACCAATGTGGGGTTGCCGAACCACGTTCCGGGTTCGCCTTGGGTGGGCGGACGTTGGTCGGCGAGGAACGCGACGAGTCCGCCTCGGCGAAGGGTTCGATGCGCGACTCGGGTCCCGGTCTGGTTGTAGAGCACCGGGGTCTTGTGGTACTGGCGGACATGTTCGAGGAGGAGTTGTCCTGGTCTCTGATGAGCGGCTCGAGCCACTCCGATGGAATCGTTCCGGAGGTGGTAGAGGATCCCGGCCAACCATTCCCAGTTGCCATGATGCATGGAAAGAAAGAGTGTGGGGCGAGCGGTCTCCGTCCAGATTCCAGAGACCTGGCTCAAAGGGGAGAGGTCGAGCTGGTTCCAACCGCCGGTCAAAAGAAGGATGGCCTCGTGCAAGGCGTTCCGGAAAAGTTGGCGTGCGAGATCAGGGGAGGGGTGGGCGACCTGGGCCGACCGGGCCAGAGAGAGGATCTCGATGGATCTCGGGATGGGGAGCGTTCGGCCAAGGGGTGCGACAGCCCCAACAAGAAATCGTTGTTTGAGGGTAGGGTTGAAGGGGAGATCCACGACCAGACTTTCGAGCGCCGGAAATGGTTTGGTGGTCATGGGACGGGCTGGGCTTCGCGGTTGGAGTGGTTGCGTTACCTTCCATGGGTGGAAGATCTTTTGTGGAAGATAATGGAAGGGCAGGACCAGGCATGGGGAGCAGAGGTGGGGTGAAGATCTTGGTGGCGATGGGGGTGCTGGGTTGGGGATGCAAGGAACCTTCCCAGATCGATCCGGCTCCTCGATCGCCGGTGAGCTTGCCGCGGAGCGGGGTGCTGGAAATGCACGGTCGGACCAGTGCGGGGATGGAAGTGTCGCAGCGCGAGGATACGGTCTGGATCCCCGGAGTCCGGTTGGTGGTTCCAAAGGGATGGCGTGTGCGCGATTCCTCGGATGGGAATCGGGTGGCCAGTCTGGTCACTCCGGAAGGGTTCGTGTTCGGGGTCCACTGGTTCGGTCGATCGGGTGCTTCGGTGGACGACAGCCTGGAGACCTGGAAGTGTTCGTTCGGGAAGCTGGAGGTGGATCAAATGGAGCGCGATCCGATCCGCCAACCGGGTTGGGTGATCGGACGCCTCCGGGGGGAATATCTTGGAGGAGCGGGGTCCGTCGGAGTTGTGAATCCGAGTTCCCAGGAGTTGTTGGTTGGTGTCGTTCCTGGCGAAAAAGGTCTGGTATTCTTCAAGGGAATCGGGACTCCCGAGCAAGCCTCGCCCATCTATTCCCAATTCCGCCAAATGATCCAACAGGCGATCACTCTCTAGCCTGACCGGATTTCGCCCCACGCGACAGCCATGCCGGAGGGCGGCGCCCAAAGAACTGATTCCAAAAGTTCGGGAACGTGCTTGGTCTGGATCGAAGGGGGCGTTGGTCGCAAGCGATCGCTCTTGCCAGATCAAAGTTTGCAAATGAGATTAAAACTCACAACAATTCTCTTTGTCTTCGCGGGAGGTTCAGGATGCGCAACCGATCTTCGCTTTCCATCGCCGTGTTGCTTGCGATCGCCGTCGGGTGGACGGGCTGCGATTCCGATTCCGGATCGGGGAGTGGTTCTCCGGCAGGGACCGGGGGAACCGGCGGCTCATCCATGGAGGGTGCCGTCTTGTGGGCGGGTCAGACGTTTTGGCAATCCGAAGTGCATCGGCTGGATCTGGGAACCGGGACCTTGCGCACTTTCCAAACCGGCAAGGCGGTCCGGAAATTCCTGGTGGATGCCCAAACCACCTACGGCGTCACCGACGACACCATGTTGCATCGCTTTCCTCGGGTCGGTGCCGGCGCTCCCGACAGTTGCCGTCTGCCCTGGATGCCCGGCGGCGCCATGGACGTCCGCGACGGGCGCATCTACGCCTACCGCTCCGGAGGCGGCGCCGATCCGCGGCTGGTCGTGCTCGACGGATCGACCTGCGCCGTGTTGGATTCCACCTACGCCAGCACGCGCAACAACGACTACGACGGAGTCCGTGCCGACGCGGACGGCCTTTGGATCCTGGTGCACAATGGGTTCCAGCTCCTGCGCCTGGATCCGTCCACCCTGCGCAAGACGGATTCGGTCCCATTGGGGTCGCCGCCTTCGGTCCCCGACAGTTTCGCGGTCCTGTACGGTTACGGCGATCTGACGCGGATCGGTTCCCGGTTCTGGGTGCTCGATGCCTACCGGCGTCGCCTGGTGGCCATCGACGTTTCGCCGGTCCGTCGCGTGGGCCATTGGGATTTCGAGGACATCGGATTGCGGGACGTTCCCGGTCCGTCGCTGCAGGCGGTGGGCGATTGGCTGATCGTCCGCGATCGCGACGACACCGTCAAGGTGGTCGATCCCTCCCATCTGTTGGAGGGACGTGCCGGAAGTCCCGTGCGTGCCACGGCCTGGATGGACAATCGCGACTTGGTGGCTGGCGGCCGCCATCTGCTGGCCGAAGCTCCCATTCCCACCAACGCCCGCATGCTCGACCAGCTTTCGTTGCCTGGACTGGCGACAGGTTCGGCCATCGGTCTTCCCGGTCTGGCCGCCGTGTTCGCCTTGGACGACTGATCGTCCCGATCGGATCGGATCAAAGCCAAGCAGGCGTCGGGGCGTCGCGCTCCTGGAGGTGGCGCACCCAGTCGCCGGAGGGAATGGTTTCCTTGGTGGGGCCCGGCCATCGGTAGGTCCAGGCTTGGAAGATGCCTTTGCCGGGAACCTGGACTTCGCGCATTTCGCGGACGAACAGCGAGCCTTCCGGGTCGGTCGGGTCGAATCCTTCCAGATCGTCGATTCGGTCCAACGCGGCGGTGGGGATCAGGAACAGCTCGCCGACAACGCGACCGTCCCCATGGACCAGACCGGGGTAATCTCCCAGGTCCACGAGTTGACCCGAGGTGAAGGCCCAGCCAAGCGGAGTCGATCCACCCAGGCGCGGTGCGTTGGGCTGGTTGCTGCGAAGGGTGCCATACACGAACAAGTGGCAGGTCGGAACGTCGGGAGGGAGCTCGTGGTCGTGCATGGATCAAATGTAGCGGCCCCTGGCGTCGTAGGTGCCCTGCCGAGGCGGTACTACCGGCAGCAGTCGACTCCGCCCAGTGGGGACCCTGGATGGGGCGGCCTCCAGATTGCCCCAGCCCACCCCCACTCGCGCTACTAGGGCGGGAGCCTTTTCCTACCCCCTCGGTCACTGGTTTTTTTCTAAACTTGCCCGGGTCGCTCCAAAGGCGGCCGATTTTGCGGCCACCGGAGATCGACCCCTCCGACTGGCCACCACACAGCCGGAGACTCAAATGCCCAAGCGCACAGATATCCATTCCATCCTGATCATCGGATCCGGGCCTATCGTCATCGGGCAGGCTTGCGAATTCGACTACTCGGGCACGCAGGCCTGCAAGGCGTTGCGCGAAGAAGGGTATCGCGTCATCCTGGTGAACTCGAATCCGGCCACGATCATGACGGATCCCGACACCGCCGACCGCACCTACATCGAGCCGATCACCGCCGACGCGGTGGCCGCGATCATCGCCGCCGAGCACCCCGATGCGATCCTGCCCACGTTGGGTGGACAGACCGCGCTGAACTGCGCCATGGAACTGGCCAGCCGCGGCGTGCTGCACGAATTCGGCGTGGAAATGATCGGCGCCACCCCCAGCGCGATCGAGAAGGCCGAAAGCCGCCAGCTCTTCAAGGCCGCGATGGAAAAAATCGGTTTGGAAAGCGCCCGCTCCGACGTGGCCCACACCATGCAGGAAGCCCGCAAGGTTCGCGACAAGCTGGGCTACCCGGTGGTCGTGCGCCCCGCCTTCACGATGGGCGGCGCAGGCGGCGGATTCGCGTACGATGACGAAGAATTCGAGCGGATTTGTTCCAACGGCCTGGCCCTTTCGCCCACCACCGAAGTGTTGATCGAGGAATCGATCCTGGGCTGGAAGGAATACGAGATGGAGGTGATGCGCGACAAGGCCGACAACGCCGTCATCATCTGCTCCATCGAAAACCTGGACCCCATGGGCATCCACACCGGCGACTCCATCACGGTGGCCCCGGCGCAGACGTTGACCGACAAAGAGTACCAGCGCATGCGCGACGCGTCGCTCGCCATCTTGCGCGAGATCGGCGTGGAGACGGGCGGATCGAACGTGCAGTTCGCCGTGAACCCGGTGGATGGTCGCATGGTGGTCATCGAGATGAATCCGCGCGTGTCGCGTTCGTCGGCTCTCGCCTCCAAAGCCACCGGATTCCCGATCGCGAAGATCGCCGCGAAGCTGGCCGTGGGCTATACGCTTCCCGAAATCCCCAACGACATCACGCGGGCCACTCCGAGCTGCTTCGAGCCGTCCATCGATTACGTGGTGACCAAGATCCCCCGCTTCAACTTCGAGAAGTTCCCGGGAGCCAGCAACACCCTGGGCACCCAGATGAAGTCCGTGGGCGAGGCGATGTCGATCGGGCGCTCGTTCAAGGAATCGCTGCAGAAGGGCTTCCGCAGCTTGGAGACCGGACGCGGCGGCTTTGGCGGCGACGGCAAGGACAAGCCCATGACCGACGCCGAAGTCGAGCTGCTCATGGACATGAAGAAGCCCCAGCCCGACCGCCTGTTCGGCGTGCGCGCGGCCTTCGAGCGCGGCTGGAGCGTGGATCGCGTCCATGCGATCGGCAAGTACGACCCGTGGTTCCTGACGCACATCAAGGAGCTGATCGACTTCGAACTGAAGGAGCTCAAGGGCAAGAAGTTGTCCGATCTCACGGCCGACGTTTTCCGTCAGGCCAAGGAATGGGGCTTCGGAGACCAGCAGATCGCCTTCCAGACCGGTTCGACGGAACCCGAAGTCCGCACTGCTCGACAGAAATTGGGCGTCAACGCGGTGTTCAAGACGGTGGACACCTGCGCCGCCGAATTCGAGGCCCACACGCCCTACCACTACTCCAGCTACGAGCAGGAGAACGAATCCATCCGCACCGACCGCAAGAAGGTCGTGATTCTGGGTGGCGGACCCAACCGCATCGGACAGGGCATCGAGTTCGACTACTGCTGCTGCCACGCGTCGTACGCGCTCAAGCAGGAAGGCGTCGAGTCGATCATGATCAACTCGAACCCCGAGACGGTGTCGACGGACTACGACACGTCCGACAAGCTCTACTTCGAGCCGTTGAACCGTGAAGAACTCCTGAACATCCTGGAGCACGAGAAGCCCGACGGCGTGATCCTGCAGTTCGGCGGACAGACCCCGCTCAAGTTGGCCAAGGACCTGGAAGACGCGGGCGTGAAGATCATGGGCACCTCGCCCAAGTCGATCTGGCTGGCCGAAGACCGCAAGCTGTTCAACGTGCTGATGGAAGACCTGAAGATCAGGCAGCCCGCCGGCGCCACCGCCACCAACGCCGCCGAAGCGCAGGCCGTGGTGGATCGCATCGGGTTCCCCGTGCTGGCCAGGCCCTCGTTCGTGCTCGGCGGCCGCGCGATGAAGATTCTTTACAGCAACGAAGAGCTCGCGACCTACATGCGCGAGACCGTGCACCCCACTCCCGAACTGCCGATCCTGATCGACCAGTATCTGGAGAACGCGACCGAAGTCGACGTCGACTGCATCCGCGACATGCACGGCACCGCGATCGTGGCGGGCATCATGCAGCACATCGAAGAGGCGGGCATCCACTCCGGAGACAGCGCTTGCGTGCTGCCGTCCATCAGTTTGTCGGAATCCGTCTTGAAGGTCTTGCGCGAACAGACCGTGCGCATCGCGCATGCTTTGAACGTGATCGGGCTCATGAACATCCAGTACGCCGTCAAGGACAACGTGGTGTACGTGCTGGAAGTGAACCCCCGCGCCTCGCGTACGGTTCCGTTCGTGGCCAAGGCCACCGGCATTCCGTTCGCCAACCTGGCCACCAAGGTCATGTTGGGCAAGACCCTGGCCGAACTGGGCTACACCGAAGAAAAGGTGCCTGTCCACTTCAGCGTGAAGGAATCGGTGTTCCCGTTCGCGAAGTTCCACGGATCCGACACGGTGCTGGGACCCGAGATGAAGTCGACCGGCGAAGTGATGGGCATCGACGCCACATTTGGCGGAGCGTTCGCCAAGAGCCAGATCGGCGCATCCAGCAAGCTCCCGCTCAAGGGAACCGTCTTCGTGTCGGTGAACGATCGCGACAAGGCCGGCGTGGTGGACATCGCGCGCCGCATCAGCGGCATGGGCATGAAGCTCGTGGCCACCAGCGGCACCGC
This sequence comes from Fibrobacterota bacterium, assembly GCA_029557215.1. Taxonomy (GTDB): domain Bacteria; phylum Fibrobacterota; class Fibrobacteria; order UBA5070; family UBA5070; genus UBA5070. The sequence continues at coordinate 36,405 of JAKPQQ010000299.1, read as the reverse complement.
CAACTACCTCAAGAAGGCCGGCATCGAGGTCGAGACGGTGAAGAAGGTTTCGGAAGGTCCGGGCAACATCGTCGAGCTGCTGCTGGAAAAGAAGATCGCGCTCTTGATCAACACCCCCATGGGTGCCGACGCCAAGGGCGACGACGCAGTGATCCGCCAAGCCGCCCTGCGCGCCGCGGTTCCGTACACGACCACGCTGTCGGCGGCAAGCGCCGCGGCGGAAGCGATCGCGACGCTGCGCAGCTCCGACCTCGGTGTGAAGTGCCTCCAGGACTGGTACGCCTGACAAAAATCGGCTGCGGCGGGCGATACTTGCTCCCCCGACCTTCGACGTACCGCTAAGGTTGGCTCATTCCGGCGAAAGCCGGAATGCCAGAACTGGGGCGTACGCCTTTTGGTCGGGGTGGCATCGTCTCATTCCGCCTCGGCGAGGTTGTAGGAAATGGGTATTTTTTCCCGATGAGAATCAAGCCCCATTCGAATTTGGCGCTTGCCGCCGTATTTGTCGTCCTTTTTTCCTGCGCTGCTCCTCATCGAGCCGGAATCGGTCTGGCTGAGGATCGCGCGGATTCGCGAATGCCTCCCGCATCCGGCACTCCACCGAGGGAATCCGCTCCCCCCAAGCGCAATGCGGCATCCGGATTGCAGGCCGGGGTTTCGGACGACAATCGCCAATTCCCCTTGTTCCTGGAGTTTTTGGACAAATACGCCGGCCCATCGGGAGCGTTGGACTCGCGCATCCGTGAAAGGATTCTGTTCCACGTGGTCGATTCCGCATCGAATGGCTTGGCGAACGTCCAGGTGAATATCCTGAACGGCCAGGACACGCTGGAAACACTCGTCACCTTGTCCGATGGCAGCGCAACATTCTACCCACTGTGGGCGATCCCGGAAGACCGCATTCGTTCGTTGCGCGTGGAGGTGAAGCGCGGTGACGACGACACGTCCTTCCAATTGGCTGCCGATGGCCCCCGGAAGATAGCCGTTGCCATCGGTCCGGCGAGACAGCGTCCATCTTCTCTCAACGTGGACCTCCTTTTCGTGCTGGACGCGACCGGATCGATGCAGACCCAGATCGATCAGCTCAAGAACGCCATTTCCATCCTCCAGATGAACCTGTCCTCACTTCCGGAATCCCCAAGGCTCCGGTTCGGGCTCGTCCAATATCGTGACAGGAAGGACGATTTTCTCGTCAGCAAGATCCAATTCACCGAGGACGCCACCGCTTTTTCCCGTGAGCTGTCCAAAGTCCGGGCCGATGGGGGTGGAGACCAACCCGAGGATCTCCAATCGGCCCTCGATACGGCTTTCCATGGGATGACATGGAATCGTGACGGAATCCGGTTAGGATTCGTGATTACCGACGCACCGCCCCATCTTGACTACGCGCAGGAGTTCACCTACGTCTCGGCCTCGCATCTCGCTAGACGGAACGGCATCAAGCTTCACTCGGTGGGATGCGGATCCCTGCCCGTGGCCGGCGAAGTCGTTCTTCGGCAGATCGCCCAAATCACCGGAGGCAAATACGTCTTCCTGACCAAACCGGGGGAGTCCGGAGAAAGCGAAGGAGGAGCCCCCGGAGCGGTGAGCCATCATACGGGAAGCAATTGGGTGTCGGAACGACTCGAAACCGCCCTCCTGCGTCTGACTCGCGAGGAGATCGGCAATCAGATCGCCGATCCCATTTCACAAAACCTCGACTGGTTCGAGGCAAGGCCTTCTGGCACACTGCCGAGCGATTCGGTGTTTTCGGAATTGTTCCGACTCGCCTTCAAGGAACTGCGCGATTTCGCGTCCATGCCACTTCCAGATACCGCCCGTATCGCGATCCTGCCGACCAGTCCTGCAGACAGCAGCCTCGCGCCTCAAGCTGCCCGGTTGAATCAGATCCTTTCGATCGAGCTGTCCCGAAGCGGGAATGTCAGGCTGGTCGAACGAGGGAATCTCGGCGACGTGCTCCGTGAGCAGGCCTTGCAGGAAAGCGGGGCCATCGATCCGAATTCGGTGTCGGGAACCGGACGGCTTCTCGGCGCCGACATTTTGCTGGCCAGCGGCCTCCACCGTAGGACAGGGGGTTCGGAACTCGTACTGAAGCTCCTTCGGACAAGCACTGGGGAACTACTCTCGGCGACCCGCGCGAAGATCGACAAGTCGCTTCTCGACGACTGACCCCGCGCCATGGACCGGGAACAGAGCCTCATCTGGGCCGACCCTACCCCGCCACTTCCACCCGGTTGCGTCCCGCCGCCTTCGCGCGGTAGAGCGCCTCGTCGGCGCGTTTGGCCAGCGCCTCGAATTCCTCCACCCTTCCGTGGGCGATTCCGATGCTCGCGGTGATGCGATGGTCCTTGTACTGGAGTTCGGATTCCACGCGGGCGCGAACCTTTTCCGCCGCGGGCAGGAGCCGTGCGACGGGAATCCCGGGCAAAAGAAGAATGAACTCCTCGCCACCCCAGCGGGCCGCAAGGTTGTTGGGGCGCATTTCTTCCTGGATGAGACCTGCCAGCCGCCGCAGGATCTCGTCGCCGGCGTCGTGGCCCAAGGTGTCGTTCACCGTCTTGAAATGGTCGAGGTCGACCATCATCACGCCCATGACGGGATTTGCCGGGTCGATGGACCGGCTCGCGAGGGCGCTCAGATGGTTTTCCAGTCCTCTGCGGTTGTGCAAGCGCGTGAGCGGGTCGTGCTCGGCGAGCTCCTGGAGCTGTGAGGTCTGCCTTTGCAAGGCACGGATCGAGGCGAAGGACTTGTACAGACGCAGGACCAATCCGACGACCACGTAGGCCAGCCAGACCCCGAACAGGATCTTGAGAAGCGTTTCCTGACGGATCCATTTGCCGTGGAATTCCAGGCTTCGGATCCCGAAACTCCCCTGGCCCAGACGGATGACGTCCGCGGAAGTCAGGATCTCCAGTTCGCGCACGTCGTGTCTGTCGGGATTCAGGAATCGGACGGGCACCTTCCTGCGGGCCACCCACCAGGGCGGAATCACGAATCTGTCCAACGGCATCGCGTTGCGCGACGCGGTGGCGACCTCCGGAAACAGGATCATGTTCTGGTGCTTGAGGGAGGATGGATCACCTTCCTGGTAGATGTTCGTGTCCATCGTCCTCAGCTGCGTCTGGAACGAGGAATTCACACCCTCGAACCCCTGGAAATTCACGACCAACGTGTCGAAGCCGGACAAGTCGATTCCCGGTGAGGAATCCGCCGAGAAGAAGGCGAAGGAGATGCCGCAGAAGGCCCATCCATTTCCTGGGCGGACATCGTAGTCGATACGCCATGCACCACCGGTGGTATCCAGTGTGCAGACGGAAGTTCCACCACCGGCATTGTCGTCCACCGCCGACACCCGGATGCTGGAGGCGTCGTGGTTCAGGAGGATCGAACGGTTCATTCCCCAATGTTGCCATGCGAGCGCCCCGAATGTGGCCGCGAGCAGCAGCAGAACGACGCGTTCCCGGAGCAGGAGGTTCAGGAATTCCGTCGAGACGGATGGTTGCGAAGGGATGTTTTCGGACATGATGGATTCGTGCGAGAGTGTACCACTCCATTGACGATCGGCACCAATGCATTTGGATTCGGAGTCGAGGCGCAATCCTATCCGGATCCCTCGGCCTTCGCTGCGCTCGGTGTCGGATCCTTCCAATTGATGATGCGTCCCAGCAACATGGTGAGGTCGTAGGCGACCTCTTCTAAAGGACGGTCGATCCCCTTGAGTTGGCCGTCCAGCCAGAGCATGATCAGTCCGTGCATGGCCGCCCAGAGGGTGAAGTGGATCATCCGCGCTTCTTCCAGCGAGATCCCGGTGACCTCCATGATCCCCCGGACCATGCCCTCGTTCATGGCCGTGGTCGCGTTCGTCCATTCCTCGGACGGCTCGCCCACGCGCTCCCACGTGTACATCAGCCGAAACAGCGCCGGGTGGTCGACCGCGAAGCGGGCATAGGCGATTCCCGCGTTCTGCACTCCATCCAGCGCGACTTGCCCCAGTTCGTGACCTTTTTGCATCTCTTTCTGGAGCAGACCGTATCCGTGGTCGCAGACCGCCGTGATCAACGCCTCCTTGTCCGTGAAATGGTGGTAGGGCGCGGCGTGGCTCACTCCCGCACGGCGGGCGACCTCGCGCAAGCTCAGACCCGAGACTCCCTTCTCGGACAAGATTTGAACGGCAGCCTCCACCAACGCATTGCGCAAATCGCCGTGGTGATACCCGACCGGGGTTGCGGCAACTCCCGGATGGGACACGATTCGGCTTGCCTTCTTCATCTTGCCAATGTAAAGTTCCAGTAGATCTTTACGCTGTAAAGATTGGTCTGAGCACTCCCACTCCGCAGAAAGGCCCTGATATGATCCACCGCCACCCCGGTTCCGGAATCCTCTCCAGAACGTCGTTTTGCATACCCAGGCTGTTCGCTTGCCTTCTGATCCTTTGCACCGGCGGCATCGCCGCCGAACTCGCCGACTTCGCGGGTTCGTGGAAGCTCGATCGCGTTCGCAGCGCCGATCCCGTCGCGGCGATCGAGGCGCTCGTCGCGCATGTGGACAGCGTCGACAAGGCGTCCGTCCGCGATCGCCTTCGGGAAGTCAGCGTTTCTTCCACGGAACTGGTGATCTCCCTGGAAAAGGACCTGCTCCGGATCGCCGGCGACGGAAGCCAAGGCCATCTGGCGCCGGTGGACGGAAGCGAATCGGATCTGACGGCCGCCATCGGCGAACCGATGAAGCGACGGCTGAGCCTGGACGCGGGGACGCTGGTGGAGTCGTACCTCGCCGAGGACGGTTCGCGCACCGACCGCTACGGGTTGTCGAGCGACGGCAAGACGCTTTTTGTCGACGTTTCGGTGATCGGAGGGATCATGCCGGTTCCGGTGACCTTCCGGTTGGTCTATGCCCGCCAAGGGGTTTCGGTCAAGCCCTCCGCGCGCAAGGCGCGGCACCAACCCGGCACGACCGAACGCTATGGCCTGGACGGACGCCACCGCCCGGGACAGCCTTCCTGGAGGTGGCCTGCGGTGGAACGGGCACTGTAGTTTGTTGTTCCAGGATCGATGCCACCGACGGAGGCGCACATGGACTGGAATCGGACCACCTCGTTGATCACCGGAGCTTCGAGCGGAATCGGACTCGAATTCGCCCGGGAACTGGCGGCGCGTGGAAGCCGCGTCGTCCTCGTGGCGCGCGACGAGACCAAGCTGCGTTCCCTGGCCGCCGAACTCGTAGCGCAAGGTGCGGTGGAACCGGTGGTGATCCCCATGGACCTCTCGCGGGAAGAATCCATCGCGGCCCTGAAGCGCGAGACGGATGCACGGGACCTGCGGATCGACGCGCTGATCAACAACGCCGGATTCAGCAACCACGGAGCGATCGCCGAGATCCCTTCCGAAGACCAATCCCGATTGATTCGCTTGAACGTGCTGGCCATGGCCGGCCTGGTGCGCGAGTACCTGCCCGGCATGATCGAGCGCCATCGCGGAACGATCGTGAACCTGGGATCCATCGTGAGCTTCCATCCGCTGCCCACCCAGGCGGCCTACGCGGCGAGCAAGGCGTTCGTGCTGTCCTACACCGAGTCGCTCTGGCAGGAAACGCGCGGCACCGGGGTGGAGGTCCTGGCGCTCTGCCCCGGTGTCACTTCGACGGATTTCTACAAGACCCTGGGCAAGGAGGTGATCCTTCCCAAGCGCACGCCCAGGATGGTGGTCGTGACGGCCCTGCGCGCTCTGGAATCCGACAAGATGACCGTGGTGGACGGATGGCTCAACGCGTTGCAGTCGCGATGGTTCCCGCGGATCGTGGCGCGCCGCATGTTCATGCGTCTTGCCGGCGCGATCATGGGGCGGATGTACCGGTAGGAAGACGGTCTTTCCGTCTTCGTTGTTGGCGAACACCTCACCTGGGCTGGGGGCACGTCATCCTGATGCTTGTAGTTTACCCTCTTCGCGAAAGGAGTCCCGCCATGGCCACATCGTCTTCGGGGTTCGCTGCGGCAGGATGGCGCGCGGCGATCGCGCGTTCCGTCCGCCTTTGCGCGGTCGTGCTCGTCGTGTCGGTGGGAGCCGCGGATCTGGCGGACTATTCCGGGATCTGGAGACTCGACCCCGCGAAATCCGCGGACATCCCCAAGGCGATCGACGAGGCCTTGGCCAAGGAGAACTTCGCGATCCGGACCATGGCCCGCGGGCGCCTGGTCAAGGCCAACAAGGTTCCCAAATTCGTCTACATCGGCCAGGCCGACGGCATGACCACGGTCTCCTTCGACGAGAAGAAAGGACCGACCGCACCGAGCGACGGAAGGACCATCACCTGGACGCGCCCCGACGGAAGACAGTACCTGCTTCGCATCGCCCTGGAATCGGGGGTGCTGGTCCAATCCTACAAGGCCGAGCACGGAACCCGCGTCAACCGGTTCGCGTTGTCCCCGGACGGACGGATCCTGTTCATGGACGTCACGGTGAGCAGCCCCCGGCTGGAATCGAGCATCGTCTACCGGATGGTCTTCCGGAAAGACGGGGCTTGAACGGAATCCGTCGAATCGCGCGGCTCACTCCACCAGGATCTTGAGTCGGAAGGCTCGCGAACTGTGGCCCGAATATCCCCCTATGGCCACCACGGAGTAGACATGCAAACCTACGTCCGGAGCCTTGGGTGTCCATGTGATCGAATCGCCCCTGGCCACCGGTCCCGCAGGCCCGGGCAAGGGCTGGATCGATAGCGCCAAGGGTTCGTTCATCAGGTCCCACATGTCGAACTTGACGGAGAACCTTGAATCGGCCGCGACCACGAAGGTCGAGTCGGGATCGAAGGGAGTCGCGGGCACCAGGCCCGAGCGAATGCTTCCGCCTCCCGCGCCGCTGGGCAGCACCGTGCGGAACCCGATCCGGGTGTCGAACGAATGGTAGAAGGTGGCTTTTCGTTCGACCATCGATCCCACGTCGCCGCCGCGCACGGGGAATCTCCAGCTGCCCCCCCAATCCCAGATTCCCGGACCCCAGGGATCGAGCACCTCGGGAACGAACCACCCATTGGTGTGCACCCCCAGGATGAGCTCCGAAACATTCCCGAAGATGTCGTAGAGACCGTATCCGTTGGGCTTGAGGCTTCCGACAGGCTTGAGAGGGACCGCCGTGGCCACCGATGGGAAATTGGCGTACTCCGACGCCGACGCGCCCTGGAGCGCTTTCCAGAACCGCAACGAGTCGCTGCCGCCCCGCGCCGCGTACTCCCACTCCGCTTCGGTCGGCAGACGGTAGCCGCGCGCGTTCCTGCGCAGATGCAGGTTCTTCACAACGGGGATCCCGTAGTTCCACGTCAGCTGGTCGTATTCGAACATGGTGTCGAGCTTGGCCGACTTGCTCAAGGCGTTGCAGAACAACGCCACGCCCGATACGGTGGTGTTGTAGGCGGGAAGGTCGTCGCCGATCCCCGATCCGGCCTTCCAGGGCGAGGCCACGTAATCCCTGGGGAAGGCCGCGCGCATCACCGAATCGAACCGCTTCTGGGTCACTTCGGTGCGGTCCATGTCGAACGATTGCGAAAGCGAAACCGTGGTCGGAACGATCCCCGAATCGATCCCGATGCCCGAACCGAACACGAACGGTTTGCCCGCCGAAGGGATCCGGACCATGCCGGTGCGCAACGGGACGGAATCCGCCACCACGACGGTCCACGCGAGCGTGTCGACGCGCGACCAGCGCGCGACCTCCAGGTGGACCACGTGCGATCCCGCCACGGAAGGTGTCCAACGGAGAACGGAGTCGGACAGGGTCATGCCATCGGGCGCCGAGACCAGGGACAGAGTCGCTGCGTCGACACCCGCTCCGGATAGACGGATCGTGTCCACGAACGCGGTCCCAACGGTTCCCGCCACGGCACGGGACGAGCTCCACGACAGGGCGGCCGATCCGGTGGGTCGCAAGGCCAACACGAGCTTCAGCGACGACACGGTCGGCATGGCGAACGACGTGTCGCCCGTTTCCAGCGTGTCGCCGGAGGCGAACAACCTGGCGTGCACGGCGACGCGGCTCCCGAAGGGGATCTCCAGCTCCAAGGCGCCGGCGCCGTCCAACGGCAGGATCCTGTCCAAGGCGGCGGTGGAATCCACCGCGACGACGATCCGCAGCGATTCGGGCACCGAGACGGCGCGTCTGCCCGACAGCTTCACCGACACGCTGCCCAGCGATCCGGAGCGGACGGGATCGTCGTGGCGGTCGCAAGCGCACAGCAGCAGGCAAAGGAAGAGTCCGATCATCCTGGACATCAGAAGCCTCCCGAAATCCGGGCCGAGACGTCGCCCCCGTACCAGGTCCGTTCCAGGACGTCGCGATGGACACGCACGAACCCTCCGGCATCCAGACGCAGATCGCGCGTGGGCGCCCAGAGCAACCGCGCTCCCGGCCCCGCGGCACCGCCCCATCCGACGTCGGATTCCGTCAGCAGACCCGAAACCGCCGGGCCCATCCGCAGCATCCGCGACCCCCACAGGAAGTCCCCTTGCATCCGCTGCGAGAACATCCCTCCGTCGAGGCCTTCCACGGACCCGCGGAGCCCCCATTCAAGATGCGCCAGATTCCGTCTGTGCTCCGCCTGCGCGGTCCATTGCCAGTGGTCGGCGCCGCCCACCCCGCGCGTGCGGTCCGGAAGGCACCAGACGCCGCTCGACGCGAATTCCGTCCGGCGCCCCGCGCCCGCGAACGAAAGCGAACCCCACGAGGCGACCACGTCCCCCAGGTCGACGGAACCCGAACTCCCGCGCCATTGGTAGCCGACTCCCAAGCTCGCCTGGGCCGAGCCGAACAACCTCCCGTGGAGCATCGCGCGCCCACCGGCCAATGGTCCCGGCGCGACGAAGGGCACTTCCATGTCCATGGAGCGATCGAGCAAGGCCATGGCGAGTTCGGCCTTGTCCATGTTCCAATCGATCGGCGTTCCGCCGTATCCGGCTTCCAGCCCCAGATCCAGGAACGAAGAGATGCGCGCCTGCAACCGTGCGAGGGTCTGGTCGCGCTCGTTGAACATCGACGCGTTGTCGAGCCACCCCGAACGCCAACCGGCCAGAAGATTGGCCGAATACCTCGATCCGAAGTCCAGCGCGAGGTGCAGCGGGATCGCCATCACGTCGCGCCGGTCCCGATGCACGGCCGCGCGCGTCCCGAACGACGGCCCGACCAGCCAGCGCAGACGAGGCCCCGATCCGCGCTCGGCGGCATGCGTGCCCACGACCAACGGATTTTGTCCGATCCGCACGCCGTCGGAGGCGTCCAGATCCTGGAACCTGGGTTCGACCTTCGGATCCAAGCGCCACAAGGTGTCGGAGCGCAGCACGACGTCGTCGAGTTCCAACACGCCCTGCCAGCCCACCAGCGCGGCCGAATTCCCCACGATGCGCGATCCGGCGATCACCAGCTCGCCTCGGGAAAGGATGGCTGCGGGCCTGCCCCTGCGGGCCTGCAGGCGCGAGTCCCACACGGTGGCCCGGCCTCCCGACACGTGCAGTCCGTTGCCCGCATCGCTCTGGTCGTAGCCTGCGAAATACGCCTGCGCGCCGCTTGCGACCTCGATGCCCTTTCCTCCGGTCCATTCCACGCGATCGGAATCGTCGCCGGCCACCAGGAGGGTTCCGCGCACCAGGATTCCCGCCGACGGCGTCCCGGCCACGATCCACGCGGGCCCCTGGATCCGCAGCGTGTCGTGCGCCTCCACGATCGCGAGCGTGTCCAGGAACACGGAATCGCGCCATGGCCCGTTCGCGGAAACAATCGATGCCATCCACAGGATCGATGCGGCGATCATGGAACCACCTCGATGCGCAAGGTCCCGTGCGAGGGTTGCTCCTGCGGAACCAGCGTCTGCGGCACCGGAACGATCTGGATGTCGGGAGTCCTCGTTCCCGAAACGGTGGTCGACAAGCTGCCGTCCAGGTTGCGCAGGATGGGAAGCGATCCGAGCTTCATCTCCAGAGATTGGCCCGAGCGCATCTGGAACACGGGAAGGCCGGGATCGTCCGGCGTGATGGTGAGCGAACCTTCGTCCAACCGCAGGCGCGAATCGCCGGTGAGGGTGTCGACCTCCACCCGGAACCGCGTGCCTTCCGCACCGGCCACGGCCACCGGGGTGCGCACCTTGAAACGCCCTTTGCTGTCGGGCTTCTTGACTTCGAAGTCGAACTCTCCCCAGCGCGCGAACGTGGATTTCCCGTCGGCCTGCAGCGAGGCCATGACCAGGACGGAATTCGGCCCCATGTCCAACCGGCTGCCCGATGCGAACCGCACGGTGAGCCTGGAACGTTCGTAGGTCTTGAGCGAATCGCCTCCGAGCACCTTGCTCCCGAAATCCAGGTTCCGGCAGGTGGCCGCGGGCGAACACGCCTCGGCGCGATTGCGCAAGGCGATCACGGTGCCTTCGTCGTCCTTGGCCATGGCCGAAGCGGAACACACCATGAGGGAGACGGCGGCGAACGCCGCTGAAACGGGTCTCATGGCAAGCAGCATACCATGGTCGCGGCGTCGATCGCACCGACAATTTCCCGAGGCGCGCGTCGGCAGGAAACTAGGTGTCGGCCCGGACCGCCGACACGCTGTGGACGGTCACCGGGTTGACGCGGCCCCGGATCGTGGTTTCGCGCGTGCGCACCACGGAAACCCGATCGGCCACCTCCTTCAAGGTCGATGCCCCCACCAGCACATCCCCCGGCTCGGCGATGCTGCACAACCGCGAGGCGACGTTCACCGAATCGCCGATCAGGGTGAAGTCCATGTACTGCGAACTGCCGATGTTGCCCATCACCACCGGCCCCGTGTTCACCCCGATCCCGATGCGGATGTCGGGGCGTCGTTCCGAGCGCCACTTGCGCCGCAATCCCTCCAGGGCCGACTGCATCTCCAGCGCGGTCTTGACCGCGCGCCAGGCGTGTTCTTCCGGGTAGACCGGCGCCCCGAAATAGGCCATGATCTCGTCGCCCACGAACTTGTCGATGATCCCGTGGTTGGCGAAGATGACGGGGGTCATGGTCTCCAGGTACTCGTTGAGCTGGTGCACGACTTCCTGGGGTTCCATGTTTTCGGCCATCCCCGTGAAGCCGCGGATGTCGGCGAACAGTACCGTGACCATTTCCTTGCGGCCGCCCAGATCGCCCAGCTCCGGACGCGCCAGGATCTGGTCCAGGACCTCGGTGGTCACGTACTTGGCGAAGATCCGTTTGATGTGTTCGCGGTTTTCCCTCTCGCGACGGAAATTGCTCAGATTGCGCAAGGACACCAGCACCGCGATGGAAGCCCCCACCGACACCGTGGGAAGGTGGATGTGGTGGCGCACGAACAGCCACTGGCTCCCCGCGAGATAGGCCGCGAACATGCCTCCGGTGGCGATCTGCCACGCGAGAGCGTCGCGTCGCAGCAACAGGAGCGAGGCCAGGAACAGGCACGCGACCACCACCATTTCCTGGTGGCGGGAAAGGGTCCGCACGGCGGCGTTGGTGAGCAGCGTGTTCAGGATGGAGAAGTGGATCCCGGTGGTGGGAAGTCGCGGGTCGAGCGGGGTCGGGATGAATTCCTGCGACGAGGGATTCACGTGCCCGACAAGGAGGATCTTGTCCTTGAGCCTGCGCAGGCTGTCCATGGGCAGGAGCGGATCCTTGCCTTCCATGACCTGCTTGTAGGAGACCAGGATCTCGCGGAACGACCAGTGCGGCAGGTCCTGCCAGGCACCTGGCCAGTTGATCACCAGATTCCCGTGTTCGTCCAGGGCAGAAGGCGACACGTGCCGGCCCACCTTTTCTTCCCAGACGGGAACCACCAACTGCGGATACAGCCGCCCCCCGCAGCGCAGATGGAGCGGCGTGCGCCGGACCATCCCGTCCTTGTCGTGCACCACGTTCACGAACCCCATCCCCTTGGCCGAAGCGTCGAGTCCCTTGAGCGGAAGCGAGACCAGTCCGCTCATGACCGACAGATTCCGGTGGCGGCGGTCTTCCGGCGGGGCGTTGCGCACCAGCGTCCCGAAGTACGAGGTGTCGGGCACGTACGCCTCGCGGTACGGGGAGAACATCAGCGGGAAGTAGACGTTCCCCGCCGAAGCGGCCATCTCGCGCAGGAACCGGTCGCTGCGCGCTTCGGTGGGGCGCGTGAAGCTCACGTCGTACACGATCGCTCGCACCCCCAGGTTGGTGGCCGCGTCGATGAACATGCCGTGCAGATGGCGCGGGATCGGCCACGGACCGAACTCCTCGAAGGCGTCGCTGGAGATGTCGACCAGGACCAGATCCGGCGAGATCTCGCCCTTGCCCCGAAGCTTGAACCGCTGGTCCAACACCTTGCGCTCGAGCGCGTCGAACCACCCGAACCAGATCACGCCAAGGAAACACCCCAGGAGGGCGAGGTTCCGTGCGAGGAATTTCCAGGTATCGCGTGGCATGGATGGACGATTGTACCGCTTTCCGCGAAGACGGGGGGAGCGGAACGATCAAAGCCATCCGTGGAACTCCGAGGTTATGCAAATTTCCGCCTACGGCTTCGCCTCCCCCCATAACCGAGGTGATGTCGCAGTCATCCCTCCAACGCAGGCCATCCATGCCGAAATTCCTTTTCGCTATTCCCTTCGCCGTCACAGCCGCCTTCTCAGGTGGGTTGGTCACCTTCACCGCAGGCAGTCCGGCCAAGGCGGACGAAGTCAACCGCAACTTCACCTACCTGGATTCTGCGAAAGCGAGCGTATCCAGCGTGGATGTCCTGACCAGCGCGGTTTCAACCAAGGCCGACAAATCGGCGCTGGAAAGTAAAACCGACGATTCGCGCACCGACTCCTTGGCCAAAGCCCTGATCGCGAAAGCCGATACGTCTGTTTGGAGAGCCGTGAAGGATTCCGCGGCAAGCATGCGCGCCGCGATTGGCAAAACGTCGACAATTGACTGGAGCGGGGTCTCGAACAAGCCAGCCGTCCTGATCAACGACACCGCAGGAATCATGGATTGGGCATCCAAAAACTTCCCCGGGACTGTTCCCGTCGCGGGCATCAAGGGCCAAGGCCCTGCGGACTACGGCGCCGCGGTGTTCATGCGGCGCGATCTCGCAGCAGGCGTATCGGTGATGGATTTCCACACCGATGGTGTCATCAATTCTTGGGGTAGCCAGGGGGGAGGAATCCAGACAAATTCCGTCACACGCATCGATGGAAGCGGGAACGGATCGCTGTCGACTCTCGCCGTCGGAACCACCAACACATACGGCGGAACCGCCGCGTTCCAATACAACGGAACAGGCGGCGATTGGAACGAAGGAATCGTTTTGGTCCCCACCCCCAAGTACAACGGCGCAAGCATCTTCTTTCGGGCCAACCAAACCAACTCGGATAGCGCGATTTGCTTTGGTCGCAGAGGCGGTGGCCTCGGGGTGACGATGCAACACCTGAAGTTTTCCCCTTTCAGCATCGACGCCTACGGCAACACCACCATCGGCGGCATACTCACTACTCCGAAGATCGCTTCGGCCGACCTCTCGGTCACCGACCTGCGCGTGGCCGGATCGATCAAGACCGCACCCACCGAGCCCTGGGCCGACTACGTGTTCGAGCCCGGCTACAAGGCCATGCCCCTCAAGGAAATCGAGGCGTTCGCCAAGGCCAACAGGCATCTGCCCGAAGTGCCCACCGCCGCCGAGGTCCAGAAGGATGGAATCGACCTCGCCAAGATGAACGCCATCCTGCTCAAGAAGATCGAAGAACTGACGCTGCACGCGGTGGAACAGGAGAAGAAGATGGAAGCCCTGCAGGCCGAAGTCCGGGAGATGAAGACGAGCCGCTAGCGTTTCCCGGAATCTGCGGGAAAAATGGGCAAGTTACCTCTGCCACCTCTCACCGCCAGAAACGCCTCAGTTCGCCGGGACACGCTCCAGCCTTTCGGCGATCCAGACCTTGATGAGCGATTGGCGCGTGATCCCCAGGCGGTTGGCCTCGCGGTCGAGCGCGTCGACCTCCCAAGCCGGGAAATCGACATTCACGCGCTGGGTCTGCAGGCCGGGCCGTCGCGCGGTGGAAAGATCGAGGTGCGAAACCAGTTCTTCGCCCGCTTCCATGATGGAATCGAACTCCTGCGTGGAGATCGCGGCCTTTTTCCTACCCATACAACGCCTCCTCTTCCTTGCGCGCCCTTCGCACCGAAATGATCCGGACCGCCGCCCCTCGAGGAGTCCACACGGCCGTCCAAAGTTTGTCGTGCAAGCGCGCGATCAGCGCCCATCGTTCTTCTTCGCCTTCGGTTCGAGCACGGATCTCCAGGCGCATGGGATCCAGCCAAAGCAGTTGGGCCGACCGAAAGTCCAAGCCGTGCTTTGCCAGGTTCGACCTGCTCTTGTTGAGATCAAACTCGAATTCCACATCATAAATATACCTTTTTTATACTCAGCTTGCCAAGCTGCCCGATAGGGAGGCCATGCGGTTCGCGCCCGGTATTCCGGATGGTCGTAGGGGCGACCGCTTCGGCATGGCGCACTCGGCACCAAGAGCAACGATAAGGAAAAGGCCCCCGAGCTGGTCGGGAGCCTTTTTCGGACGAGTTGGTGACTGGAGTTTCGCGATCAAGCGATCGTGACTTGGCGCGGTCCGAGTTCGGGCTTGAGCGACAGCTTGATTTCCAGGATGCCGCCTTCGAATTTGGCTTCCACCCGGTTGAGATCGATGCTTTCCGAAAGGTGGAAGGTCCGCTCGAACTTGCCATATCCGATTTCCGAATATCGATATCCCTTGGTCTCGTAGTTGGGGGCGGGTTTCTCGCCGGAGATCATCAGGATCTGTTCCTTGACTTCGACTTTGACCGCCTCCTTGGCGACACCGGGGAGTTCGGCACGCAGAACGAATCCGCCTTCCACTTGCACGACATCCACGGCTGGACGGAAGGTGGCCACCTCAGGGGTGGAAGGGCGATCGAAATCGCGGAAGAATTCGTCGATCAGGTTGCGAGGGTTGGTGAGTGCGTACATGGTGGTTCTCCGTGGTTGGATGTGGTGGTTCTGGGATTTGGCGTGAATTCGCTGTTGGGGCGAGGCATGCCTCGCCCGTACAACTGAATTCCGCCTTTCTTGAGCGATTTCATATTCAATAGGCGTGCCAATCATTGGGGAATCGCCCGATCGTGATCGCGGTCGCTTTTGCCCAGGGTTTCCGTTTCGGAGCGCAACGATCCGTTGTTTCAGGTGTTGCAAAGTTGTCGGGGAAGGCATGGGACACTACTTTCCTGGACTATGGCATTGCTTCCGGAAGAGAAGGAACTCGTCGCTCGCAGTCTGCAGCTTTACGCCCAGATGATCGGGAGCCAATACGGCGCCGCCGAAATGCAGGCCGTGGTCCCCATGATCAAAGGCATCCTCAAGAAGCTCGACGAAGTGGGAACCGGAGCGGGCGCACCCAACGCCGGGTCGGCTCCGCACGGGGTGAGCGAAGAGCATTTCCATGCCGTGTGTTCGATTTGTCCCAAGTCGGGCGGACCCACGGGTTGTCAGGATCCGGTGACCGCCAAATTCCCTGGAAAGTGCGATCCCATCTTGACTTACGAA
The DNA here is from genome assembly GCA_029557215.1 of Fibrobacterota bacterium. Taxonomy (GTDB): domain Bacteria; phylum Fibrobacterota; class Fibrobacteria; order UBA5070; family UBA5070; genus UBA5070. Next base: position 20,863 of record JAKPQQ010000299.1, on the reverse strand, counting down.
AGAAACAAGCGCCTCCAGGCCTGATTTTGTAGAACCCGCTTGTCGGGGGGGACTGGTGACGGTACAATCGAACTAGGCCCAATGCGGATTCAACTTCTCACACCAGAACATCCCGCGCAGCGCGACGGGGGCAGCGGCTCTCCCGTTGGCCGCGACGTGGAAGCGTTGGCGAAGGCCTACAAGGCCCAAGGCCACGATGTCCGCATCACGGTGCCGTTGTACACTCCGCCAGATGTTTCCGCCTGGAAGGTCGTGACCAACGTCAAGGCCTCGTTCCTGCGGATGGACGAAGCGCAGATCCTGGGTGGCAACGCCAAGTGGCCCCATGTCCGGTTGGTTCACCACCCCATCCTGCAACGCAACCATCCGTATCTGGACGACCTGGGATTCGATCACTCCGACAACGCTCTTCGCTTTGCCGTGTTCTGCGCCTCGGCTCTGATCGATTGCGCCGCCGAAAACTGGATTCCCGACGTGATCCACGCCCACGAATGGCAAAGCGGCCTGGCCATCCTCTACGCCCAGAACCACCTGCGAGCTGTCCTGGGAAATGTCCGGTTGCTCTTCAGCTTCCAGGACGCGGCGTTCCAAGGGTTGTGCGACGCGTCGTGGGTGGACGACATCGGACTCGGTCACGAGTGGATGAACGCCGACGGATTGGAGTTCTGGGGGCGGCTCAACCTTTTGAAGTCGGGATTGGTCTGTTCCCACAAGGTGACCTTGCCCAGCCAGCAATACCTGCACGACATCCTGGTGGATTCGCATGGCTACGGACTGGAAGGATTGTTCCGGTCGCTGGCCCACAAGGTGAGTCCGGTGAATCCGGGGGTGGACGACGCCATCTGGAACCTTCCCGAGTCGGTGGCCTCCGATCCGGCCGCGTTGCACGAATGGAAGCGCAAATCCCGCATGGAACTGGTGGGTGGCAACGAACCTCTGCTGGTCTTCGCGTCGTCGTTCAGGGCTGGCAAAGGGATCGACCATGTCCTGACGCTCATGCCCGATCTTCTGAAGATGGATGTCCGCGTTGCGGTGGTGGGTGGACACGGAACCGAAGAACACCGCCATCTGGAAGCGGTGGCGGCAAACCATCCCGATCGGATCCATCTGTTCCAAAAAGACGACGCCACCTTGCTCAAGGTTCTGAAAGGCGCCGACCTGCTTTTGCTTCCAGTGGCGCACCAGCCGGGTGGCGTGCTGTTCGCCCGCGCGATGGCCATGGGAACCCCGACGCTCGCGCACCGGGTGGGTGCCGCGGCCGATCAGATCGTGCCGTTCCCCAAGTCCGGCGCCGACGGATTCCTGTTCGACGACCTCGCTCCCGACACGCTGCTCAAGCATCTGCGCAAGGCCTTGCAGTTGCGCGCCAACACGACCGAGTGGTCGGCGCTTTGCTCCCGGGCGGCGCTGCGCAACTTCTCGTGGGCCAAGGTGGCCCGGACCTACTTGGACCTGGTGGACGGGGGAGCGTAGGAAGGAACGCGCACCGAAGCGCCTCCGCCTTCGCCCGCCAAGATGGCCCGCTCGCCGCGAGGCATCACGTCGTAGACGTCGCCTTCCAGTCCCAGTCCGGCTTTCCATTCGCGGTGCTCGCCGGTGGAGGGGTTCCAGATCACCCAGCTTCCGTTCAACGACAGATGCAGCCGGCCATCGAGGTCGAAGGACATGGAGCGCAAGGCGGGCTGCCCGGGAAGCCAGCGGTCCGTCGAACCTCCGTGGCCGGGAATCGTGTCGATGCGCACCTCGCGTCCGTCCCACCAGGCGACCCGGTACGGTTCCTGTCGTTCCACCGCAAAGCGCGTGACGGCGCGGGATTCGGCATCCTTGAGCCAGGTGGGCCGGACCCAGTCCAGGCCCGAGCGCAACCAGAACCCCTTGTTGGTGGCGACCAGGATTCCCATCGGGGTGGATTGGATCGCGTGGACGGGCCCGACATGTTCCCAGGGCGGAGGGTCGGTCTGGAACGACTTGGAACCTGCCCGCCAGGAGAGCGAATTCTGTGTGCCGCACCACAGCGTGTCGCGGGTGTCCAGGCACGACAAGACGCGTCCCCCGAACGGGGCCTTGCGTCCCACCAATCGTTCTTCCACGCCATCCACCGACAGGCGCACCAATCCCGAAATCACCGAAACCCAGATGCCGCGGTTCTTGGCTGCACCCAGGATGCGAGGCGAGGCAAGTTCCGAATTGCGCGGGTCGGAAGCGAGGATGGTGGCCCGAGGGACTTCGTCGACCAGCGCGGTGAACGATCCTTCGCAGCCCTGCAGCCAGATGGCGCCCGACGAATCGGGGGAGATCCGGTAGGCGCAAGGTTCGGCCAGGCCCGCCGGGCGCGGATCGACGCGACCGGTGATGAGTCGGCCCGACCAGACGCCTCCGTCGGTGGCCAGCCACAGCTCGCGGTCGTCCAGCGACATCGCGTACTGGATCCGGAAGCGCGTGCCTCGAGGGTCGACCAGGTCGGAACCCATCCGCAGCCATCCGGGCGAGGCGGGCGCGAGATTGGCGATCGTCGGGACGTCCAAGGCCTTGCCCAGTCGCGACGAACAACCGCCTGCGGGCGGCGATTCTTCGCGGGCCGAGCCGAACCCCGCCGACCACCGCAGCGACCTGCCGGTGACGGATTTGATCCACAGGCTCTGGGACGGTTCGTCGTAGCAGATCGAGGCGAGTCCTTCCGACGGCAGGCCCTGGGCTTCGCCGAACCATCGGGGGCCTTCGGTTCCCATGCGACGGAATTGCAGGAGCGTGCGGGGGTAGGCGACCCAGACTTCGAAAGCGGACGCCGCCAGGCCCACCGGACGTCCGGTTTCGCCGAACGAGCGCGGTTCCAGTGGTGACAAGAATTGCCCAGACGCGCACAGCGGAAGCAGGGCCGCCAGGAGGGATCCCTTCGCCGCGGATCTGAGGGGTGTTCGTCGTCGCATGTCCACAAGAATATCTCCGGAAACGCCTTCGGCGACGAATTCCGGATCGCTCCTCACTTGGCGGAATCCGTCGCCTTCGGCTGCTTCTTGGTCGAATCCCCGGGGCCGCGCCCCACGATGCGTCCCACCAGCCAGTGTTTCTGGGTGTTGTCGAGCATGCCCTGGCCGCGTTCGACCAGGTTCGCGCCGTCGTCGGTCAGGAGCCGGACCTGATCGGCGATCGTGTCGCCGCGCCGGAGCAGATGCACGCCCAACCGTCCCATGGTGTCGGCGCTTCGGGCCGACCGCCCCAACACCTTGGTCAGGCTGTCTGCTTCGGTCAGGATCCGCGGGACGCTCGTTTCCATGGAGGCGCCCACGTTGTCCAGGCGGCGGATCGCGCGGTCGCCGTGCGAGGCGGCGCGTTCGACGGTCTCCACGGTCTTCACCGTCTTGCGGTAGAGGTCGTCCTTCACGAGCACCGCGCCGATCGTCGTGTTGGTGTCGGTGACCAGGTGCAGGAGCGAATCCACCCGGGTGAGCGTGCCCTTGAACTGGGTCGTGAGCGAGGCGAGCGATCCCAGGGTCGTCTCCAGGTCCTTGGGCTCGCCCAGCGCCAGGGTGTCGCCTTCGCGCAGGACCGGCGATGCTCCGACCCCCATCTCGATGTTCAGCACGCGGTCGGAGACCATGTTCCGGTCGCGCTTGAAGTAGGCCGACGAATTTTGTCGAATCAGGCGCTGGTACTTGAGCTGGAGCTCCAGCGACAGGACCACCTTCGCTTCGGGAGTGAGCCCCACCTGCCTCACGACCCCCACCTGCACGCCGTTGAGCAGGACCTTGGCGCCCCTGGCCATGCCGGAGCCGTCTTCGTAGAGGGCGTAGACGGTGTACTTGCGCTCCAGGAAGTCGTTGTGGATCAGGTAGGTCAGCGCCGCGGTCGCGAACACGATCGAGCTGGCCACGAGCACCGCGCCGGTCAGGAAGTTGCGTACTTCCTTCAGCTGCAGCAGGTCCTTCCAGGTGGCTTTCTTCATGTCGCGGCTCTCATGCCGGGAAGTCGCTGGCGTGGTCGAAGTGGGCGCTGCGCTCGTCGGTTTCGCGCACCAGATCCCGTTCGTACAGGTCGGGCGACATCAGGAGTTCCTCCATGGTGCGCGCGCGGCGCAGGTGTCCGTCCAGCAGCAGGGCGATGCGTCCGCCCAGCGGCTTGGCCGATGCCAAGTCGTGCGTGACCATCACGATCGCCACGTTGGACAGCGCGCGCAGGTTCCCGATCAGGGAAAGCATGATGTCGGTGTTCTTGGCGTCCAGACCGGCGGTCGGTTCGTCCAGGAACAGGATCTCGGGTTCCATGGCCATCGCGCGGGCCACCGCGGCGCGCTTTTGCATGCCCAGGGAAAGGTGCGCGGGGCGCTTGTCCTCGTGTCCGTTCAAGAGAAGCATGTCGATCCATTTCTGGACCTTCCTGTGGATCTCTTCTTCCGGCAGGTCGGTGTGGTATCGCAAGGGCACGGCGATATTGTCCTCCACCGACATGTTGGAAATCAACGCGTTGTTCTGGAACACGTAGCCGGTGCGTTTGCGCAGTTCCTGCAACCGCCAGTGGGGGATGTCCCAGATGTCCTCCCCGAACAGGAAGACCTGGCCGGCCGCCGATCCGAGATCGTCGAGCATCGGCTGCTCGAGTCCCACCAGGCAGCGCAGGATCGTGCTCTTGCCTTTGCCCGATTCGCCGGAGATGATCCGGACGTCGCCGCGGCGCACCTGGAAATCCACCCCGTCGACCAGGGCTTCTTCTTCGCGGTAGCCAAAGCGCAATCCGCAGGCCTCGGACAGGATCTCGCTCACTCCGGGGCTCGCTTCCCGGCAAAAGCCGCGCGTCTGGAGATGGGGTGGGTCGAGTGTTCCATGGAGCCTTCGGAAGCGTTACGGGATGTACACCCCCACTTGGGGAAGCACGAACAGGGCGGCGAAGATGCCATCCAAGACTACCACAACCACGATGGCGTCGACCACTGCCGAACGCGTTCCTTGCGGGACTTCGTGCGAACTCTTGCCCAGCGCGAGTCCGTTCAGGCAGGCCAGCAGGGCGATGGCCATCCCGAAGGAAAACGGCTTGGCGATCATCACGACCACGTCCAGCAGCTTGATGGCCGCGCCGGTGTGTTCCAGGAACGAGGCGAGGTCCATGTCCAATCCCAGCGAGCCGGGGAACGCCCAGGCCAAGAACTGGGCGACCATGAACCCTCCGAAGATCGCGCTGGCCGTGAACAAAAGCGACAGGCAGATCATGCCGATCGTGCTCCCCAGGACCGCGGGCAGAACCAGGAACCGCACCGGGTCGATCCCCATGCTTTCCAGGGCGTCGACCTCCCCGTGCACCTTCATGTTCCCGATGAACGTCGCCAGCGCCGATCCGGTGCGACCGGCCACGAGGAACGCCGTGAACAACGGACCCAGTTCGCGCAGGATCACCAGGACCATCACGTCGCCCAGAAACGACGAATTCCCGACGCGCGGGAGCACCGTGGCGAATTCGATGAGCGTCACGCCGCCCACGAGCGTGGCCAGGACGACCACGATGGGGACCGCCTCGACCGCCGTGAAATACATCTGCTGCAGGAAGATCTCGCCGATCTGGCGCGCCGTGACGCGCTTGCCGCGAAACGGCGAAGCGAGCACCTGCAAAAGGAGGTGCGCCACGCGGCCCGGACGCGAACGCGACCAGGCGGCGCCGATCCCGGACAACACCCTGGAGGGTAGCGTCGATGCCGCCTCCAGGAAATCCATCAGACGGGATCCGGCTGGAAGATCGACAGGATCCGGTCGCGCAGGGAGTCCAGGCCTTTGCCGGTACGGGCGGAAATCAACAGCGGGGCCGATTCGAGCTCGAAGCGTTCCTTGACCATGGCGGGGTAGCGGGTGCGCTTGGACTGGTCCAGCCGGTCGGCCTTGTTCATCAGGATCTGGCAGGGGACCCCGGCATCCAGGATCCGCCCGAGGCAGATCGTGTCGACTTCGCTGTCGGGAACGTCGGCGTCCAGCACGTAGAACACCAGGGCCGGCTGGCCTTCCTGGCTCAGATAGTCGCCCACCAGCTTGGCGAATCCGCCGCTGGCCGCGTCGCCGCCGCGCGCGTACCCGAACCCGGGAAGGTCCACGAACCATCCCTTTTCGGGGATCTCGAAGAAGTTGATCTCGCGGGTGCGGCCCGGCGTCGTGGAGGTGCGCACCAGGCCCGAACGACCCAGGAGCGCGTTCTGCAAGCTGGATTTGCCCACGTTGGAGCGGCCCGCGAAGGCGATCTGCGGAAGACCGTCGGCCACGAACTGGTTGGGGCCGACCGCGCCCAGACGGAAGACCGCTTTTTGTCCAAGCTTGTAGAACGGATGGTTGTCGTTGGATTTCATGGGAGTGGAAAGATCGTTTCTGATTCAGTGTACCATTCCCCAAAATCGCGGCGAGGCGATAGCGAACTCCGCATTCATAGATTGTGGGCATGTCGCCGACCGTTTTCCGCGAGGGTCCTTATCGCGGGTACTTTTTCAGTCATGAAGCTACTGAACCGCCACATATCCACGTGGATCGCGACGATCGTTCAGCGAAATTCTGGCTGGACCCCGTGCGATTGGCGGACAATGTCGGGTTCAATGCGAGGGAATTGCGTACGATCGAGGTGATTGTGGCCGACAAGGCCGCACGTTGCAAGGAGGCTTGGAATGAGTTCTTCAACACCTAAAGCTTCGGATAGGATCGTCGACGTGCGCTTCGACGAAGATCGCCTTGTCGTCGATTTTGTGGATGGCCGAACTCTCGCGGTGCCTTTGGCGTGGTTTCCCGTGCTTCTCCATGCCACCCCCGAGGCGCGAGCGAAATGGGAATTGTCGGCGGCGGGATATGGCATCCATTGGCCGCTATTGGACGAAGACCTTTCGGCGGCGGGTCTCCTTCAAGGCCTGCCATCCGTTCAACGACGTCCGCTGGCGGCATAACGGACAGGCAGGGACGGGCCGATTGGCTGAGCGACGTTGAAGCCTGGGGGATGCTCAGATTATTGCCTCGCGCCAAATTGTGTTCAAATCCAGCAGGCGCGTACTAACCGTCCCCCTCCTTGTCACCCATTCGGGCGACCCGCCGATATCGTGATGCCGTAGCGGTGACAGGGAGGCAGGGTTCCCATCGATCGATGATCGATGGGAGGGCATGGCTAGTGGGGGATGGTCTAAGCCGGAATCCGTCCTTCGAACGCCCGCTGGACGGTGAGGCTGTCGCTGTATTCCAGTTCGCCGCCCACGGGAAGGCCGCGGGCAAGTCGCGTGAGCGCGACACCGTGCGGGATCATCCTCTGGAGGTAGAGCGCGGTGGCGTCGCCTTCGGTGGAAGCCGGCGTTGCCAGCACGACTTCGCGGACTTCGCCGCTTTGCAGCCGTTCGCGCAAGGCAGGCAGGTTCAGGCGGTCGGGTCCGATTCCGTCCAACGGTGAAAGCAGGGCGCCCAACACGTGGTAGCCGCCCTTGTAGCGCTGGGTGGATTCGAACGCGGCGATGTCGGAAGGTTTTTCCACCACGAGCACGATTCCAAGGTCGCGGCGGGGATCTCCGCAGATGGGGCAGAGATCCGCTTCGGCGTAGTTGCCGCAGCGCAGGCACGGATGCACCCGGTCCCGCGCTTCCTGGATGGAATCGGCCAAGGCGCGCGCCTGGTCTTCGGGACACCGGAGCAGGTGGTGGGCCAAGCGCGACGCGGAACGCCGTCCGACCCCCGGTAGCCGCGACAATTCGCGGACCAGGGATTCGACCGCTGGAATGGAATCCAAACTATTCGTCCTCGCCGACCGCCAGGACGACCGAGTGGAAGCGCACGTCGAACCATTCCTCGAAGAGATCCGCGTTCGCCTTGGGGCGACGGGAAGCGTCTTCGATCCAATGCTCGATTTCCTTTTGGGCGATCGCCATCTTGTGGGGCTTGAGGAATTCCTCGAGCTCCTCGTCGTTTTCCGGCAGAGGCACCAGCACCACGGTCTGGTTGTCGGGCTGGGAAAACGCTTCGACGAGTTCGTTCTTCAACGAAGGATCGGCGGTTTCCAGAACCTGGCGGAACGCTTCGGTGGGAACCAGCACGACGGCCGAGAGGTCTTCGAGATCTTCGAGGTGTGTCATGGAGCCAAAGTTACCACTTCGCGGCGCCGCACCAACCACCAGGCCACCGCCAGATAGACGCTGGATTCGAGCGCGATCGAGAGGGGAACCCCCACCGGTCCGAACGACGGCACCAGCAGACGGACCAGCAGCAACTGCAGGATCGCCGCCGAAATCTCGAGCCCGGCGTAGGCTTTCAGGGAGCGTCGCGCGATCAGGATCAATCCCAGCGGAACCGTGGATGCCTGGACCACTTCGGCCAGGCATTGCAGACGCAGCACCGGGAGCGCACCCGGGAACCGGCCCACGTAGGCGAGGTCCAGGAGCCATGCGCCGAGCCCCGCCAGGACGATTCCGATCGCCAGGGCGCCCAGAGGGCACAAGGCGAGTCGCTGGAGTCCGGGTCTTCGCTCGGCGGGACCGGATAGCCGCGGCAGAGCCCAGGTGCTGAACGCGGCGGTCCAGGTCGCGAACACAAGTTCGGCCAACCGTGCGGCGGCCTGCCAGTCGCCGGCCGCGTCGATTCCCTGCGCCAGCAGGGTTTCGCGGAACAGGATGTTCTTGAGCGGCCCCAGGACCGCGACGACGGAACCCATGGCCGCCAACGGCGCCCACAGTTTGGCTTGTTCCCGCCATTGGTCGCGACGCGGCCAGGAAAGCGGCAACGGCGAAAGCAGGAACGCCGCGCACGGAGCCGCCACCAGCCCGAACAGCACCACGCCGGGCGCGAGGCCCACAAGACCCAGATGGATCCAGGCGAACAGCCACAAGGCCTGCAGAGGTCCCGATGCCGCGATGAAGAGATTCAGCTTGCCCATCCGGCGGCGACCCGCCGAAATCGCCTGGAGATTGCCCACCAGGGCCATCGCGCAGACTCCCGGCACGAGCATCCAGACGGTGCGACCCACCACCTCGGGCAGGTACACGGATCCCGTCAGGACAAGTCCCGTCACCACCAGGGCCGACAGCACCGCCAAGGCTTGCCCGGACAGGAGCGCCCACGACGACCGCTCGGGCACCTGGGCGTCGGTTGCAGACCCGAGCGCCTGCTGGATCCCCGAGTTGAGCGCCATCGACGGCAACGCGAGCCCCAGCCCCATCAGGTTCTGGAGCTGGCCCATGACCACGATGCCTTCCGAACCCAGATGCCTCGCCACTTCGCGTCCCACCAGGAACAGCAATCCCAGCCGCAGGGAGGTCGCCGCCAGATTGCCGACCACGCTCCAGGGGAGCTGGAATCGAGGCCTCGGGAACGTTGTCATTCCATTCCCGGGCGCAGCGATTCGTCGACCGGAATCTGTCGGGGTTCGTACTCGTATTCCTCGTGGACGGCTCCGTGCCCGCCGAACCCTTCCTTGAAGGCGACCAGGGTGTCGTTGAGCCAGCCGCCGTCCTGTTCGCAGGAGGTCCCGAAGCTGAACCAGCGGCTTTCCCGGGCCGGGCCGGCCAGCACTTCGCGCAGGACCAGGTCCGACGCGCCCAGTTCGCGACCGCGATCGTCGGCGCCGCTGTACTGCATGTGGAACACGTTGGGCGTGCGGTAGGCCACGATGCCCGCGCGCATGGCCTCGCCTTCGAACGCCGCCCAGAGCTGGATGTTGTCCGGGAACCGCGAGGCCAGGAGCTTGATTTCCTCCAGGGTGTGCACGGGGCGCGCGCCGTAGCGGGCCATCAACCTGTCGCCCAGAACCTGCCAATAACCGTCCCAGTCGTCGGATCTCCGAACCCGAAGATCGGCCTTTTCCGCCTTCCTGGCACCGCGCCGGCGAAGCTCCACCAGCTTGGCTTCGTGCGGCGCGACCACGGTGCACAGGGTGCGGTACACGATCTTCGCGCCCAGGCGGAACAGGAAATAGGCGTCTTCCTGGGCGGGGGCGCCCTGGTGGAACCACGGCATGGGCCGGTAGCGCACCCGCGTCACGCCGCGCGCGCGAAGGGCCTCGTGCAACGCGTTGAGCATGCCGCGCACCTGCGGGGACCGGGTGTCTCGATCCACCACCAGTCCACCGAAGGTGAGTCCGTGGTGGGTGGCCCATCCGCCGTCGCGCAACGGGTGTCCCGCCACGACCCCGATCCATTTTCCGTCCTCGCGGAACATGTACGAGGCGTCGGGGAAGCGGTCGGCGTGGTATTCCACGTAGTCGCGACGGACCAGGAAATGTCCGTTGCGGGCCCTTTGGACCACCGCGTCCCATTCCGACCGGAGGGACGATTCGTAGGGCACCGCTTCGATCATGGTTCTCCTGGAACGGACTTCCTCGAACGGGCGGTTCGCGATCGGCGCACCGCGTCGCGTCGCCATCTCCCTGGAGGCTCGACTCAAATGTACGCCTCCGGGAATCCGCGCGTGGGTCGGCTCCGCTTGTGCTAGCATTGGAGGGAACCGCAGAAGGAGCGCGAATTCGGTGAAGGCTCTGCTCAAGGTGCTGTTGGGGCGTTTGGGACTGGAAGTCCAGACCGCGCGGCTGGCCCGGTTGCGGGATCGGTTCCAGGCCACGCTCGTGGAATGGTCGGCCAGGGATTTCCGGATCGCCCCGGATGGCGCCTACCGGGCGACGGGGATCGTCTTTTCCCGCGACCGCGCCTTGCAGTTGGACGCCTTGCTGGAAAGCTGGTTCGCGCAGGTGGATGGCCCGGCGAAGTTGGTGGTTCTTTGGACGGCCTCACCGGTCCACGAGGTCTCCTACCGTGAACTTGCCGGAAAGTGGGCTTCGCGCGTGGAATGGGTCCGCGAATCGGATTTCCGCGAAGACCTCGTTTCCATCGTGGAACGGGATGTGTCCACCCATCTGTTTTTCATGACCGACGACGCCTTGATCCTGCAACCGTTTCGCATGGAGCAGGTGCTGCTGCCCGATCCGCGTCACGAGATCTTCTCCCTTTGCCACAGCCGCGACCTGGATTGGTGCTTCGTGCACCAGAAGGCACAGACCGTTCCCGACCTGGAGCCGCGTCCCGATGGAACCCTTTCGTGGCGCTGGAAGGATGGCGAGGCCTTCTCCGATTGGTCGTTCCCGCTGTCGGTGGACGGCAAGTTCTTTTTGCGCGAAGAAATGGAAGTCCTCCTGTCCGATCTTCCGTTCGGTTCCCCCAACACGCTGGAACAGTCGCTGCAGATCTACCAGCCCTTGTTCGCGGGACGACGGGGAGTCTGCTTTGCCGAGGCGGCCATGGTGAACGTCCCGTGCAACGCGGTGCAGACCCAGTTCGCCAATCCCGTGACCGGCGCGCATTCCACCGACGATCTGCTGCGCGAATGGCAACGCGGGAACCGGATCGCCTGGGAGGATTTCAAGGGATTGCCCCCGCGCGAAGCGGAGCGGAAAGCGTACCGGTTCGTGGGGCGGGAAGGCGTTTGAGATTCGCGGACCGGAGTTCGCCTGGTCCTCCCTGAATCCTGACAAGCGGAGCTTTCGCGATGGCGCTCTGGAATACCTGGCTGGCGCTGGGATTGCTGGCGTGGGCGCGATCGGAAGAGGAAACCATTTCAGCTCCGAAATGAGCCAACGGGTATCGAGGGATTATCCACGAGCAAGCATTTGAAACCGTTTCTCAAATTGTTCTGAGTGGGCGAATTGCCAATCCCCGGCTGGTGAATCCATATTTGGACTTCGCCAACCGATTGGCCGAACCTTGCGCGTCATGGTTGTTCAACTTGTTGTTCCCATGTTTTCCGGAGAGTTCTCCATGCATTCCTTCCGCATTCCTGGCTTGTTGCGTCGTGCCGCCAACGTTTTTGCCGTGTCGGCGATCGGATTGTTCGGGTACTCCTGCCAGCAGGATCCGCCATCGGCTCCCGTTGGACCGACCACCTACACCGCCGAATTCCCGCAGATCACCTCGATTTATCTTCGGCCCCAATCGGCCAAGTGGTCGATCGCGCCCAACGACAGCGGAAACGCAAAACTTTCCGGATCGGTCGCGCAGCCGATCGCCGAGATCGAATTGACTGCACCTCCCAACAACACGGTTTGGATCACAGCCATCCGAGCCGGGGTCAAGGCGTTCTCCCTTTCCTACGCCTACGACAACGGCACCAAGCTCAAGCTGCTGAACGAGACGAAGGACCGGATCTATTATCCTGTCAACAGCGAAATCCTGCGCAAGATCTATCCCGCATCCGACAAACAGAGCTTCGACGAACAGCTTGCGAAGCTCCTGGTCGATGGCGACAAGCTGGTCGACACGGTCGAGATTTCCGATCTGGTCGCGGGTGGAGTGGATACGACCTCGGTGTTTCGCGAGGCCATGAAGTACATGGTCGCGAAAAAACAGTCGATCGAACAGATCGCGGCGTCCTGGTCGTTGCGGATAGATCTGGCCAAGGTCCATGAACGCATCCGGCTGCTTGCCGAAGAAGGCGTGATCACCGACACTTCGGTGATCTTTCCCAGGTACCCTGTACGCGTGAAGGATCCGGTTTCCCTTCCCGAATTGGCCTCTGGCGGCTCGGTCGCGGTGCAAGGCACGTTCGAAGGCGATTCGGGACTGTCCGGCTTGGGATCCAAGGTGTTCCAGGGCGATGCGGCCGTTTCGGGATTCAAGCTGACTTTCTCGGCAGCGGTCAATGGTACGCAGAAAACCTGGGATCTGGCCAAGGACGCCGAAGCCACGTTATCCGCCGATGCGTCGGTCGCGGCGGGAACCTACACCTTGGTCGTCTGGATGCTTGATGCCGACAAACGCTCGGATACCTCGCGCGCGACGTTCCAAGTGAAATCCTCCTCGGTCGACAATACTCCTCCGGCCATCGAATGGATCGCGCCGCTGGGCAACGTGACTTTGGACAACAAGGACTCGATCTACGAGGTCAAGATCAAAGCCACCGACGCGTCGGGTGTCGATTCGGTCCTGATCGATGGGGCTCTTGCCGATCTGGTCGACGGAATCTGGACGCGCAAGGTCACGGTGTCGACTTCCCCTGCCGGATTTCTCGTGAAGGTCCTGGCCAAGGATGCGAAGAAGAACATGTTCTCCGACACGGTCAGGCTGTTCCGGAGGCCGGCGGACGTCCAGGATGTCACAGGTCCAGAGATTTCTTGGGTCGCACCGACCGGCGAAACCATCCTGGAAAACGCCGACTCGGCTCTTCTGGCAAAGGTCACCGCCACCGATGCCAGCGGTGTCGAATCGGTTTCGATCGATGGCGGGGCGGCCAGCTTGGCGGATGGAATCTGGAGTCGGGCTTTGATCGTTCCGGTCGTCGACACGGGGTACGTGGTCGAAGTCGTCGCGAAGGACGCCAAGGGGAACGAGACGAAGAAATCCTCGCGCGTCTACCGCAAAGCACCCGCGGTGGTCGGTGCTCCCGTCCTGACCTTGTTGGCGCCCTCGGCCAAGACAGGAAATTCGATTCCGTTCGAATCCACATATGTCGCGGCGCGCTGGAAGATCGAAGACGCGACATCGGAAATCGACGAAGCGTCGATCCTCATCGCAGGGATCGCGGCCACCAAGGAGGGTGACGGAATCTGGAGCGCCCGCGTTCCCCTTGCCCCTACCGGCGAAGATATCGTGGTGCGGATCGCGGCGAAGAACAAGAAAGGGCTCGAGGCGCAGGACGAGTTCAAGGTCAGGCGAGCCAAGGATACCGTTTCACCGACGATCGTGGCGGTCCAGGGTTCCCGGACCTTGGATCATGGTGTCGCGACGGCGGCGGTGTCCTGGAATGTGACCGACAACCACAAGATCAAGTCGGTCGCGATCCAAGGGAAGCCGGTGGTCGGCGTGGATGGCCTCTACAGTGCGACGGTCGATGTCGCGGGCGGTGACAACCTGATCGCCATCGAAGCCATCGACAGCACGGGCAACATCGCGACGGACAAGGCCACGTTGGTGCTGCCTGTGGACGGCACTCTTCCCAAGATCGATTTCGGGACCAGCGCTCGCACGGTGGTCTTCGATTCGGCCAAGGTGCCGGTGGTGGTGAAGGTCAGCGACGATCGCGGTATCGCTTCGGTCTGGATTGACGGCGTGCTCGTCGCGGGGGTCGACGGCGCGTATTCCAGCATGGTCGATCTGCCGGTCGGTGGCCGCCAGATCCTGGTCAAGGCCCAGGACGTCAGCGGCAACACGAAGATCGATTCGGTGAAGATCGTCCGATCGAAGGATGCGGTTCCTCCCAAGATCGCCGTCGTGTCGGGAGCCGGTGGGGTTCCCTACGAAACGACATCGGCGGTCCTGGTCTGGAAGGTGACCGACAACGACCGGGTTTCCAAGGTGACCATCAAGGGCGAGACGGTGACAAGTTCCGATATCATCTATTCGGATACGGTCGCGTTGGTCTCCGGGGAGAACCGTTTCCCGATCTACGCCGAGGATGCGACGGGGAACAAGGCCTACGACACGATCGTGGTCACGCGCGGGGGCGACGCGGTCAAGCCTGTGATCACGCTGGTGTCGCCCAGCAAGGACACGACGGTGGCTGTCGGACAACGGAGCATCGAACTGGTGTTCCGCGTGACCGACAACGAACAGGTTTCGTCGGTCAAGATCGGCACGGAGGAAATCGTCGGCGATGCCGGGGTCTACAAGAAGACGACGAATCTCGTCGTGGGCGCGAACACCTTTGAAATCGTTGCCAGGGATGCGGCTGGAAACGACGCCAAGGCCACCTTGGTGGTGACGCGTTCGGCGGACACCCAACGTCCATTGATCAGCCGGAAGGCTCCGACCAAGGACACGACGGTGTCCGACGCGACGAGCTCGATCTCGCTTTCGTTCACCGTGACCGACAACATCGGGGTGAAGAGCGTTTCGATCGGCGGCACGACGGTGCCGGGTACCGGTGAGGTGTACGCGCGCACGGTGAGCCTGGCCTATGGCGTGAACATGATCCAGGTGCTCGCCGAGGATTCGTCGGGTCTGAGGTCGGTCGACACGGTCACGGTGATCCGGCTCGACCAGACCAAGCCTGTGATCGTGGCGAAGGCTCCGAGCAAGGACACGACGGTGTCCGACGCGACGAGTTCGATCGCCCTGTCGTTCACGGTGACGGACAACGTGGGAGTGAAGTCGGTGACGATTGGTGGCGTGGATGCGACTGGTTCCGGTGGCGTGTACTCGCGTACGGTGAGTTTGGTGCCCGGTGGGAACTCGTTCGTGGTTGTCGCTACCGATGCCGCGAACAACGAGTCCAAGGACACCCTGGTGGTGACACGCTCCGCCGACGCGACCAAGCCGACGATTGTGGCAAAGAGTCCGAGCAAGGACACGACCGTGGCCGACGCGACGAGCTCGATCGCGTTGTCGTTCGACGTGACGGACAATATCGGTGTGAAATCGGTTTTGATCGGTGGCGTGGCCGCGACCAAGTCTGGCAACACCTATTCTCGCACGGTGAACCTGGCCTACGGTGCGAACTCGTTCGAAGTGGTTGCGGAGGACGTTTCGGGTCTCAAGTCGACCACCCAAATCGTGGTGACTCGTCTTGACCAGACCAAGCCTGTGATCGTGCTGAAGACTCCGACCACCGACATGACGGTGTCCGACGCGACGACATCGTTCGTGATCTCCGTGACGGTGACGGACAATGTGGGCGTGAGTTCGGTGTCGATCGGCGGCGTTACCGTGACGGGATCTGGCACCACCTACTCCCGAACGGTGAATCTGGCCTACGGTGCCAACACCTTCATCATCGAGGCCACTGACGCGAAAACGAACAGCGCGAGCAGTTCGGTGACGTTGACGCGGAAGGTGCCGAAATGCACTTACTCTCCATTACCAGGGCATTATTTGGGTAGTGTGATGAATACGTTGACAGCTTCTGTTGCTGACTCGATCCAGTATAATTTGGATGGAATCACTTGGATAAATGCCAAGAACCCGTTTCTCATTGATCAGACGCGCACATTCCAAACGCGTACTTGGTATAAAGGTGTAGCTACCTACGATACGGTTCGTTATATCATTCATCAAGCAAAGCCTGTTTTGAACGCTCTTTCCTTGAGTTCGTTCTATCTAGTTGGGGACACTCTTTACGTATCGGGTTCAAATCGATATGGGAAACTCGGGTTGGGCGATGACGAAGATCGATTGTCACCAGTCATGCTATGGACTGGTGTGAAAACGGTCGCGCAAGCGGGAGAACATACGATGATTATCAAGACTGACGGATCACTCTGGGCCTGTGGTCGAAACAATCATGGCCAACTTGGAGATGGAACGACGGTGGATCGATGGACGCCAGTCAAGGTCGCTTCTGACGTCGTAGCTGTGACAGGCGGAGCGACAGGCAACTTTGCCTTCACAGTATTCCTGACCTCGACAGGAAAAGTGTATGCCATGGGCACGAATACGATTGGTGAACTTGGTGATGGGACAACGGAAGAACGGCATTCACCAGTTTTGATCGCTACGGATGCCATCCAGATCAGCGCTGGGGCCCTACATTATGGGATTTTGAAGGTGGATGGTTCTCTATGGACGGTTGGATTTAATGGACATGGCCAGCTCGGAGATCCGTCTATGGCCAACGCGATGCTTCCAAAGCATGTACTAAGCAATATCAAGTCGATTGCCGCAGGGGGAACTCATACCCTCGCGCTGGGAGTGGATGGGTATGTCAGAACGTTTGGAGATGGAACGAATGGTCAGACTTTCGGTGTAACGGTCGGTCCAGATGGTACGCCCAGAACCACCTCGTTTCGGGCAGATCAAGTGTATGCAGGTAATTACAGTTCCTACTACAAGGATGCGAGTGGTCAATATTGGGGGTCAGGAGCGAATTCAGGGGCGAATACGGGAATGGTTCCAACCTCTGGGGATGAAAATGTTTTTGCTCCGATGAGAATTGGTTCTGGATTCAAAGAGTTTGCCGTTGGTTTATATCATGCCATTGCTGTGGCCTCCGACGGTCGCCTTGTAAGGATTGGGTCAAATGATGAACAGTTGATCAATATTCATTGGTACGGGGATCCTGGATCGGAGGTTGTGTCGCCCGACTATTCGCCAATTCCGATCACCGCTCCTTGATTCCAAAATTCGATTGAGATTATTGCCAGGGAAGCAGAATGATTCGATCAGCATCTCTGGCTAAATTGATTTCAAACAACGACACTTCTTAGGCTTGCCTAAAGAAGTGTCGTTGTCATTTGGCAGGGAAGAGCAGTTAGTGTGAGTTGCTGCTGATGTCGATATCGACGATGTCAGAGATCAATAATCTCAAAGAGATTCGCGCCCATCGGGGGCGTTAAAGAGCAGGTAGAGATGAAATGGAGCGCTAAGCAGAAAGTAGGAGATATCGACTGCGCTTCCAAAGAAAGACGAGTTCCATCCTTCCGAAAGTAGGATGCGTCCTGCATATAACACAACAAAGAGATCTAATGCTATCACTGAAACGGCTAAAACAGATTTCATATCTCTAATTCGAAACGAGGCAACGCAAGTAAGCAATGCAACAACCGCCATGACCCAAGTTGGTAGGAATAGTCCATTTACCTTGAATGGCCCCCAGTCATGGAAAAAAGGCAAGAATAATGGAAGAATCGCGGATATCGAAACACCAAGTACTGTGGCACTAGGAATTATCCAGCGTTTTGGAGAAAGGTAGATTCGATTAAGTAGGATTGGGAATGTCACAAGGAAAGCTACGGATCGCGTAGCGGTTGCTAAGCCCAGAAATAGCTGCGACCTTTTTCCAAGGGTTTTCTCGGGGCTCATCAGTAGAGGGAGAGACGCGAAAAGTATTAAAACCGAATTCGCAAAAATCGTACTTCGACAAATGATCTCCCACCAAAGAGCTGGCGATAGGAGAAAAAGACAAATTATGGAAGCTGTATTTCGACTTCCGAATGCGCTAGACTTGTTTAATAGCCAGGCTAGGGATAATACGGATAATACGGGGATCCAGCCAATTTCCCCGATCAAATGAAATGGCAAGGCTAGGAGGAAGTAGACCGGGAATTGGCTTGGGACATTTGATACGCCAAGAACTCTTGGGGTATAAGGGTTAATCCCGGAAAAAGCGTTTTCCCAGAATAATCGAATCATTTCGTAGCGGTCAACGCGAATGAGTTCGACGGGTATTAGTATGAATCCTGTCAAGGCTGTAGCGACAAATAAAGTGGAGGAAAGCCAGGTGAGTGTGTTTCGTTGGGTATCAGTTCTCGTTTTTCCCGTAATCCAAAATGTTAATGCTGCAGCAAAAGTAATTGTCAAGATGGCTAACAAGGGAGCCCAGTTACCTGCACGAGATAGGTACTTGAAGGTGAAAAGTAAATTCACGAAAATCCACATTCCTAGGTGCCAGTAAAGCCTCACAGCACGTCCTTGGTTCGAAGTCTAGAGTTATGCCGGATACCCCAACGATGAAGTAGAAATGAAAACCCTTCTGTAAGACACCCTAAGCCGTATTTAACAGAGGGCCAGAACCTGATGCTGGAAGCTTCCGGAAAATATCGCGTTGGGCAAGAAATCTCCCCGATTCGGAAGTCGCCAGCAAGCATCTGCATGAATAGCTGATTATCAAAAACAAAGCCGTCGGAGTTGGCTTCAAAACAAATCGAATTTAGGACGTTCTTAGCGTAGGCTCGGTACCCAGAATGATATTCAGAGAATTTTCGGTTGCACAGGATATTTTGAGCAAAGGTCAAGAGTCGATTGCTTATGTATTTATAGTATGGCATCCCTCCTAGCAGCGCTCCAGCACCAAGGATCCTAGAGGCTATGACGGCATCGTATTCTCCATAGGCAATCATTGATGCTAGGGCGCCAATCAATCGTGGGGAGTACTGATAATCGGGGTGGAGCATAATGATAATGTCCATGTCCAATTTTAATGCATGCGTATAACACGTTTTTTGATTTGCTCCGTACCCTTTATTGGAGCCATGTTCTAAAAAATCAAGCCCCAAAGTTCTTGCGATTTTCCGAGTGTTGTCGGTGGATGCGTCGTCGACAAGGACAACTTTGTCCACGATGTCTTTTGGAATGTCTGCATAGGTTTGCTGCAAGGTTGCAGCCGCGTTGTAGGCGGGCATCACGACGCAGATGGACTTACCGTTGAGCATAGATACCTGAAGTTATATGTGATTTTCAGATTTGCAGCAGACTCGACGCATCAAGCGTTGATGGTTTGTCACCAAGAGTTGATTATTTCAGCCCTGAAATTTGGATCTTTCCATATAGGCCCTGGGAAGGCTAGTTTGCGAACCTTGATGAACTTATCACGAGTGAAAATTCTGCACCGAACTTGGCTAGAAAAATTGACCACGGTTTGGCTGGTTCCTGCTGTGTTTGCGGTATCGATGATCGCCAATGCCGAAACAGCTCATCGATACGTCGGTCGTGCGGTTTCCGGTTGGAAGCTGGCTTTGGTGATGTTGCTGACGGCGCTGGCACCACTTTTGTGCGTTGTAGTGCCCAAGCATGTTCAACGTAGACTCTATCCTTGGATAGGTGTTCTTGCCGTCGGATTCTGCGCTGTGGCATGGTGGATGGTTCCTCAGGAGTCCTTGCGTGTGGACAGGTGGGAACTGATGTCCAATTTCCTGACTCGGTTGTTTGATGGGCAGTATCCGTACCTCGCTTCGTCCAGGTTCAACGTCCCTCCCCCTGTTCCTTTTCCTTGGCTCTATTTGGTTGGCATACCGGCTTGGGCGGTTGGTGAGATCGGCTGGTTTCCCCTGGTGAGCTTGGCTGTGCTTGTTTTCACGATCCCGAAGAACGGGCGAGGCCCGTTGGTCATGGCTCTCGCGACATCATTACCGGTTTGGTACGAGCTTGTGGTCAGGTCGAACATTGTGGCGAACGCAGCGCTGGTGGGAGCCTTTTTGCTTTCAGGCCTTTCGCGAAAATGGTTTGCGGTTGTTTGCAGTGGAGCTCTTGCGGGCGTTGTGGGTTGTACTCGTGCTAGTTTCGTGGCACCGATCTTGGTTTGGGCAGGTTCGGAAATCGTGTCGCAAAGGCGTTGGAGGGATGGGTCGATATGGAGCGGGGTGGCGATCTTCGTTGCTCTCCTTCCGTTTGCCATTCTCATTGCAGTCTGGGGGTGGCCAGTCTTTCGTGACTGGAATCCATTGCGAATACAGGGTTCCATCCAGTCTCCTTGGCTCCCCTTGGCGATCCTCGCACTCTCACCATGGATTGGGATGATGGCTACGAGCCTTGAAAAACGGATGGCTGCGGCATTTTGGGTTTCTTTTCTCCCGATGGCTTCGTTGCTGGTGCCAACCTTGCTTGATGGCTCTTTCTTCAACATCAACCGCGGGTACTTCGAGGTTGCGTTCTGGAACAGCTCACTGGTGCTCGGATTGTTGGCTTGGTCAGTTACTCGGGCCGATGGATACACGGACCGGGAACGCGAGTGCCGCCATGCGGGAAGTGATGCTGCCGCCTTGACAGATTTGACGTCCCCCGCGAGACAAGCCATGAAACGTTACTGAGCCTTCAAGGAATTCCTCAATGACAAAT
Source organism: Fibrobacterota bacterium (assembly GCA_029557215.1). Lineage (GTDB taxonomy): Bacteria > Fibrobacterota > Fibrobacteria > UBA5070 > UBA5070 > UBA5070. The sequence continues at coordinate 405 of JAKPQQ010000299.1, read as the reverse complement.
CCCCGCGCCAGCAACCCCTCCGGCGCCAAACTCCTCGATCAGTCCACCGCCCACCCCGGCAGCATCGACAAGTCGATCTTCGAGAAGAAGACCGGACCTGCCGCGGGTTCCTCGGTGGGCCAGGGCACGGTGAATCCCAACTACCTCAAGGAGTGCCGCGAGGACAACCCCGAGCCCGCGAGTTCCGCCGCCTCGCAGAACCAGGTCGCTCTGTCCAACTGCCGGTTTCTGACTCCCACCGAGGAGCTACGCTGCGACGAGCCCTTCGAGATGGCCGTCGACGCCAAGGTCACCGGAAGCGCCAATCTGGAAAATGTGACGTTTCGCCTGTACAGCTTCCTGACCAAGGACGGCAAGGAGGAACGCTCGAAAGTCCACACCTGGCTGGGCAGCGGCAAATCGGTG
>JAKPQQ010000298.1 GCA_029557215.1 Fibrobacterota bacterium | reverse complement strand
CCTACAGGGCGCTGTGCGAAAAGATCGAACGGCTCCGGTCCGAGATCCTCCGACTGGCGGAAACCGACAAGCCGGAAATCGTCATGCAGGCGAATTTCCAGATCTTCCCCCTCTCCGAACCATTCGACGAACCCGCGTCCGACTGAGTCGACCCGTCCCCAGGCGACGATTTCCGTCAACATTTTCAAGATTTGGTGACGAACGGCAGCTCGGCCGGTGTTGAAACGGAAGCCACCTCGGAGACCATTCCGGTGACGAACAAGCGCAATCTTCATTTCCTGCCGTCCCTGGCTGCTCGTCCGGGCATACCGTCCATGATCCTCGTCCTCGCCGCGTTCTTCGGCTGCGACAGCTCGACTTCGGATCGAAGCGCCGACGGCGGAAGCGGCGTCGACGTCCCCAACAGTCTGCAGGCCAGATTGCTGTCCACCGGTACCTGCCGCGCGGACGGCGTCCAGGTGCGCATCAGACCGGCCGACTGGACTCCGCTCTCCGACACCACTCTCCCGGTCTGGAACACCACGTCCTCGTCCGACGGCACCTTCTCCGTCCCGCTCACCGACACCGGCCGCTGGGTGGTCGAAGCCCGGGATTCGGTCGGAGGCTGCGGAACCCTCCGAACCATCGATACCGATTCCCTGAAGGGACAGACCACCGTCCAGCTGGGCGGCCTGTCCTTGGAAAAGTTCGGATCCATCGAAGGCACCCTCGCCACCGCCGGAAGCGGAACCGATTCCGTGGCGAAATGGTCGATCGTGATCCCCGGGGTCGATGTCGTGATCACCCCCGACAGCAACGGAATCTGGCGCATCGAACTGGTGTCGGCCGGCAGCTACACCCCCATCGCTGTATTCAAGGGCGCTTTGGAACAGGTTCCCATCGGTCCTGTCCAGGTCGCGCCGCAAACCACGACCATCGCCCCCCCGACCGTGGTGGAGGTCCAAGACGGATCTTCCTCCCGGATCGTGCGCGGCAAGGCGACCACTTCGACCGGGACCCTGGCGGCGGGCGGAACCATTCGACTTCTCGACATCCAGAACGGATCGCTTCCCGAACGGAACTTCGCGATCGACGATTCGGGACGGTACGCCTTCGCGCTTCCGGATTCCGGACGCTGGCTGCTGCGGGTCGCTTCGGGAACCGAATCGTTCGTGGACACGCTGGAACCCGCCGACCTGTCGGAAGGCGTTGTCGCCACCCGCACGCGCCTTGCCGGAATCCGTCTCCAATCGGCAGGTGCCCTCACGGGCGCGATCCTCACTCCCCTGGGCATCGGGACCGGCCCCGGTGTCGCGTCCGATTGGACGATGACGCTCCGAGGCCCGGGAATCGAAGCCTCCAGCCCCGTCGACCGATCCGGACAATACCTGTTCACCGGTCTGGCGTCGGGAACCTACTCGCTTTCGGCATCGAATACCAAGGCTTCGCGCGACACGTCGCTGGGATCCGTCGAGGTCTCCGCCGGGACCGCCACCCGCCTGCCCGCGACGACCATCACCTCCGGGATGGCCGATCCCGCGCAGAAATGGATCGAGGGAACGGCGACGTCGCCCGACGGCCCCGCGGCCAAGGCCCGCATCGTGGCCTTGCCGGAAAGCGTCGGGGTCGTCGCGGCCACCAGCCAGCGCCAACGGATCCTTGCCGAGATGTACGGGATCGCGGGAAGCGCCGACGATTCGGGGCGCTTCTCGATCCAGCTTCCCGAAACCGGGCCCTACCGGCTGGTGGTGGCGGATTCCAGCGGCAGGACGGGCAAGGCGCTCGCCTGGGGAACCGGCGCCGACACCACGGCGCTGGCCGATCTCCGCCTGGAACCGCTCGGCGCGGCGCACCTCGATCTGAAGCTGCCTTCGGGCACCCCCATCTTCCACAGGTATTCGGGCTTCACCTGGTCCGTCCTCGGGACCACGCGACGGATTTCGACATCCTCCTCCGACTTCGGGGCGCGATTGGGCATCGATTCGCTCGCCTCGGGCGAATACCGGTCGGTGGTGCTGGATTTCAACACTGGAACGGCCCTTCCGTTCGAATTCCGGTTGCGGGTGCCTCCCGGAGGGACCTTCGACACGACCGTGGCGATCCTTCCCGCGCATCTGGAGGATTCGTCGGACTGGAAGTCCCAGGTTCGTCTCGAGGTCGTCCCTCCGCAGGACGTCGCCGATGTCGCTTCGTTCCCGTTGCGCCTGCGGCTGGATTCGTTCGTGGATTTCGCCTCCTCCAGCGGCGACGGCCACGACATCCGGATCCTGGACGCCAAGGGGAACTGGCTCCCCGTCTGGCTTTCGCGCTGGGAACCCGCCGCGCACCGCGCCGAGGCCTGGGTCCTCGTGGACACCCTCCACGGCGACCGTCCCACCGAACTCGTGGTGCGGTCGGGCAACCCCACCGCCGCGACGCTTTCCACCTTCGCGTCGGATTCCGTCTTCCGCCCGCAGGACGGATGGCTCGGAGCCTGGAGCGGATCCGACGGTCGCAGCCTGATGGCCGGCACGCCCGCGTTCGAGCTGTCGTCGGTGCGTTCCGACACCGGATTCACCGACGGCGGCATGCGGTTCGATTCGCTCTCGCGGGCCGTGGCGAAGATTCCCGACGGCGCGGTCGCGCAAGGCTACACGTTGCTGGTCAACCTTTCCACCACCCGAAGCGCGATCGACGTCCCTTCCTATTTCAGCATCCAGTCGAATTCCGGCCACCAGAGCCATGCTCTCTGGGCGTTCCGGGAGTTCGGCGACACGGCCAAGCCTCTGGTCATGTGCAAGGACGTCGTCGACAACGAATTCTTCGGATCACCCGATCTTCCCGTGCCGCTGGTCCCGGACCGTTGGACGCAGTTCGTGTTCACCGGATCGGGCGACTCGTCGATCGCCGCGCAGGGATTCCTCGATGGAAGGTTGGATGCGCAAGTCGTCGCCCGACCGGCCCCCCCGTTGTCGGGGTCGTCGGAAATCGTCCTGGGAGGTGTCGTGCCGGACACGACCGGGTTCGAGGGGATCGTCGGCGATGTGCGGTTGTTCAGGGGCGTCTGGCCGGCCTCCCGGCGCGCCGTGGAAGCCGCCAACTGGGACCCTCGTTCGGCCTGGATCCGGCGCAAGCCCTGATCGCGCGGCGCGGCGTGAACTCCATGCCACGCGATCGCGACCAACCGCCCGCAATCCATTCCGGAAGGATCCCGACGAAGATGTTCACCCGAATCGCCCACGTCTGCCTGAACGTGAAGAACCTCGACCGCTCGGTCGCCTACTACCGGAAGCTCGGATTCGAGCCCCGGTTCGGATTCACCCGCAACGGCGCCAAGTTCGGGGCCTATCTGGAGATCGCTCCGGACAACTACATCGAAATGTTCGAAGACCCATCCATGGAAGCCCCCGTGAACACCGGGATCGCCCACTTCTGCCTGGAATCGCAGGACCTGGACAAGACCATCGCCCAGCTTCGCGCCAACGGGGTGGAGTTCACGGAAAAGAAATTGGGCTGCGACCACACCTGGCAGATCTGGCTTCGCGACCCCGACGGCAACGCCTTCGAGGTCCACCAGTACACCGACAAAAGCTGCCAGCGCCTGGGAGGGACGATCGAAGCCGACTGGTGACACGCCACCGCCAGCCAAGGCCAGGCGGCTTCGCACCAAACAGAAAAGCCTCTCCGACTGGAGAGGCTTTGTTGTTCCCTGGAAAACCGGTGGAGCCGCGTCCTATGGACGGAAGACGGGAATCGAGCGGACACCCTGCGTGCCGACCGCGCGCACCATCGCGACACCCTTCCACATCGGCACGAGCAGCCGTGCGGACGATTCGCCCGACACCTCGCGTTCGGCCAGGATCCGTCCCTGCAGATCGACCACCTGGAGCGTTCCCGCGAACGACGTCCCGAAATCCACGTCCATGGTCGAACCCGCCATGCGCGCCCGGAATCCGCGGGCCACGCCGGGGGAACGCACGCCCACGATGACCTTGTCCGGACCGCGGAACTCGATCCAGTTCAGGTTCACGAGGCTGGACTGGCCCTTTCCTTCTTCCCAATCCACCCGGACGGTGGCGGAATCCGACAGATCCAGGTCGAACGAATCGGTCGCGACGACGGTCTTCCAGCTCTGCCATCCACCGGTCCCGGCCACCTTGATGTTCGCCTTGGCCGCGCCGTTGACGGAAATCTTCAAGGTCGCACCTTCCGAGCCCGACGCCACGCGCACAGCGACCGTCTGGCGTCCCTGGGGCAGCAACGCCTTGTATTCGGCCCACGACGAATCGGTCGTGTAGCCCATGCTTCCCGTCGCGTCCTCGTCGCCCGACGACTCCTTGGTCAGGCTCTTGGAGGCCACCGCGTCTTCCGCTTCGATGCGCACCAGCTGGTGGACCGTGTCGATCTGGGGAGGATCCGATTCGGTGGTCCTGCGCCCGGTGATCTCCAGCCAGTCGAAGTCGAACTGGCCGTTGTAGTCCACCCGGACCTTGGCCGGTCCGGCCGGCAGAATGACGGAATCCGACACCACGGTGACGAACGTGTTCCAGTTGCCGGTGTTCTTGAAGGGGATCCTGGCGACCGCCTTGCCGTTGATCTTCACGACCGGAGCCGCCGAATCCATGCCGGTCCCCACCCGCAAGGCGATCACGCCCTTCTTGCGGAAGGGGATGACCACGTCGTATTCGGCCCAGCTGGTGGTCTGCGAATTCATGAGGCGACGGGATTCGTCGTCGGCCGCCCCGGGGCTCACGTCCAGTTCGTTCTTGGCCGAAAACGCCTCGGCCTGGATGCGGCCGGGCAGCATGGAGCTGTCGATCGGAGGGAGGTCGAAGGTGTATTGGGTGTTCCTGGAGCGGATCAGCTCACGCACATATCGACCGGATTCGGTCAGATCCGAATCTCCCCATCCGAACAGCTTGCTACCGCCGTGTTTGATGGCCGCGGACGACTGATTTTCGCTTTGAACAGCCCAGTTGCAGGATGAAATCTTGTTGGAATCCATCCAGGCGAACCACCGATCCGTTTCTTCCTTGTAAACCTTGCGATCTGTGAAACGTCCCCCATCCTCCGTTGAAGTACCCCATTCGGAGACGAACAAGGCCACACCGTTGTTCAGGGCTGTACGCCCACGTTCCAGCAAGGTGTCCCGGTGCGAACCCGCGTAGAAATGCAGGACATAGGCCACGTTCGAATCGACGATCGGATTGAGGGATGCCTCGTCCACGTCCCTGGACCATTGCCTCGTACCGACCAGGATCAAGTTGGGACTGTGCTTGCGGATGACGGATATGATTCGCTCCGAATAGGATTTGATCGAGTCCCAGGAATACTCGTTGGCCCAGGGTTCGTTGAAGATCTCGAAGATCACGCCCGGATTCTGGCCGTTCTTGCGTGCCATGGAATCGAAAAAGATCTTCGCATCGTTGATATGCTTGATCGCATAGTGCGAATGCCAATCAATTATCGTATAAATGCCTCTTCGTGTGGCTGCGTCTACAACGGTCTGAGCCAATCTACGTCCACCGTTCAAGGTTGCCGTATCGAAAACACCCCCTTTGCTATCGTCCGCACCCACAGCAGCTCGGATGATCGAGCACCGCCAGTCATCGACAAGCCAATCCACCGTCTTGGGGTTGTAGTACTGCCCCATCCACAGGTGCCAGAAAAGGCTCATTCCGGTGAGCTGAACGGTGTCACCGCTTTTTTCACCAACGATCCGGTTCCCGACGACTCGCAGGCGACCATGGATGTCGACGGGATTTCCCGCGAGTGCAGCCGAAGCAATGATCAGAATGAGGGACACAGCGAAGAGAAATCTCCGGGACATGTCGTTCCTTGAATGAGGATGGATGAGTGGATAGATCCGTGCCATTCCCGCCACCCCAACCAGATTCCGACACGGCTCGCGCGGTGCCTGTTGGCTCCCTGAGCGGTCAGAATTGCAACCGGACAGGATCCTTCTGGTCGACGGAAACGGTACTTCCGAATACGCTATTATACGCGCAACCACTCCCCCATAGCGCCCCGTTTTTCTGAACAAAGAGCAGAAAATCGTACGGTACGAACAATCGACTGCTGATCATACCACCAAGACTTGCATGTTCCGCATTCTCGGCGATTTCCGTCCATCCGCCCCCCTTCCCATACTCCATGCATCCGGGAGAGCCTGCACCCATCAGTCTGCCGTTCGATCCGATGTACAGATTCCGATTGAACCCTGCAAAGGCAACCGAAACCTCTGTTGCGGTTTGGACGAAGGTCTCGGTGGTCGTGGTCGTTCCATCACCAAACGCCCCATTGCCATTGCGCCCTATGGCCCAGAGTTGTCCATTCTGCATCACGGCCAAAGCACTCCATGCCCTCGCAGAAACCGACTTCACTCCATCGAGTCGGCGTTTTGGAACGGAATCCCCTGGCGTCCAACCAACGGATCGACCAGATCCCATCAAGAACAAGCCTCCATCCTTTTTCACGAAGGCTCCAAAGCCTTCCCCAGCGGCTACGGAAACGACGGAATCTGCGATCTTCCAGCGCGTGTATTCATTGTCCGAGCGTTTTCCAATCCCCAATTGCCCATTGGAGTTGTCGCCAAATCCCCACAAGGATCCATCCTTCTTGATCGCCAAGATGAATTCGTAGCCGACCGAGAAATCCCGTACGCTGTCCATCAGCTGCACTGGGACCGGAGAATTCAGGTATTCAGGATAGTCCACCGTGTAGCCGACAGGTCGGGTCAGGCGAGCGATCTTGGGGCTGACTCCAGCTGCCAGCAGCCCTCCATCGGTGGTCAAAAATACCGAGAATCGAACATCAGAAAAAGACAATGGAGAACCGACCTTGGCGATTCCCGCCATGATCGGAGTCGGCGAGGTCTTTGATATTTTGGTTCCATCTCCCAATTGGCCAAAGGAGTTCTCTCCCGTGGCGTACAAGGAATCGCCAACGAGGAAAAAGCTCCAACGTGATGCTGCGAACGGAATCGCCCGATCGATCCGGTAGTATGCGCTTGCGACCGAAGAAGGTCCAGGCCAGGCTCGCACCTGGTACACTCCGGTTTTCGCGACATCCAAGACTCCGTCGAATTTTGTCCAGGTAGCCCCGTCTGTCGACCACTCAAGGCTGTCGGCTTCCTGAGCGACCACCGTATCTTCCATGGCACCGATGTACCGACGTTGTTCCAATTTGTGGACCGGCACCCCCGCCGCCCGCACCAGGACCACTGTGTCGGATCGAACGTTGCCGGATGTATCGGACGCCACCAGCACGAACCGATTGGCTCCGACCTTCAGAGGAACGCGCAATCCATAGGCATCTCCGGACCGATTCGCCAAGGAGTCGCCGATCTTGACCACCCCGACTTGGTGATTGTCAGTGACCGTCCAGGAGAGCGTCGCGGAAACCGAATCGTGCGGCCAGACCCCGGACGCGGTTCGCGGCACCACGGTCGGACGAATATTGTCCTTTCCGCGCCCGATCCGGATGGTCGAATCGCTGCGATTCCCCGCCTTGTCCCGTGCGGTCGCGCGGATCTCCCGAACGACCCCGGTGGGATCGAGTCGAACCGTCGCTTGCCAAGATCCATCCTGCAAGGAAGCCGCAACCCCATCGATCCAGACCGAATCGATGCCCGAAGGATCGGTCGCCCGGAGCTTCACCAGGAACGACTCGACGGCGAAATCGACCACCACTTCCGAGGTCGGAGAGATCCAAACGATGGTCGGCCCCGCCGAATCGCGCAAACGCACGACCTTCACGTAATCGGAAATCGCCTCGCCCGATCTGGATCTGGCGCGGATGGCGATGGTCTTTTCGCGGCCATCGGGAGCGATGGCGACCGAAGCCGTCCAGACAGAATCGTTGCGCTTGAACGGAACCGCTCCATCGACTCGGAACGTGGTGTCGTCGAAATTCGCCGGATTGCGCACCACCCATTCCATCCGCAACTCGGCGGAGTCGAACGGCAGCACGTTTTCCTCCTGGTGCTCCGGCAACCGACGCACAAGGCGAGGCGCGCCGGGTGGAGCCGCGACGACATGCAGTCGAGACTGCCCCTTGGCCGAATTCCCTTTGGGATCGGACACCACCACCTGAAGTTGGTAGGTGCCGGTATCGATTCCTTCCCGGGCCTTGAGGACGAGTTTCGACAGATTCCAGGTCGTATCCTTCGCGCCTGGCGCAGCGACCATGAACACCTGGAAGCGTTCCGTCACCGAATCCGAACCACGCCAGATGTTGGCTTCCACCGTCACGGCACCTGAATCCCAGACGAATTCCCCCGAGACGGATTGCTCCGCCCCACCTGCCACCAGGTCGGCGACAACGGCAAGCGGAGCCTTCAGACGGACAGGCGGCGGCGGAAAGAATTTCGCGGAATCCGTCTTGAACAGAACCCCGGAAGCCACGAGTTCCGCGACACGCATCTGGAGCCAGGCCGAATCCTTGCCAAGAGTCCAAGTCGTCAGAATTTGTTTGAACGAGCTCCCGCTTCGGGCCGCGAGCGCCACTGTGGAGTCGAACACCCGTTGGGAATCCAGTCCTCCCGGCAGACGCAGGGGAACGAACCGCGCCAAGGAATCGCCCGACAGGACCGCCCGGGCGAACAGCGTCGCGGCGCCGCCCTTGCCCATGGCCACCTGGGAATCGGTTCCCACCGGTTTTTGGATCGCTCGGACCACCGCCAACGTCGCGCTGTCGTAGACCACACCCTGATCCTCCCGGACCACCGCGCCATCGCGCCAGACATAGGGCACCTGGACCAGCTTCAAACCCGCGGTCCACAAGGTCAACCACAACTTGTCGGATCCGATCGGCGACGGAATCTCGAATGTGGCGGAATACTTGCGTTCACCCACCAACTCGACCGAAACATCCCCCGAGTCTTTGCGAATCGACCATCGCCCGGAGTCCGGAGCCTTTGCGTCGCTGTCGAAGGAAAGCTCCAGCACGAGGCTCTGAGGGCCTTGCTGATCGGCAGACGGTCCCGACGACGACTGGCAGGAAAGCGAAACACCCAGCCAGAGCGCGCATACCGCCGCAAGGAGAAGACGAATCTTGGCATTCATGGCGTTCACCAATCGTTCATGACCCCGCAGGGGCCATGGTGGGGGGTACGGGTCGCTCCGATGCCTTTGACATGTCGGCAATCGCCGATTTCCAGAACATCGACCTTCACTTCCAAGGAATCTCCTGGATGGAACCAGAACTGGAGGTGGTACTTCTGTTTTGCTGGATTCAGAGGAGGGAGAAGCGGAGGGAGAACAACCTTCCGATCGTGATCGAGCTTGCCCCCTTCCCGCCAAGTAGCAACGATGGTGTCCGGGAGACGGAACGGATAGGCGACCCAGATACTGGAGGTTCGAAACGTTCCCCAAGTCATCAAACTGGAATCCGATGTTGTGATGAGACTCGCACCAATGCCGTTGGGAACGAATGACTTCGCTGTCAGGTCATAGAACGTGGTTGAGTTGGCGCACCCGCCACCTAACCCCACGACGATCAGGAGGAGTAAGTTTCTCATTTGATCCCACAGAAATAGACTTCTCGCACCCTTTGGGGAAGATCGGCGGCCAACCTTGAATCATGGATGCGCGGCACGATTCGTTGCCAGAATTTGAGATTGGTGATCCAGAGCTGCTGCTCGATCAAGATTGGATCACTCGATAGCTCCTGCAGAAATCCCAATGGATGCGCTTTTGAAAGTGGTTCAAGCGGCTCCCGGCGCACCCTATCCAGTTCACTCATTGGATTCCATCTCACCCCCGCTTTTTCCGCACGATGGATCATCACCCACAGTGAAATCCGGGACAAGCTGTTGTCCCGCGATCGGACCGACGGCAACACGGGGTGCTCCCGGAAGAACTCCTGCATGTCCACGCTGTGGTTCCCGGACTGCTCCTCCAGGCGCTTTTGCCGCCAGCGCTCCATTTTCTGCTCGTAGATGGCTTTCACCCTGGATTCCACCGCTTCCTTGGACCAGAACTCGTTCCCGGCCATGCCGCGCGGTGCCGCACCGTACTCCAATTCGCGGTTCTTCATCCGGTAGACATAGTTTTCCAGACTCTCGCCGGGATCCGGCAAAGGAACCCATGCCGCACCCGGCGCATCGGCGGTCCGGCGCGAAGGGTGGGCTGTCGCCTCGTATTGGAAGCAGACATCCGGAACCCATTCCTCGGGGCCGTACCCCCCGCCCACGTCGGAATGAACCCCGGGCATCACCCACTCTTCCCAGTTGGAAGACGGCAACGGGCACGACCAGCGTTTCTTGAACCATTCGGTCGGACTCAAGGAATACGGTCCCCGTGAATCATCCGGGGGAATCCGGATGCTCAACAGGTCGAACAAGGCGCGAACCTCCACCTGTGCCACCAGCGAAACCACCCTTTGGGCCATGTCGCCGCGCAGCTCCAACCGCGCCCCGATGTTCACGTCGTTCCCCGGCACGCCCAGCGACGACACCGGATCGAACAACCCCACGAACGGAATCGAGACCTTGCGTCCACCCATGCCATGGCGAGTCAATTCCTGCGCATCGTTCAAGACGTTCACCAAGTGGATCGCCTCGGCAGCACCACGACTGAACCCGAACAACTGGATACGGATCTCGGCGTCCGGATGTTCACGAGACACGTTGCCAATCCAGGACATCGCTTCGTCCACGCGCTCGGCGAACCCCAGACCCGAAAACCCCTCCACCCCTTCCTGCACCGATTTCCCGAATTCCTGAAGCTTGCGCTTAGGAAACGAAGATGAACTGTCGACTCGATGCCCTCCCCCAATTCCCACCACGTACTTCTTCTCGTGGCGGACACCTTCGTCTTCGCCTTCGAACATCAAGGTGAACAGCTTGGCGACGTTCGACTGCGTCCCCGACCGGACATGGATTTCCGCATCGTTCATGGTGCCATCGGTGAAGACCGACAACACCAGCGTGGTGACGCTTTCCGTCTTGGGCGGAGCGGGCGATGCCTTCGAGGCCGGGGCTGCCGATTGCGGAACCGTCGAAGTCTCCGCTGGCCAGGGGTCTTCTTCCCGACAACGTTTCAGATAGTCGTCGGACACGGTCCCTTGCCCAAGTTTTGCCGGTTTGGGCTGGAACACGGAAAGATCAAGGCTGCCGGGGGTCGCCTTGGACTCGTCGAGGAACTTCGCGCCATGGAATGGATGCAAGGATGGGTCGTTCATGCGGAGGTACGGAGAGCCAATCTAGAAACTCCGACATCACCGTATTACAGACAACGACATCCCAGACACGAAAGCATCATGTCCAGATTTCGCCCGCCCCCCGGCGACCGGGCGCGTCGTTTTTCGCGCCGACCAGGTCCTGTCAGTCCGGTCGGCCTCCCTTTCCGAACGCCTCGCGCAAAAGCTTCCAGGCCAACGCGGCCAATCCGCACAGGAACACGACAAGACTCGTCCAGAGGATCCAGACCCGCGCGGAGAGCGGCTTGCTCCATGCCGCCTCGCCCGAAGCCCTCCGGGGATCGCCGATGCGGCCTTCGCCCGGGGCGACCGGCACCTTCGCGGGAAAGGGCGGTCGCGACCAGGAACGCTCGGGATCGAGACCCGCTCCCCAGATCGAACTCGCTCGGCCTCCGGTGGCGATTTCCACCCGGTCGCGCCGGACGAACAGGAGCAATCGCGGCGCCGCGCCCAGGGTCGCGACGCTTCCCAGGGGCCGCACGCGCCAGAACCGGTGGCGCTTGGCCTCGTTCCAGCGCATGGTGTCCTGTCGAAACGAACTGTCTTCGCGCACGGAATTCCAGCAGGATTGCCGACCGACCAGGTTCCACGCCTCGCCATCGCCGTCGCGGGCCTCGATCGCGATCTCTCCCGACGCGCCGGGGGTCGCGAACTCCACGAACGCGCCGATGGACGGAAAGCGCCCCTCGGCGTCCCAGACCCATGCCGAATCGGCGGAATCCGTCAAGCCGCGACGAACCGGAACCAGGATGGTGTCGCGATCGGACGATCGACGGGCCATGCGCCAAGGCAGCAGCCCGCCTGCCGCCGTGAACGGCGCCCACGAACATCCCGGACCGCGCGGCGCCTGGACACGGTAGACCCAGTCCGGCAGGGACGCCTCGCAGGAGATCGCGCCCGCCGGACATTCCAGATCGGCGACGGAATGGAAATCGTCCGGAGCCGTCGCGGCGACCGACACGGCAAGGAGGTGGA
>JAKPQQ010000292.1 GCA_029557215.1 Fibrobacterota bacterium | reverse complement strand
GACCGTTGTCGCCCATCAAGCCGGGGGTCGATCTCCCCGAAGGCGTGCTCCCGGACGACGTTCCGGTGGAAGAACCCATCGATCCTCGCTGGGAAGCCTTGCGCAAGCTGAAGGGACAGTGACAGTTCTCCATGTCCTGATCCCCCTGCTCGGCGTGGCCTTCACGGCATTCCACGCCGCGTTCGCGCGTTGGCTGCTGAACGGGATCCCGTTCGCTCCCAAGCGTGCGCCGGCCTCCTACGAAACCCCCAACGTGACCGTGCTCGTGGCCGCCCGCGACGAGGCTGGCAACCTGCCGAGTCTGATTCCCGCGCTGTTGGCGCAGTCGTACCCGGTGGATCGCACCCAGATCGTGCTGGTGGACGATCGTTCTTCCGACGCCACCTCCGAACTGGCTCGCGAGCTGGGGCAGGGGCGCGTCGAGGTGATCCGGGTGGATGAGCTCCCATCCGGCATGGGGCCCAAGAAACACGCCTTGCTGCGTGGGCTCGGGGTGGCGCGCGGCGAAATCGTGGTCCAGCTCGATGCCGACAACGTTCCCGATCCCGACTGGCTTTCCTGCATGATCCAGCGGTTCCAGCCGCGCACCGGCGCCGTGTGCGGCCTGGTGCTGCATGGGCCTCCCGGCACCGGGGTCGCCAAATGGTTCCACGGGATCTGGGCGGTGGAGGCCTTGGGGTGGTCGGCGGTCCAGGCGGCGGCGATCGGAGCCGGCAAACCGATCTCCGCCAACGGCGGGAACCTCGCCTACCGGCGCAAGGCGTTCGACGACGTGGGTGGGTTCGTTCGCCACCAGAACGTGGTGTCGGGCGACGACGATTTCCTGATCCAATCCATCGCCGATTCGGGGCGTTGGGAAGTGATTTGCCCGGATGCGCCATCCACCGTGTTGCGGACCGCAGGGCCGGCGAGCTGGCGGCAGGTGTGGGAACAGCGAAAGCGCTGGGGATCCAAGTGCATCCGCTACGACCTCGATCGCGTGTTGTTGCTTTCGGCCATCTACCTGAGCTACGCCTACGTGCTGTTCGTCGGGATCTACGGGTTGTGGGCCAAGTGGGCGTTGCCCTGGGTCGGGATCGTGCTGGTCGCGTTCGTGGTGGAGGCTTGGCTTCTGGTGCACCGATTGGCCGTCCGCACCGGGTCCCGGGGCTTGCTGCGCTGGTTCCCGTTGGCGGCCGTGGTCCAGATCCCCTTGGTGCTCGCCGCCGTCTGGGCCGGCACCTGGGGGCGGTTCCGCTGGAAGGACCAGGCCACCAAGGCTGTCCGGCCATGAGCATCGTCGTCCTGCGAACCTTGATCGTGGGACTCGCTGCCTGGGTGGCCGCGTTCAACCGCTGGTGCATGACCGATCCCGACGACCGTGCCAAGCTGCGGCGCGGGGCCTTGCTCCTGCTGCCCTGCCTGTTGCTTCCGGTGCCGTTGGCGGTCTGGGGGCCGAGCTGGATCGACGAGGTCACCTGGGTGGCGTTCAGCGTCGTGGTGATCCTGGAAGTCTGGAGATTGTCCCGTCAAGCCATCGGATTCACCACCTCCCGATCGCGCGCGGTGCCGGTGGCGGGCTTGCGCGGAAGGACGCGATCCACCCATGCGCTCCAGGTGCGCAGCTACGAATTCCCGGGCGCCCCCCGATCCATGGACGGATTGGTCGTGGCCTATCTGTCGGATTTCCACTGCGGAGGGCGTCCCTCCTGCGAATGGTACGACAAGGTCTGGGAGGTCGTGCGGGGGATCGGTCCCGACATGATCCTGCTGGGTGGCGACTACGTCGATCGGCCCGAAGACGTCCCGCTTCTGGAGCGCAGCCTGGGGGGCTTGTCGCGTCTGCCATCGCGCCTGGGGGTGTTCGCGATCCTGGGCAACCACGACGAATGCGCTCCCATCGCCATCCGCGAGACCTTGCGCCGATCCGGAGTGGTGATGCTGGAGGACCGTTGGTTCACCGTGCGTCGGGAGGACGGCCGCAAATTCATCGTGCACGGGACCCAGGCGCCGTTCCAGTCGGGCGACGATCCTGTTCGGGGGCTGCCTCCCGGAGGCGCGCATCTGTCGCTTTCCCATACGCCCGACAACGCCCCCAAGCTGGCCAAGGCGGGGTCCCGGTACATTTTGGCGGGACACCTCCACGGGGGGCAGATCTGCCTGCCTCTGTTGGGCGCGGTCATCGCCCCCAGCCACCATTCCCGGAAATGGACCTACGGCAACCACCAGGTCGGCCACGCGAACCTGGTGGTCACTTCGGGCTTGGGTACCACGGGCGTCCCCTTGCGGCTCCTGTGCCCGCCGGAAATCGCCGTCCTGCGGTTCCACGCGTAGAAATCCGCCCCTCCCGGAGGCCCGGGGCGGGATGCGTTTTTTGACCGGAAGTCGACGAATCGGTGTCACCGGCGCGTCGCGAGTGGTACCATCGCAGGCGATGTCCTTGACTCAATGGCTCAAGAAGATTTCCGAGAAGGAAATGCCCGCGTTTCGCAAGACCGCTTCGGAGGTCACGGCCGCGGCCAACAGCGCCGAGGCCGGAGCCGAAGCGCTGGGAAAGCTCATTCTCCAGGATCCGGCGCT
>JAKPQQ010000265.1 GCA_029557215.1 Fibrobacterota bacterium | reverse complement strand
ACCCCACCCAAGGTCTGTTGGACGCGCTCACCATGCGCCAGCACCTGGGAGACCTGGAAGGTCGGGAAATCGCGATCATCGGCGACATCCGCCATTCCCGCGTGGCGCGGTCCAACATCTGGGCGCTTTCCACGCTGGGCGCGCGCGTGCGCCTGTGGGGGCCCGCGACGCTGCTGCCGCGCTCTCCGGAGGCCTTCGGCGCCCAGGTCGAGGTCGCCAAAAACCTGGATGCCGCCTTGGACGGCGCCGACGCCGTGATGCTCCTGCGCATCCAGCACGAACGCCAGACCAGCGGCATGCTGCCTTCGCTTCGCGAATACCGCCAAAGCTTCGGGCTGGACCACGCGCGGCTCAAGCTGGCGCGTCCCGGCGCCCTGGTCCTGCATCCGGGCCCCATCAACCGCGGCGTGGAAGTCGTGTCGGAAGTCGCCGACGGGAACCAGTCCGTGGTCCTGGAACAGGTCTCCAACGGCGTGGCCGTGCGCATGGCCTGCCTGCATCTTCTGGCCGGGAGACTCTGACGATGAACGAAAAACGACTTCTTCCCGGATTCTGCGACCTGGGCTGCGCGTTCGGCGAACCCGGATCGGAACAGGCGGAAACGATCAAGTCGGGCCTGCGCGCCGCCGCCCGCGGCGGTTATTCGTTGGTCGCGCTGGAGCCCTTCACCGATCCTCCCATCGACAACGACGCGCAGGTGCAGCTGGTGCTCACCCGGGCCCACGGGTCGGCCTGCAAGCTGCTGCCCGTGGCCGCGGCGGCGCGCGAAAAGGGAACCCTTTCCGAAATGACCCTGCTCAAGGAAGCCGGCGCCGTGGGCGTGTCGCTGGGCGACGCGCTCCCCTGCAACGTGGCGTTTTTGCGCAGCGTGCTGGAATACGCGACCCAGTCGGGTCTCGCCGTGTTCGTGCATCCGTCCGAACCGACGCTTTCCGCCGAGGGCATGGTGCACGAAGGCGAAGTCGCCGAACGCCTGGGCCTGCGCGGCATCCCGGAAGATTCGGAGGAGATCGGCCTGGGGATCCTGCTCCCCCTGGTGCGCCGCACCGGGGCGCGGGTGCATCTGTCGAGGCTGTCGACCCTCCAGGGCGTGCGCATGCTGCGCCAGGCCAGGTCCCAGGGGCTGGCGGTCACCGCCGACGTCGGATTCCGTCATCTGCTGCGCGACGAACGCGCGATCGAATCGTTCGACGTCGACATGAAGGTGTTCCCTCCGCTGCGCGGCGAGGAAGACCGCATGTCGCTCTGGGAAGGCCTCATGGACGGGACCATCGACGCGATCAGCTCCATGCACAGGCCGGTGTCGTCCGAGACCAAGTGCGCCGAGTTCGCGGCCAGCCCCTACGGGGCGATCGGCCTGGAAACCTGCTTTGGCGCCCTGTGGACGGAAAACGGCAAGAACGGCAACCCCACCGTGGCCATGGCCCACTACGCCCAATGGCTTTCCATCGGTCCGCGCGCGGTGCTGGGCCTGCCCCCGGCCAACGCCGACCACGAAGGCACCTGGTGGGACTTCGGATCCTGCTGGACGCCGTCGGACACCACCCTGGCCAGCCGTTCGCGCAACTGCCCCGAAATCGGGCAATCCCTGATCCCCGTTCCGGTGGCCTTGCGCCGCGACGGCCACGACGCCCCGTTGCCGTGACCGGGAGCCGCTCCGTGAAGAAGATCCATCTGCTGGGGCACCCGGTGTCCCAATCGCTTTCGCCGCTCATGCACAACGCCGCCCTTCGCGCGCTGGGTCTGGACTGGGAATACTCCACGCTCGACACCGCGCCCCAGGATCTGGTCGCCACGCTGGAGCGGCTGGAATCCGACCCCGACGTGGTGGGCTGCAACGTCACCGTGCCCCACAAGATCGCCGTGCAC
This sequence comes from Fibrobacterota bacterium, assembly GCA_029557215.1. Classification (GTDB taxonomy): domain Bacteria; phylum Fibrobacterota; class Fibrobacteria; order UBA5070; family UBA5070; genus UBA5070. The sequence continues at coordinate 21,360 of JAKPQQ010000265.1, read as the reverse complement.
GACTGGCTCGTGCGCAACGGTCGGCAGGTCGGGAACTGGGCCTCGCTGGCGGGAGCGGTGAACACGCTCTTCCGCGGACCCGACGGCCGGTTCCAGGGGACCAGCACCGATTTCCAGGGCGCCATGACCGCGATCCGCACGGCGGTGGACGCCTGCCGCCCGGACTTCCCTTGGACCATGGCCGAAGTCGCGATCCTGGGCACCGGAGGATCTGCCCAGACCCTCGCGGTCGGGTTCGCCGCCACGGAGATCGAACCGTCGCCGCGCCGCATCGCGATCTACGGACGGAACCTGGACAAGGCCCGCGCCGTGGCGGAACTCGCCCGCGAGCATGCCCGTCCCGGACGGGAATTGTCGGTCGACACGCTGGAAAACTGGCAGGCTCCCTCCAACCGCCCCCGCATCGTGTGCCAGACCACCACGGTGGGCATGGCCACCGGCGAATCGCCCGACCAGAGCCCGGTACCCCACGGCACCGTGTCCGGAGTGGACGTCGCGTTCGACCTGGTGTACAAGCCCCACGTCACCCGGTTCTTGTCGGACGCGTTCCAGAACGGCGCCCTGGTGGTGCACGGGATCGACATGCTGGTCGGACAAGGCGCGCAGGCCCTGGTGCACTGGCTGGAAGCGTCGGCCCCCGACGCGGCCCGCGGCGCCACCGTAGCCGGAATCTGTCAGGCCATGGAAGGCACCCTGCGCGAAAAAGGCGTCTTCTGAGACGGTTGGCGGTTTGCGCCGCCCTGGCCTCGGGCCTGGCGGCATCGGCTTGCGGCGGTTCGCCGCGCCTGTTCGATTCCACGCGCATCGAAACCGGCGTCCTGCTGGGGATCCCCACCGGATCGCTCGACGGTCCCTACGGCCCGAGCCCGGCCTACCGGTTCGGGATGTCGACCACCTATTCCGATGGCATCCACGCGGTAGGGTCGATCCAGTACGCTCCGCTGGAAGGCGAGGTCGCGGCCCACTACCTGGTCGCGGCCTGCGGCCTGGAAGCCCTTTGGCCGGGCGGGTTCGCGACCGCGGCGCTCCTGTCGCTGCACTACGCGCGAGCCCTGGAAGAACACCGACCGCCCCTGCAGCTGGACGGAGGCGAGTCGGAATTCGGCATCGACCTGCGCGCGAGCTGGATGCCGCGCCGGTGGCGAAAGCCCGGCATCGCGCTGCGTTCGACCGCGAGCTTCGCCTTCACCGAGCCCGAACGGTCGCTGTGGATCTGGTCGGGAATCGACCTCACCTGGGAATGGCCATGAAGACCGCGTCCGCCGTCCTGATCGTCGCCGGTGCCCTGTTCGGCGGAGACCCGGGCGAACCCTTGCTGGAAAACCGGGAATTGTCGGCCTGCAGGCAGGACCCGACCGGGTGCGCCATCCGTTCGTCGTGGGAGGTCATGGCGAACCCCATGGGGAACATCCGTCCTTCCGACGCCTCGCTGGAAGCCCCGGAAGAGCTCGATCGATCGGTCCTGGGCCGCCGGTTCTCGCTCCTGGAGTCCTGGCACCGGCTGGACGGAGCCGGATTCCTGGTGGGCAACGAACTGGGCGACCAGGTCCTGCAGGAAATCCCCCATGGGACCTCGCCGGAAAACCGCAATCCCGCCACCTGCGTGCGGCTGGCTTCGCCGGATTCGCTCCCCTGGCGCGTCTTCGCGCGATTGGAGCAGGTCGACCATTTTTCCGACGCGAATCTGGGCAGGCGCGTGCTCCTGCTCCATGCCCCCTCGCTCGGATCCCCTTGGCCGCACGACCGGTTCGCCTGGTTCGGGGAAAACCTCCCCCCCTACTCGCTCGCCGGTGCGGGCGCGTCGTGGATGTCCCCGAACCTGTACGCCCAGGCGTCGTACCTGCACGGATGGCTGTGGCAGCACCTGCCGGTTTCCGACATCCTGGTGCCCTGGCGCGCCAACCGCCTGGACGCGACCCTGCGCTGGAAGTCGCTCCGGTGGAACCATCTGGAACAATCCCTGTCGCGCGAACGCGGCCCGGGGAGCGTGGAAACCTCGGCCGGCGCGCTCGCCTGGACGTTCGATTCGCCGCAGATCCTGGAAGCGGGCATCCGCTACCGGACGGAATCCGCCCGCGGCGCGCACGAAACGTCCGTCTGGAGCGTGGGGCCGTGGGCCAGGCACTCCCTGGAAGCCGGAGGCTGGCGGTGGGCCGGGTTCCACCGCGTGGACCGCGAAGGCCACCTGGCCCGCGACACGGTGGGCTGGAACGGACTCCGCTCCCGGACCCGGCTGTCGGCCGAACTCTCCGCCCAGTGGTCGGACCGCCCCGACGGAATCCGTCCCGAGCTGGAATCGGCGTTGACCGGTCGGGAGATCGCCGAGTCCGCCACCGAGGAGCACGCCTACCGGATCGATCTGCGTGTGGAACGCCCCCTGGGGCCCCTGGTCCTGGAAACCTCCAACACGCCCATGGCGGCGATCTCTCCCCGCGCCTTCGTGGCCGATTCGTTCGACGCCTCCGGAAGATGGGGCCGCCGCGCCTCGTTGGACGGGATCCTGTGGGGCTGGGACCGGCAAGCCTCGCTGGGCTGGATCCCTTCCGAGGCCTTCTCCGTGGAGTGCGCCGTGGTCGCCCGCGACCGCTGGGGCGATCCCGCCGAACAGGCGGACATGACCCCCGCGAAGCGGGCCGTGTCGTGGTCGGTCCGCTTGGCCAACAACTCGGGGCTCTCGCTGCGGACCTCCCTGGGATGGAACTCGGGAACGGTGGTGCGCAATCTGTCCAATCGTCCCGCGACGGCCGGTCGCGGCTGGTCCTTGGACGCCTGGCTGCGACAGCGGTTGTTCGACGATCGCCTGGAGCTTTCGCTGACCTTGGCCGACCTGCTGGCCGGGAACGAACCCGACCTTCCCGACGGCGGCCAACGCCGAGCGCGCCTCCTGGTGGCGGGAAGCTGGAATCTCTAGCATCTGTGGCTCCCACAAACGCGCGTCAATTGGCATCTTTCCACGAATGCCGACCCACAACGTCACCCCGACTCCCGGGGCCCATCGGTGACCCTGACCCGACACGTCTGGTTCACCGGATTCATGGCCACCGGCAAGAGCCGCATCGGCGCCATGGTCGCCGAGCGTCTGGGCGTTCCCTTCGAAGACATCGACCACTGGATCGAAGCGCGCCACCGCAAGACGGTTTCGGAAATCTTCGCCGAACAAGGCGAGGCTGGATTCCGTGAAATCGAGATCGAGGCCCTGCGCCACCTGAGCGCCGAACCACCCCGCGTCATCGCCCTGGGCGGCGGAAGCCTCCTGCACAAGGACGCCATCTCGGTGGTGCGCCAGAGCGGAACGCTGGTGGGCCTCTGGGCCAAGGCGGAAACGATTTCGGCACGGGTGGGCCGCAAGGAGACGCGCCCGCTCCTGGCCGGCCTGGATTCGGAATCCCGGCTCGCCAAGATCCGTCAACTCATGGCAGGCCGCGCCCACCTGTACGCCCAGGCCGACTTCCAGATCGAATCCAACGACAACGTCACCCGCGAAGACATCGCCGACCGCATCGCCTCGCTGATCGAGCCGTGGTCGAACAAGGCCCTCACCGTCCCTCTGGGAGAGCGCAGCTACCCCATCTTCGCGGGGCACGGGATCGCGGGCGACCTTCCCGAGCTGTGCGCCTCGGTCGGCCTGGCGGGCCGCGCCGTGGTGGTCACCGACCGCAACGTGCAAGCCGCGCTGGGAGCCTCCATCGAGTCGTGGAAATCCTCCTGGGGACAGGATCTGCCCGTGTTCGCGTTCGAACCCGGCGAAGAGCACAAGACCCTGGCCAGCCTGGAATCGCTCTTCACGTTCCTGCTGGAACACAAGCTGGACCGCAAGGGGTTCCTGGTGGCGTTTTCCGGTGGCGTGGGCGGCGACATGACCGGCTTCGCGGCGGCCTGCTACCAGCGCGGGATCGATTTCGTGCAGGTGCCCACCACGCTCCTGTCCATGGTCGACAGCTCGGTGGGCGGCAAGACCGCCGTCGACCACCCCCTGGGCAAGAACATGATCGGCGCGTTCCACCAGCCGCGGCTGGTGCTCGCCGACAGCGCGCATCTGCAAACCCTGCCGATGCGGGAATACCGCGCCGGACTCGCCGAGGTCGCCAAGTACGGCGTGATCCGCGACCGCGCGTTCTTCGAGTGGCTGGAATCCCATGCCGATTCCTGTCGCGACCGCGACCTCGAAGCGGTCCGCGCCATGGTGGCCGCCTCGTGCGCCTGCAAGGCGGCCGTGGTGGGCGAAGACGAACGCGAAGACGGCATCCGCGCGATCCTGAACCTGGGACACACCTTCGGGCACGCGCTGGAATCCATCACTTCGTACGGACAATTCCTGCACGGCGAGGCCGTGGCGCTGGGGATGGTCTGCGCCGCCCGGTTGGCCACCGCACGCGGCATGTGGAAGCCCGCCGACGAATCCCGTCAGAACGACCTTCTGGCCCGGCTGGGGCTTCCGGTGCGGTTGCCGGACGGAACGACCGTGGACCGCCAGGCGGCCTGGGACATGTGCTCCCGCGACAAGAAGGCGCGCAACGGATCGGCCAGGTTCGTGCTGCCCACGTCCATCGGCTCGGCGGAGGTCGTGTCGGGAATCTCCTTCGAGGAGGTCTCCGAGGCCTGGAAAGCGATCGAGGCCTGAATGTCGGTCCTTGTCGCGGGAACCACCGGAGCCATCTCGCACCACGTGCTCGAACTCCTGCCTCGCGAAATGGGCCCCTTGGTGGCCGCCGGATTGCAGCTCCCGCCGCCGGCGCAGCAGCGCTCCGACGTCCTGTACGTGCGGGCCGACCTGCGCGACCCCGACGAAGCGCGACGGTTGTTCGAGTACCACCAGCCGTCCTACGTCATGCACATGGCCGGACGCTGGTCGGTGCGATCGGGCGAACAGGAACCGGAAGACGCCCTGTTGGGCAACGTCTCGCTGGCGCGCAACGTCCTGGAAGCCTGCCGCGTCTCGTGCCCGGGCGCTCGCATCCTGTTGCAGAGCTCGGCGGAAATCTACGGTCGCGGACCGTCCAACCGCGGCGCAGAAATCCATCGCGCGGAGGACGACCCCGCCCTGCCGGTGTCCACCACCGGCGCCTCCCTCGCCTGCTGCGAGATCCTCACCCGCCAGTACGCGATCGGCCACGGCCTGCGGGTGGTGGTCGCCCGCCCGTTCAACGTGGTGGGGCCGTACCTCTCTGAACAATTCCTGGCAGGCGAACTGGCCGCCCAGCTGGCGCGCATCCGCGTGGAACGCGGCGAACCGGTCCTGTACGCGGGCGACCTGGAGGTCGAGCGCGACTACGTGGACGTGCGCGACCTGGCCCGCGCCTACCTGCTGCTCCTGGACAAGGGCGAACCCGGCGAAGCCTACAACGTCGCCTCGGGCCGTGCGGTGCCGGTGCGGCAGATGGCCGAAGACCTGGTCCAGATCTCGGGCGGCGGCGTGGAAATCCGATTCGACCCACGCCGCGAACGCGGCGCGGAAATCCCCATGCTGGTGGGGTCCATCGACAAGATCCGCAAACACATCGGTTGGGCGCCCGCGATCCCCTTGCGCGAATCGCTGCGCGACCTCTGGAAGGAAAAGCTCGAACGCGCGCGTTCCGAGCGGAAAGGCAAGACATCATGCTGAGCCTGTGGCTCGCCGACATCACCGGACTCGCCCTGTTCCAAGGGCGCCTGTTCCGGGCCGGCACGGCGGCGTTGGCCGCCTCCACCCTGGTCCTGCTCCTCATGCCATCCTGGATCGCCTTCCTGCGCAAGGCCGACGCCACGTCCGACTTCGAGGGCCAGGCCCACACCAAGCCGCCTCCGATCATGGGCGGCCTGCTTCTGGTCGCGGTGGTGCTGGTGGTCGCGCTCCTGTTCGCGATTCCCAACATCCAGGTGCTGGCCATCCTCGCGATCCTGGCCAGCTACGCCGCGGTGGGCGCCCTGGACGACATCGCCAAGATCCGCACCAAGCGCCGCGTGCGCATCGGAGCGATCACCAAGCAGCAATGGATGGAAAAGGCGGACGGAATCTCGGCCCGGCTGCGCCTGGCGCTGTATTTCGGGTTCTCGCTTCTGGTGGCGTGGGCCGCCTACCGGTTCGTTCCGCACCTGCAGGACGCGACCATCGCCATCCCGTTCGTCAAGCCCAGCGTGTTCCAGTTGCATCTGCCGGGATGGGCGTTCGTGGTCTTCATGTCGTTCGTGGTGGCCGCTACCGCCAACGGCGCCAACTTCACCGACGGGCTCGATTCGCTGGTCACGGTCCCGCTGGTCACCTGCGCGATCTTCACCGGCGTGGTCGGGTACATCTGCGGCAACGCCATCTGGTCGGCCTACCTGCTGGTCCCCCACCTTCCCGGTGTGGACGAACTCCTGATCGTGGCCGGCGCCATGGGCGGCGCCCTGATGGCCTACCTGTGGTACAACGCCCCGCCGGCCGAGATCTACATGGGCGATTCGGGTTCCATCGGGTTCGGCGGCGCGATCGGCATGATGTTCGTCTTCACCAAGGCGGAAATGTTCCTGTTGGTGGTCGGGTTCGTGTTCCTGGCCGAAGCGCTATCCGTGGCCCTGCAGATCGGTTGGTTCAAGGCCACCGGCGGCAAGCGCCTGTTCCGGATGGCCCCGCTGCACCACCACTTCCAGAAGCTCATGGACGGCAACTACCGGCGCCGCTCCGACATCAACAGCAAGATCATCTGGCGGTTCCACCTGGTGTCGCTGTTCATGCTCCTCCTGGGGCTCATCCTGTTCTTCAAGGTCCGATGATGATCGATCCGCTGGGCGAACGCCTCCTCCGCCACGGGCAGGACCACCTGGCCGACCACCTGGGGACCCTCTCGGGCGCCGTTCACGACGCGTTCCGGCGCGAACTGGAAAGCGTCGACTGGGAGCGCGCGGCCTCCATGCACCGCCATGCGGGCCCGCACGTCGCACCGCTGCTGCCCGAAGGCCTGGCCCCCATCCCGTCCACCGAGCCCGACGCGTCCCAACGCGACGGATTCTGGCAAGAAGGCCTGGCCATGCTCGCGCGGGGCGAAGCCGCGTTCGTGCTCATGGCCGGCGGACAGGGTTCGCGGCTGGGATTCGACGGCCCCAAGGGCGCCTGCCCGCTGGGGCTCCCCGACGACCTGGTGCTCTTCGAGGTGGTCGTGCGACGGCTCCTGCGCCTGGGCGAACTGTCGGGGAAGATCCCTCCCTTCGCGGTCATGACCGGTCCGGAAAACGACGCCGCCACCCGCGAATGGTTCAAGGACCGCACGGGACCGGCCGTGCCCGGCTCCCGGGCCTCGTGGCCTTCGCTGTTCCTGCAATCGGCGGCTCCCGCCCTGGACGACGACGGCAAGGCCCTGGTGTCGGAATCCGGCAAGCTGGCGCTGGTCCCCGACGGCAACGGCGGGATCTGGGAACGCCTGCGCGACGCGGGGATCCTGGACGCCTGGGCCGCCGCCGGAGTGAAGTGGATCCACGTCGCCGGAGTGGACAACCTCCTGTCCCTGCCGTGCGACCCGGTGTTCCTGGGCTTCGCCAAGGCCGCCGGACACCCCCTGTCGTGCAAATCGGTGCTGCGGACCGACCCGTCGGAAAAGGTGGGCGTGTACGTCCTGGACGGCGACCGGCACCCGCGCGTGGCCGAATACACGGAACTGCCTCCGGAAACCGCCGGGGCCCGCGCCGCCGACGGGCTCCCCGTGTTCCGCGAAGCCAACATCGCCTCGCATCTGCTCACCCTGGACCTCGCCCGTTCCTTCGCCGAACAGGAACTCCCGTGGCACCTGGCGCGCAAGAAGATCCCGCACGTCGACCCGGTGTCCGGACACGATCTGTCCGACCGTTCGGGGTGCAAGTACGAGCGGTTCCTGTTCGACGCGTTCCCTTCGGCTTCGGGCATGTCGGTCCTGCGGGTGTCGCGCGCCGGGGAATTCGCGCCGGTCAAGAACGCCCAAGGGGTGGATTCGCCGCAGACGGCCCGCGAGGCCCTGGAAAACCTCCACAGGAGCTGGATCGCCGCCTGGGGCGAACACCGGGATCCCCCGTGGGTCGACCCGATGGAAAGCTTCTCCGGGGAGCGCCCAACCAAAACCTCCACCAGGAGCTAGCTTGCATACCATGCCTCAGCAAGATCTCGCCGACCAGTTGGGACAACTCCCCTTATTCGCGTCGATCGGTCGCCCCGCTCGCAACGCCATCGCCAACGCCTGCGAAATCCAGGTGGCCGAGCGCGGAGACGTGCTCATCCGCGAAGACGACATCGCCACGCGCGGGTTCTACCTGATCCTGGAAGGCACCGCCAAGGTGGTCCTGACGGGTTCCGACGGCCGCGAAGCCGTGCTGGCGCTTTTGGAAGAAGGCGATTTCTTCGGCGAAATGTCGCTCTTGGACGGCGATCCCCGTTCGGCCACCGTGCGCGCCGCCGCCGACACACGGCTCATGTTCCTGCGCCGTCAGAACTTCATGGAGCTCCTGGAAAAACATCCCGAGATCGCCATCAGCCTGCTCACCACGCTGTCGTCGCGTCTGCGCCACGCCAACCGCAAGATCAGCGCACTGGCGCTGTCGCCGGTCCACGCCCGCGTATCCGGCGCCCTGCTGCAACTGGCCGAATTCCAGGGCTTCCGGGTCAAGGGGCAGATCGTCATCCACGACCGGCCCACCCAGCAGGAAATCGCCGAAATGGCCAACACCACGCGCGAAACCGTTTCCCGCGTCCTGAGCCAGATGCAGAAGGACGGCCTGATCCAGATCGAAGGCCGCGAACTCGTGATCCTGAACGAAGAAAAGCTCCGAGGCGACGAACCGTGAACCCTTTGGATCTCGCCAAACGCATCGCATTCCATCTGCTCCTGGCCCTGGTCACCGTCGCGAGCCTGGGCGTCCTGGGTTGGATCGCCTTCGACTCGTGGATCATGCCCTCGGTCGCCAGAACCGGCTGGGAGGTCGTGGTCGTCCCCGACGTCACCGGACTGGACGCCTCCGACGCCGTCGACAAGCTCGCCGACGCGGGCCTCGAGCCCGAAATCGACGTGGAACGCAAGTCGGCCGGCCACCTGGGACCCGACCAGGTCGCGGTGCAGCGCCCCTTGGCCAACGATTCGGTCAAGCGAGGGCACATCGTGCGCGTCTGGCTCTCCGCAGGCGCCAGCACGGTGCCGGTGCCGGATCTTGTCGGACAGGATTCGGTGGAGGCCGCCACCCACGTCAGGGAAGCCGGACTGGAGATCGGGTTCATGGAATGGTCCCCCTCCCGGCATCCGGCCGGGACCGTGATCCGCTCCGAGCCGTCGGCCGGACGGCTTCTGGTGCGGGGCACGGCCATCAAGGTCGTGTTCAGCAGCGGTTCGGATTCCGCCAGCGCCGACTCGAGCAAACCAGCTCCCCGAGTGTTCTGAGATGCCCCGCCATCTCGTCGTCGCGGCTCTCGCGGCCATCGCCGTCGCGGGATGCGCCTCCAACCAGCCCCGCGAAACCGAACTCGCCTCGTGGACGTCGGAATCCGTCCGCGCCTCCATGACCCCCGAGGAGCGCAAGGCGATGGCACACGAGGCCTGGATCCAGGCCGTGTCGCTGGACCTGCGCGGGCAGGACCAGCTGGCCATGGAGTTCGTCCAGACCGCCGCGTTCTACGACCCCGACGACCGCCACCTCAACATCTCGCTGGCGCGCCGCCTGCGCGAGTTCCGACGCTCCCCCGAGGCCCTGGGCGTGCTCCGCCGCGCCCTGCGCCAGGACGGCCCCGAATCGGCCGCGGAATGGGAACTCGCCGCCGGACTCTGGCAGGAAGCCGGCCAGAAGGATTCGGCCGACCGCGCCTGGAGCCGGGTCCTGGAACTGGAACCCAAATCCCGAGAAGCCCTGCTGGGCAAGGCGAGCCTCGCCGAAGCCCGTGGGGACCTGGCCACCGCCGCGCAGTGCTTCGCCAGGCTGGCCGACCTCTACGGACCCAACGCCCTGCCGCTGGTGGAACGCGCCGAATCGCATTGGATCAAGCTGGGGCAGCCCGACAGCGCGTTGTCGCTGCTGAAGTCGCGCTGGAGCCGGCACCGGGTGCCCACCGAAGGCGAAAAGCTCGCGCGCCTGCTGGGAGCGAGCGGCAAGGTCGACGAGGCGATCGCGCTGTTCGACACCTTGGCGCGGCTGGAACCGGAAGACTCCCAGAAATACGACCTCTTTTCCGCCCGGTTCCTGCTGGCCGCCGGGCGCCGGGAAGCCGCCCTTGCCCGGTTCCGGCAGATCCTGGCCGACGACCCGACCAGCGTCAGGGCGCGGGTCTCGCTGGGCGCCGTGCTGCTGGACCTGGATTCCGCCGAACAGGCCAGAACGGTCTTCCGACAGATTCTGGACGCCGACTCCGGCAACGCCACGGCGTGGTACTTCCTGGGATTGACCGCGCAGCGCGTTCGGCAGACGGATTCCGCCCGCAGGTTCCTGGATCGATCGATCGCGCTGGATCCGCAGGTGATCGAAACCTGGATCCGCCGCGGCATGCTGGAAATCGAAGACGATTCGCTGCGCCGCGCCGCCGACGTGTTCGCGCGCATGGTCCAGGCCTGGCCCACCCTGGCCCAATCGAGGTTCCTGTACGGCTACACCCTGGCACGGCTGGCCCACCGCAACCTGCGCCACCCCGACCGCGAAGCCAGCCCGCCCGATTCCGAGCCCGTCGCGACCACCTACCGCCGCCTGGCGGTCCTGCAGCTGGACACCGCCATCCAGATCGATTCGCAGATGCAGCGGGCGCGGTTCGAACGGGGTTCGCTCCTGGAACGCCTGGGACGCATCGACGAGGCCCTGGCGGACCTTCGCGTGGCCGTGCAACTGCACCCCGACGACGCCAACACGGCCAACTACCTGGGCTACCTGCTGGCCGACCACAACCGCTCGCTCCCCGAGGCCGAAGCCCTGATCACGCGGGCGCTGCTGTTGGATCCCGACAACCACGCCTATCTGGATTCCTACGCATGGCTTCTGTTCCGGCAGGGCCGGTTCCAGGAAGCGCTCGTGTCCATCGACAAATCGCTGTCCAATGGGCAGAGCGACCGGACCATCCGCCAGCACCGCGCCCGGATCCTGGAAGCCCTTGGTCGGATGCCGGAAGCGATCGGCATCTGGAAAGACCTGCTGGCCGAAGACCCGGGCGATCCGACCAACCGGGCGGCACGCGAAAGGCTGAACCTGAAATGAAGCGCATGGCTTTGACGTGCGCGCTCGCCCTCCTGGCGGGTTGCGCCTCTTCGGTCCGGAATCCGGCGGGACAGCGCCTGGCGCAAGGCGAGGTGGTCGCCTCCCCCGTCGCCACCGCCGTGCGCGTGGGCAGCAAGGCGAACCTGCTCCACCAGGGCAAGCGGCTCAAGTTCGATGTCTGGATCGAGGCCGATTCGTCCAAAGGTCGCTTGGACGCCTTGGGTCCGTTCGGGACCCCTCTGGCCACCGTGATCTGGGCGGATTCGTCCTGGCAGGCCTGGCTGCCCGGTCAATCCACCCTGTTGCGCGGCACCGGCCCCGCGGTGAACCTGCCCGTGCTGGGTCTCAAGGACATCCGTCCCGCCAACCTGGTGGCTCCGCTGCTGGGGCGCGTCCTCCCCCCCACCTCCAAGCGCGTGAAGACGGTCGCCGCAGGCAAAGGGGAGGTTCTGGTCCTGCCCGCCGTCGCCGACCCCACCTGGTCCCTGATGCTGGACGCTTCGACGGGACTCCCCAAGCGACGGCAATTCCTGAAGGCCGGCCGCGAAACCGAAGGCCTGACCTTCCACGACTGGAAGCGGCACGGCAAGATCCTGGTCCCGGGAACCATCGACCGGACCACCCCCGACGGCCAATTGCTGCAACTGGAGCAAACCGATTGGAGCGAGCTGGCTTCGGTTCCCGACGAACACCTCCAGCTGCGCTTGAAGGGCAACGTGGACACCATCACCCTGGCGCGCAACGAACGGGGGCAGACGGTCTACCGGATCCGCGCCGCCGGAGCCAACGGCGGCGACACGACGTCGGTGGTGATCTCGGGGCCGCACGGATTCGGCGACGCCCCGCTGGAAGACACCACCTCGACAGGCCCTGCGCTGGAAGAACCGCTCGATTCTTCCGCGGCGCCGGAAGATCTCGATTCGCTGGAAGAAGACCAGGAAACCGATCCCCCCATGATCGATCCCTCCAAACCCGTCAACCAAGGCTCAGAAACTCCCAATCCCCCAAAAGCCAAGGAATCGGTCCCGGCGGCGACCGCACCTGAATCGCCCTTGCGTCAACGTAAACCCTGATCGGGTTGCGGGACTCGGAGTCCCGTGATACCTTGTGTAGGAGGAAAGGGAACACATGCTTGATCTCCTTCGAACCGAAGAGGGCGCCAGAGTCCTGATCGCATTGACCGGTGTCGCGAACCTTCGTTCGACCAGCGAGCTCAAACGAATGCTTGCCGAGTCCACCGAAGACAGCGGGATCCGTCAGGTGGTGCTGGACATGAGCGGGGTGGAAATGCTCGACAGCGCCGTCCTGGGCATCCTGTTGGCGCACCACCAGAAGCTCCAGCGCCGGGGTGGCGAACTCGTGCTGCTGTCGCCCAGCGAAGAAATGAGCGATCTTCTGGCCATGACGGATCTGGAACAGTTGATTCCGGTCTACACCACCCGGGAAGACCTCCCGGCGGCCGTCCAGATGGCATAACCCTTTTCCGGGTCGCCGTTCACCAACGCGAACAGGGACGCTGCGTCAAGCGTCCCTTTTTGGTTGTGTTCCGGCATTCGCCAGCGGGGCGGGCGGGGTCGGATCGACGTCAGGCCTTGGCTTGTTTCTGGAGCCAATGCCAGGCGCGCAACAGGCCAACCACCGTGATCGAATCGCTCAGGCGTCCGTCGATGGCCATTTCCACGGCTTCCGCGAAGGGAATCCGCTTGACCTTGAGGTCGCCTTCCGACGATTCGAGTTCGCTGCCGCCTTCCGTCAGCCCCCGCGCCAACCACACCATGGCGATCTCGTCGCTCACCGAGTTGGACATGTTCAGCTTGCCCAGCGGGATCCATTCGGTGGCCGACAATCCCGTCTCTTCGCGCAGCTCGCGACGGATTTCGTCCAACGGATCGTGGGTCTTGCGACCGCCGCCTTCGGGGATCTCCCAGCTCCATTCGTCCAACGGGTAGCGGTGCTGCCCCACCAGGGTGACCGTGCCGTCGTCGTGCAGCGGAACGCAGCCCAGGGCGAGGTGCTTGAACCGCACCACTCCGTAGACTCCGGATCTTCCGTTGGGGTCCAGGACTTCGTGGTGTTCCACCTGGATCCAGGGGTTGGTGTAGGGGACGGCCGACGACTTCCTGGTCCAAGGCCCCACCTTCACGCCCTCGACGGAATCCTCCCGACCTTCGACCGGTACCTGGACCACGAAGGACGTGGTGTCGTCGGAAGGCGTCTGGCTCACAGGAAATCCTTGTATTCCACGTCCGCGAAGATGTTGTCTCGCTTTTCCAGGGCTTCCAGCTCGGGCACGGGGATGTCGGTGCCGGCCATGACCAGATCGTACAGGCGGTTGAACGCGACCAGGTGTTCCTTGGTGCGCTGCACGGCGTATTCCACCGAGGTCCCGGTGCGCATGATGAACGCCCAGTCGGAGCTTTGCGCCAGATACAGTTCGCGCGCCATCTGGTTCAGGGCGCGTCGGTAGTCGCCCCAGGCGTCGGGGTACTTGCGCGCGACCTCGACCATGCGGTCGGCGGCGGCGTGCAGGTGGGGGTAGATCCAGTCGTTGAGCTGGTTCACCCAGACCTCGCCGTAGCCCAGATGCCCCCAGGTGCTGAACGCGGGCTGCTGGCGCTGGTTCACGGGGTGGCGTTCCAGGTACTCCGAAGGCGTGATGGTTTCCAGATCGCCCTGGTCGAAGTGGATCTTCTTGAACACGAAGTACAGGAACTCGGGGCCTTCGTACCACCAGTGGCCGTACAGCTCGGCGTCGTAGGGCGACAGCACCAGCGGCGGCCGGTCCATGAAGCGCGAGAGCCAATCCACCTGCTTGCGGCGGTTGTCCACGAAATCGCCCGCGTGGCGCGCGGCGGTCTCGAACGCCCACTGGGGGTTGTACGGTTCCTGCGCGACGCCCTTGCCCGTGATCCGGTAGTACTTGATGCCGGTGTTGGTGCGGAGCCCGGGAATGTGCTGGAAGTCCTTGAGGTATTCCTCGTCCAGGTCGAACCCGATGTCCCGGTAGAATTCGCGGTAGTTGTAGTCGCCTGGATACCCCGTTTCCGCGGACCACACGGCGCGGCTGGATTCCGGATCGCGCGCGAAGCAGGCGGGGCCGGCGGCGGTGATCGTGGGCGCGTACACGCCGAAGCGCGGAGGCGGCTGCCCGAACAGGATGCCGTGGGTGTCGGTGAAGAAGTACCCCAGCCCCACCGACGACAAATCCCGTTCAAGACCTTCGTAGTAGCCGCATTCGGCCAGCCAGATCCCGTTCGGGTTCCTGCCGAAGTGCCGCTTGTGGGTGCGCACGCCCTGGCGCAGCTGGGCGCGCACGGCCGCCGGATTCTGCTTGAGGGCGGGAAGGAATCCGTGGGTGGCGTTGCAGTTGACGATCTCCAGGCATCCGCGATCCTGCCAGTGGCGGAACCCGGAAAGGAGGTCGCGACCGTACCATTCGTCGAAGAACCGCTTGCACCAGGTGAACTTGTCGTGGTACATGCGCGCCAGGTTGTGGAACTTGGGCACGAACTGGGTGCGCCGCAGCTCCTTTTCCGACAGCGCGATCAGGTGGTCCAGATGCTCCACGTAGCGCGCGCGCAAAAGCGGATCGGACAGCATCTCGGCCAGGGGCGGGGTGATCGACATCGCCAGTCGGAACTTGACACCTTCCGAATCCAGGCGGTTGAACACGTCCAGGAGCGGGATGTAGGTCTCGGTGATCGCCTCGAAGAGCCAATCCTCTTCCAGGTGGCGGGCGTTTTCGGGATGGCGGACGAACGGAAGATGGGCGTGCAGGAGCAGCGCCAGGTAACCCTTTGCCACGCGTCAGTTCGTCCAGCGCTTGGCGGCCGGCCTGGCTGTGCGTTCCATCTCGCCGGTCTTGTCCACGGCGCGCACGTCCATGTGCAGTTCGGTTCCGTTGGGGAACGGGAAATGCACGCGGAAGGTGCCGTCCGGATTGAGCTGCAGGGGCTTGCCCATCAGCGTCACCTGGGCGTCGGGCTCGGTGGCGCCGTAGAGGATGAGTTCGGTTTCCACCCACAGCCAGAAGTCCTTGGCCTTCTCCTTGGGAGGCTGGAGCATCTCCGAAGAGAACCCCGCGATGTGCGAGACCGACCCCATGCTGCTGGACGACCAGCTGGAAGGAAGAGTGGTGAGCAGGCCGGAGCTTCCCTGGAACGAGCTGGGAGCCAGTCCCATCATTCCGGCGCCGGATCCCGACGACCCCAGGAACCCGCCCGAACTCGTGGAACGCTCGCGCAGACGGCGGATGAGGTCCTGGATGCCCTCGCCCTCGCCCAGTCCCGAAGCGGCCCGAAACAGCTCGTCGGAGGCGATGGAGATCCATTCTTCGCTGTCGGGCGAAAGCCCGAGCATGCCGGGCTCGAATCCCACCGGCTGGGAGCGGGCCAGGCCGCGCCATTCGCCGTCGCGGGTGACCGTGCCGTATTCAAAGGTGTACACGCGTCCCTGGTACGGGAGCTTGACGTACCAGGAGCGCGCGTAGGGGGCCAGCTCCACGTCCAGCGCGACCGGCGCGTTGGATCCGTCGAACAGGACGCCGGTGGTGTCGAACCCGCGCAGGCGGAACCCGCCGTCCACGGTGGACAATTTCTGGCGAGTCTCGGGCGAAAGCTCCCAGTACAGGTGGGTCCAGTCGGGATCGCGCGCGATCGCGACCAGGCGGTCGACCCCGTATTCCTGCGGGAGTTCGCCTTCGAGCATGGCCGGACGCCCGGCGCCCTTCTTGCGTTCGGGGGTCTTGCGGACCAGGCCTGCCTTGGGTTCCACCGACGGGACCCCGGCGCTGGACTTGGGGCGGTCGACCCGCTTGGATGCCTTGGCCTCGGGCTTTGCCGGACGCTGGTCGGCCTGCGCCGTCGCGGGCTTGGCCGTGACGGATTTCGTCTTGGCCGCGGCGGGCCGCGGGGCCGACTTGACGGATCCCGTCTTTCTGACGGATTCCGTCACAGCGGCGGGCTTGGCGCCGCTCTTCGCCGGAAGCTTCGCCGCGACCGGTTTGGAGGACGCCGGCTTGGCCGTCGCGGCCTTGGCGGATGCCCCTTTTTTGTCGGTCTTGGCGGTCCTCGAAGATGCAGGAATGGGCGCCATGGAATCTCTCCTCGCGGTAGGCAGGGTTACCTTCGGCTCCTTTGGGAACGGCCCCAAAGACTGGCCCCTGTGATGGCAACATACAACCTGACGAAGGAGTCCTTCAACTTGGGACCTCCGTCGTCGACTTCATTCTGCCCTATCTGGAGCGAAAGGTCAAGTGTTCCCATCGATCCCAGAGGCATTCCGGCGCCCAGGGTGGCAGATTCCGACAACAGGGACTGCGGCCCCCCGACGGATCCCGACAACCCGGCGCGGAATGTCATCCGTTTGAAATAATCGTCGAACCGGTCGCCGCCCATGGCGTACTGCCAGCCGGCGCCCACGTCCCAGCGGGGATTCTTGCCGTCGGTGGACGAGAGGGCGTCCGGATCCCATTCGGTGCGCGACAACAGGGCCACGGCGGTCTGCTTGGGCGCGAACCTCCAGGCTCCCGACACGCCCATGGATTGCGGAGCGTCGACGGTGCGGGGCTCGGGCTCGGGGAACACCTGCGACGTGGCGCCGCGCTCGGTGGTGAGTTCCACCTCTCCGGGCAGATCCACCCAGAATCCGGCGTCGATGTCGCCCTTGGTCCAGTAGGCGGATACCGACGCCTGCCCGCCCCAATAGCGGTTGGACACGCTGTCGCGGATCACCACGGGGTAGTATTCGTCGGGGAACTGCCGTTTTTCCTCCTGGAACACGCGGTCGGTGCCCAGGAACCGGTGGTAGGTGACGCCCAAGGCCAGGTTGCGCACGCCCGGAACCACCACCGAATACCCCAGCACGCCCTCGAAGGCGCCGCCTTCGGCGCGCAAGGCGATGCTGGAATCGTTTTCCGGGGCCCACTCGAAGGTCCGCTGGAACCGCTGCCAGTACCCGATCCCCAAGTGGCCAAAACGGCCCATGGGGACGGAAAGCGACAAGCGCGGCAGGCGCGATCCGCTCAGGGAGTTGGAGGTGGCGTCGTCGTCCACCCACACCAGCTGGGGGGCGATCTGGACTTCGAAGGCGGCCAGCGTGTTGTAGGCCGAGCGAGCCTCCAGGCGCGGATCCCAGGATTTGTCGGAACGGATGGCCGCACCGGCCTCGCCCATGCCGCGCGAAACGGCGTCGGCGGGCGCGACTTCGTCGCCCCAACCCATGATGTTGCGGGGGCTCTGGGCGAACCCGGCGGCGCAAGCGACCACGACGAACGAAATGACCTTGCGCATCAGTTGCTACCTCCGGCCAGGGTGCGGGCCTTCAATCTCACCGTCTCGAACACCGTGGTCGTATCCTCGGGAACCGCGATGAACCGATCCGACGGATCGGCGGAGGTGCGCGGTGCGATCTCCCATTCCACGGTTCGCCAGTGGTTGAGCAGTTGCGTGAGCGGGGTGCGGACCTCCTGCTCGGTGGTCAGCTGGCCGTTCCAGAACATCGCCTCGCGCCGGGTGGAATCTTCGTCGCGGTACTGGGCATCGGAGACGGGAAGGCGTCCGATGGTCCACCATTTCGCGTAGGCCCAGTTGCGGTCTGCCCAGATTCTGACTCTTACAAAAGCCGCAACCCGGAACTCGAGCCTCGCATTGAGAGGAAGGAAAAACTTGGTCACGGTCTGCGTCGAGTAGCTGCCCGTAGCCAAAGAATACTGGGTCGGCAAGCTGCTCGTCACTTTGTCCAGCTTGACTTCCACCAAAAAGCCTCCAGGCGCCCAGCTGAAAAAGATGCTGGGAACCGTATCCAACCCGCATTCGATGATGGTCTTTGGACTGATGTTGACCGGAAGCTCGTAGTTCTTCTCGTTTGGTTGCTTGGGGGCGTTTTGCTTATCCAAACCGGAATCGATGATCACCGTCGAAGCGATCACGAACCCATGCGGATCCGTTCCTTCGGCCTTCACCGAAGCGAACTGGGCCTTGGCGCGCGCCTGCAGGATGTTGAAGGTGTGATCGAAACCACCCACCGTGTCGGGGTTCACACCAAAGGTGGTGCGCATCTGGGAGCGCAGATACTCGGGGTCGAACCCAATCCGGAGCCGAGAACCACCAGATGGCCACAGTCCCACCACGCGCGACGAAGCGCCTTTGGGACGAAGCCCGATCGAACGCCAACCGGAGTAGTCTTCGTAGACGCCCAGACTCAAGGTGGCCGCGGTATCGACCGCGGAAGTCGATGCCGTGTCGCGATCCACCAAAGTGACCCCGGCAAAACGCGCCTTGGCGTCGGATCCGCTCGTGCGGGTGTCCAGGATGGCCACGAACCAACCCGTCTTGTCCTTCAAGGCCGATGCCAGCCTCTCCACGACCGCACCGGGCATTCCCAGGTAGGTCGACTCCCCCGTGGCCAGAGCCGGGAGCACATATTCGGAATCGGCTTTGGCGGGAATCAGCACCGCATCGGCACCATCCTTGGCCAAGTCCGTCGAATCCAGCCCCGCGAACAAGGCGGGCAACGCATTGATGTCACGGGCCGTCCCGAGGTGGAAGAACCGGGCGCGCACCGTCAGTCCCTGGGTCGCTTCGTAGGCCAGCAGTCGCAGGTACTTGAGCGAATCCTTGCCGCGCAGCAGGATCGCGTTGCGACGCGTGGTGTCCTGCAGATCGAACCCGACCACCAGACGCGTGGAATCGCTTCCCATGCTCCCCAAGAGGATCGGCCCCGTGCCGTGCATCGAGGGAACACCTTCCAGAGGCACCGCCTCGACCGAGACGACGGGCAGATCGAAGACGCCGGAATCGGCCGATCGCACGGCCGCGCCGTGCTCCTGCAGGAAATCGCCGCCGGTCTGGTTGGCGTCGTCTGTGAAGACGCATCCGGCGAGAAGGGTCGATGCGATCAAGGCACTGGACCGTAGATTCACGTGTCGTTCTTCCGTGAAAGGTGGTTGTTCGGAATGGCCCAAGATACCTTGGTCGACAGGGAATGACTACTCCGGGCGACTTTTGATTCCATGTTTTCGATCTTTGAGGCGATGACCGACCCAAAAAGCCCTTCGGGGAACACCGGCTGCCGACATTTTCCGCGCTGCGGCGGGTGTTCGTTCCTGGCACACACCTACGTGGAAGAATGCTACCGCAAGGAGTCCCGCGTGCGGGACCTGCTCTCGCCGCTGGGCTGCCGCGTGGAACGGATCGTGTCGTCGCCGCGCCAGGACGACTGGCGCCACAAGGTCCAATTGCCGTTCGGACGCATCAAGTCGGGACGCGGACACCTTCCGACCATCGGGTGCTACGCGCTGGGCTCGCACGACGTGGTCGACCAGAAGGAATGCAGAATCCAAGACCGGTCGCTTTCGCAGATCGCCTGGGCGGTGCGCGACTGGGCCGGCCGCGAAGGGATCCCGGTCTACAACGAACGGACAGGTTCCGGCTTCCTGCGCCATCTGCTGTTGCGCAAGGCGCAGGCCACCGGCGAGATCCTCATGGGCCTGGTGTGCAACGGACCGCGCCCCACCCACTACCGGGCGTTGCTCAAGACGTTGCTCCCCGCCTGCGAAAAGGCCCTGCGCGGCACCGACGGCAAGCTGGTGGGCGTGGTGCAGGACGTGAACGAACGCGACACCAACGTGGTGCTGGGCGGACAGGAACTGCCCTGGTGGGGCCGCAACTGGATCAAGGAGAAGCTGGGGCCGTACAGCTTCCACGTGGAACTTTCCACCTTCTTCCAGGTGAACCCCTACCAGACGCCGCGCCTGTACGACCTGGCCAAGGCGGCGGTCCCCAAAGGATCCAAGGCGCTGGACGCCTATTGCGGCATGGGCACGATCGCGTTGTGGATCTCCGACAAGGCCGGACAGGTTCTGGGACTGGAAGAAAACCCCCGTTCGGTGCAAGGGGCGCGCGCGGCCGCCAAGGCCAACAACGTGGACAACGTCGATTTCGTGTGCGGCGACGCCGCCGAACTCATGCCGGAGCTCGCCCACCAGGGCTGGGACGTCGTGGTGCTGGACCCTCCCCGCAAAGGGCTGGACGAACGCACCCTGGCCTCGCTGATCGAATCGAAGATCGGGCGGATCGTGTACGTGTCGTGCAATCCCAACAGCCTGGCGCGCGACATGGAACTGTTGCACGAGACCTACAAGCCGCTCTACGCGACCCCGGTGGACATGTTCCCCCGCACCGAGCACGTGGAAACGGTCGCGGTCTTCGAGCGGCGGTAGACGCCGTGGCGATCCGAACCCGGACCACCGCCAACAAATCGCTTCATGCGCTCCTGAACCCACAAACGATTCCAGGGAATCCATCCAAGGGATCGCCAACATGAAAACCAAAAAGAACCATAATGACCGATAAACGCATTTGCCTGATCATCGACGCCGGATTCTTCATCGGGACCCAAAAAGCCACCGGCTCGATCGACATCCTGAAACTGAAGAACCTGATCGAACACAAGTTCGGACGGATCGAGCGCGGCTACTACATCACCGCGATGGAAACCGACAACATGAGAGGCTTCCACAGCTTCATCCGGTCGGTCAAAGGCCCCAAGCTGGAAGTCGTGGTCAAGAACCAGAAAATGAAGACCTGCGACAATTGCGGAAAGCAAGTCTGGGTAGAAAAGGGCGTGGACGTCGCGATCTCCACCCTGGCGATCAAGAATGCCCAAAAAGACCTCTACGACACCTTGGTCCTGCTCAATGGCGACGCCGACCTTTTGGACGCCCTGACCTATATCCGCGACGACCTGCGCAAAGAAATCGTCATCTGCGGCGAACTCACCAACATCGCCACCGAAATGCAAGCCATTGCAAGCAAGGTCCTCCTCCTCTCCGACCACATCGAAGAGATCCGGTCGAATTGAGCGGAATGCGACCGCACCGCTCCCGATGCGCCACGAACCCCCATAGACACTACATTTGACCCCCGAATAATCCGGCCAGCTACAAACGAAGGGTTTTGCAATGGGCATCCAGTGCGGCATCGTGGGGCTCCCCAACGTGGGCAAG
The DNA here is from genome assembly GCA_029557215.1 of Fibrobacterota bacterium. GTDB lineage: Bacteria > Fibrobacterota > Fibrobacteria > UBA5070 > UBA5070 > UBA5070. Next base: position 209 of record JAKPQQ010000265.1, on the reverse strand, counting down.
TCCACCATCTTCAACGCGATCACCAACGCCGGAGCGCAGGCGGCCAACTACCCGTTCTGCACGGTCGATCCCAACGTGGGGACCGTGACGGTTCCCGACCCGCGCATCGAAAAGCTCGCGGCGGTGGTCAAGCCCCGCAACGTCCAGCGGGCCGTGATGCAGTTCGTGGACATCGCCGGGCTGGTGCGCGGCGCGTCCAAGGGCGAAGG
>JAKPQQ010000217.1 GCA_029557215.1 Fibrobacterota bacterium | reverse complement strand
GCGACCTGGCTCGCGGACAATTTCCGCAACGTTTCGATCGCCTGCTCGCCCCGTCTGGACGACCTCCGCCCTTTCCTGTGGCACGACTACCACGGAGGGCCGCAGGCGCGCCGCTACGCGCCCGATCTCAGGTACACCCAGTTCCTCGAGCTCCCCCCGGCCGACCAGCCGGAAGAGGAAACCCACCTCTGGAAGGGGATGGACGGGCTGCGGCGAAGGAACGTCCGCGAAGGCCGCGCCGCGGGAGCGACGGTTTCCGTCGAAGCGGTCCCGTCGGATTTCGCGCGACTGTACCGCGAGCTGATGGCGTCGCAAGGATGCGAACCTCCCCCCGAAAAGCTGTCCCGGATGGAACGGCTTGTGGCCGGATTGACGGAATCCGGTCTCGCGGTGCAGACCACCTGCAGATCCGCGACGGGCGGACTTCTCTACACCTGCGTGTTCCTGCTCGATCGCGGCAAGGCGATCTACCTGTTCGGAGCGGGTCCCGTCGACTCCAAGGAAAGGTACCAGGGGACGCTCTGTTTCTGGGAAAGCTTCAGGATCCTCGCCCGCGACCACGGCGTCGTCGAAATCGACATGGAAGGGATCAACAGCCCCAGGCGCGGCGCCTTCAAGACGAGCTTCGGAGGCAGGATCGCGCCGTACTTCGAACTCCACCGCACCACCGAAGGCGACCGATGGAAGTGACCCGCTACCAGTTGAAGGACAAGGCCAGTTCGTATTCCACCGGCCTGCCGGACATCCTCCGCCGCTGGTGGCACCTGGATCGGCGCGGCATCCGCCACGGCGAAGGCTGCATGGTCAAACGCCACGTCGACATCCGGCTGACCGACGGAGCGATCCTGGAACTCGGCGACCGGGTGCTGATCGACGATTTCGCGTTCATCCAGCTGACGAAGCCGTCACCCCACCTGAGCATCGGATCCGATGTGACCATCGGCAGGCACAACGTCATCGCGGTGAAAGGCCGGACCATCATCGGCGAGGGGACGCTCCTGGGTCCGTACTGCCAGATCAACGACCAGAGCCACGGGATGGCGCGATCCGATCTGATCATCAACCAGAGGGCGATCATCGAGCCCGTGACGATCGGAAGTGATTGCTGGCTCGGATCCGGCACCCGGGTCCTTCCCGGGGTCACCATCGGCGACGGTTCCATCGTGGGCGCGGGAAGCGTGGTCACGCACGACATTCCCCCATACCAGATCTGGGCGGGGGTCCCGGCGCGTTTCGTGAAGGAGAGAACCTGATGGGCCAGAAAGAGACGTTCCTTGGCGGGGAAGCCGACCGTTTCTTCGGACGCAACCGCGGCATCTACGATGGCGAAAGCGGGTACAGCCAGAGCTACAGCGTGGAACCGACTCTGCTGCGGATGGGAATCCGACCTCGTTCCATCCTGGAGATCGGCTGCTCCAACGGATGGAGGCTCGCGTCCCTCAGGGACAAGTTCCCCGATGCACGCCTTGCCGGCCTCGAACCGTCCCAAGAAGCCGTGGAAGCGGGGAAAGCCCGATGGGGCCTCGATCTGCGCGTGGGGACAGCCGACGAGCTTCCCTTCCATGACGGAGAATTCGACCTCGTGATCTTCGGGGGATGCCTCTACCTGTGCGACCGGGCGGACCTCTTCCGGATCGCATGGCAGGCGGATCGCGTCCTCGCGGACACGGGTTTCGTCTGCCTTTGGGATTACGCATCCAAGGTTCCCTATGCGAACGCGTACAGCCATCGCGATGGCCTGCGCAGCTTCAAGATGGACTATCCGTCGATGTTCCTCTGGAATCCGGACTACTGGATGGTCGCACTCGACCCGGCTGGAGGGATCAAGGATTCCCCCGACGACCGCATGGTCGTGGCCCTGCTGCGAAAGCAACGCGAAACGGCCTGGCCTCCGAATCCCTGGACACGTTCGCCATGACTCCCCACGCCTGGAAAGCCAAGCTGTCGGATCCCGATCAGGGATTCAACATCCTGGTCACGTGGGGGCGTTCTGGATCCAACCTCCTCGACTCGTTCCTCGATGGGCATCCCGAGCTGGTCCGCCTCCCGTGCATGCTCCTGCTCCTCACGGAATGGGACGAATCGTTCGCACCACACGCGCTGGACAAGGCCGAACTGCGCCGCGCTCTCCTCGAGAGGAGCGGATTCTCCAGGGCCGGCTACTTCGAAGGACTCGGCGAAAACCGCGACGCCGTCGTCGCATTCCCGAAGGAGCGGATCGCGGACCTCGCGCTGGAACTGTTCGACCCCGGCTCCCCGTGGCCGCTGCGCGAATTCGCGGTATGCCTGCACGCCGCCTGGGGGCACATCGCCGAGGTGCCGCCGGATTCCGTCAAGGGGATCCTGATGCACCAGCACGTCCTTCCTTCCGATTACGCCTTGAACGCCTGCGGGAAGACAATCCGCTGGGAGTTCGGCGAGTCCGGAGCGATCTGGGACCGGCTCTTCCGGGAATTCCCGGGATTGAAGATCGTCTGCACCGTCCGGCATCCGTTCGAGACCGCTGCATCCATCTGGAACACGCTCGCCAGGGAGCACGATCCGGTCGATCTCTCCCGTTGGTTCCTCCAGCTCTGGAGCCTCCTTACCGGACCCGCGCTCGTCGCGACAGAATCGAGGAAGCGGCCCGGCAGATGGATCCTGGCGCGCTTCGAAGACATCCACGGCAAGACGGAATCCGTCTTGAAGGAGGTCTGCGGACACTTGGGGATCTCGAGCGACCACCCCTGCCTGCGGGAGAGCACGGTGATGGGGCGCCTCTGGTGGGGAAACAACCCCGACCGTCCGTGCAACGGAGCCAATCCAGCGATGGCCGCTCCCGCCTTCCCCAGGCTTCCGGAAAACGTCCGGGGCTGGATCTCCCATTGGCTTGCCGACGCCTGCGGCGAGCTCGGATATCCGGCGGAGACCCCGAGCCCGAGACCGGCCGAACCTCTCGAGCTCGAATCCTGGTGCTGGGCCCTCCGAAGCCCCCGACAGGATCCGTCGCGCCTCTACGCCTTGGCCGAGTCCGACAAGCGCCGGTTCCTGGATGCGTTCTGGTCGTTGCGGGAGAGGCTCTGCGGAACGCCGCCGTCGACCGATCCCGGGCCGCGCGTCCCGAACGAGCTTCCATGGAGGCATCGCGACGATCTTCCCTCCGCCCGCGGCCGAGGCAAGCTCGCATGGAGGATCGAAAGCGACGCGGCGGGCAGCACGGAACGCGCATGGCGAGGGATTCCACGCGAAGTGAACCCCTACCATTGGCGCGAACAGCTCGCCAGGCGGCTGGAGCCGTTCGACGAGGTCGAGATCCACGGGCAGGACCCTGAATGGACGGAAATCGTCGCGCTCTCCTGCCTGTCCGAAAGCCGCACGGTCGCCATGGAATGCGCGGGAGTCCGCACCGCGATCGATCCCGCCCGCTCGCGCGATCGGGACCGACGGTGGCGCGAATCCTTGGCGGCGACGGCGAACCCATGGAAGGATGCCCACTGATGGCGCACAGACTGACACCCACGATTCCCTGGCCATCCAGGTACGCGGCGGAAGCCGCCCGATACAAGGGACTTGCCCGTGGACGCCGCGTCTATCTGCTCGGAACCGGACCCTCGATCTCCAGGCTGGAAGGAGTCGATCTCTCCGGCGAACTGAAGGTGTCTGTCAACCACTTCGGAATCCATCCCCGGATCGACGAAATCCGTCCTGATTTCCACCTCGTGGCCGATCCAGCCGCCTTCGACCCCGTCGAAAAACCGAAATTCCACGAAGAGACGGTCGCCAACATCCAGTTCGCCGCGCGCACCGGCACCCGCCTTGTGCTGCCTTGGAAATGGTCCGGTCTCGTGAAGGACACCGCGGCGTTCAAGGCTCTCGATCCATTCTACTACGAGTTCGGCGGCGACCCTTCCCTGCCGATCGATTTTTCGCGCCCTGTGCCGGAATGGGGCCAGAACATCCTGAACATCGCGCTCATGTGGTGCCTCCACCTGGAAGCCTCCGAAGTCGTGATGCTCGGATTCGACAATGGCGGCGTGGTCTCCCGGTACGGCCAGACTCCCCACTTCTACGGTCAGCGGGAGATCCAGACGGCGATCCAATCCATCCTCCCCGAGGAAGATCTGCTGCGATGCATGTACCGTCATCTCCAGCAACTCCATCAGATCTCGCGCCAAGCGTCCCGTCAAGGGATGCTCGTGCTGCAAGGCTCGCCGGAGGCTTCGTTCCGCATGTTCCCGATCATCCCGTTCCAGGATCTCGTGCGCCACCGCGCGCCAACCACCACGGCATCTGCATCCGCTGGAGCGCTCGCAAGGACCGTGCATGGAAGGATCCTCGAATCGCTGGACAACCGCGCCGATTCCACCGCCGTTCGGATCTTTCAGGACGGACTCTGGGAGGAGCGGGATGGCCGATCCATCGCGGACCGGATCCGGAGGTGGCGCAAGACGTTTTCCGTGAGATGCCGCCCCGGCGAACTCGTCCTTTTCGTCAAGAAACTCGATGTCGACCTCATTGCCGCCTACGTCGGCGCGATGGCGGCGGGCTGCCTCCCGGCACAGGTCAGCCCTTTCACCCCAAAGACCACCCGAGAAGAGTATGAACGGAAACTGTCGCACCTGGTGGATGTGACCGGAGCGGCGCACTGCTTCGTCGACGAATACGTGCCGTCCCTCGGTGCGATCCAGTCGTGCATCCGACCCTCGGAGATCGCCGATCTTCCGCCGGAAGAAGACTCGAGCGAATCCCGCGAGGAGTGCCTTGCCCAGTTTTCGAGCGGCACCACCGGCCTCCAGAAAGCCGTTTGCCTCCGGCACGAGGGGGTTGTCCGACACATGGAACGCTACGCGCGATCCCTGGAACTGGGACCCGCGGACGGCGTGATCTCCTGGCTCCCCCTGTACCACGACATGGGATTGATCGCGGGTTTCCTCATGCCCCTGATGGAAGGCATTCCGCTTTCGATCATGGATCCCTTCGACTGGATCGCGAACCCGTCGCTTCTGGCCGACGCCGTCGAGAAGTTTCGCCCCACCGTGTGCTTCCTTCCGAACTTCTCGTACCATGTCCTGGCCCGCCGCTGCCCCGGTCGGGATCTGTCCGCATTGAGGCTCCTGGTCAACTGCTCGGAACCTGCCCGACCGGAAACGCACAAAATCTTCCTGGAGGCGTTCCCGAGCGTTTCCCCATCGAAGCTTTCCGTCTGCTGGGCCATGGCCGAAAACACGTTCGCTGTGTCGCAGACGAAGCCTGGAACAGTTCCACGATCCATCCGGATCGCTGGCAAACAACTACTGTCCTGTGGTTCCGTCGTGGAAGGGACAGAAGTCGTCGTTTCCGCTCCCGACACCGACGGGATCGGCGAACTCGCGATCCGCGGGGAGACCCTGTTCGGAAGGTTCCTCGACGGACGAACGGCTCTCGTCGATGGATTCTATCCGACCGGCGACCTGGGTGCCGTTGTCGATGGCGAGGTCTACGTGGCCGGTCGCAAGAAGGACCTGGTCATCGTGAGAGGCCGCAACATCCATCCGCACGACGTGGAATTCGCGGCGAATTCGGTTCCGGGCGTCCATCCCGGAAGGGTTGTCTGTTTCGGGATTCCCGACGAGATCGGGGGAAGCGAGGATCTCGTCGTGCTCGCCGAACTCGAAGAAGACGGAAACCGGGAGTCGATCCTTCGAGCGATCGCGGCGAAGATCGAGGACGAGACCGGCACGCTGCCCGCCAAGGTCCTGGCCGTGCCGTCAGGATCCCTGATCAAGACCAGCAGCGGCAAGCTCGGCCGCGATCGCAACCGCGAACTCTACCTGCAAGGGCGCTTCGGAGCCGAAACATGCTGATCCTTGGAAACAGCCACGTGTCCGTCTTCGAAGACGGAATCCTTTGCCCAACGGAATCCGTCGAAGTTCGCTGGATGGGAGCCATCCGCGCCTCCCAGCTCGCCTCGGATGCATCCATCGGTCGTTCCTTCCGGGAACGCGTGGCCTCGGAAAAGGGATGGGTCTTCCTCTTCCTGGGAAACCACGACGTCCAGGACCTCTGCCGGCAACCCGAGCGGGGGCGCGAAGAGGCCATTTCCCGGATGGTCTCGGATTGGAGACGGGTTCTGTCGATCCTCCCGACCGGACGTTCGGCATGGGTCCGATCGGTGCAGCAGACATCGAACATCGCCGGATCGCCGGACCCGCGCGGCATCCTGGAACTGGAATCCCGGTTGCATGCGGCCATCGCCGACCTCGCCGCGTCGTGCGGCGTTTCGGTACTGGATCCGCTGCGGCCGTGGCGTGCGGCCGACGGGACGATCGACCCGACCATCCTCCAGGAGGACGGGTTGCACGTCCTGCATTCGAAGGCGGACATTTTCCTGGATGAATTCTCGAGGATTTCCGGAGCTGACCTGAAGATCCGACCGGCGATCGCGATCCCATTCAGGACCGATACGGAGGACGGATCGGCCCTTTCCCTCGTTGCGAGCCGCATCGCGGGAACGGATTCCACGCCGGACATCGAAGACCATGCGCGCGAGATCGCGCAGGACGCGAACACCCGGATCGCCTCGCGAGGGTTGTCGTTGGTCCTGGGTCCGGACGACGACCTCGGCGCGGCGGGCCTGCTCGACTCCCTGGATCTGGTGGAAATATGGGATGCTGCCCACCGAAAAAACCGCAGGCATACGGACTTCCAGATCGACCTGCGGGCGGGAGTCACGCCACGCCAGATCGCGATGCGAACCAGCGGTCCGTCCCCGCGCGAAGACATCGCGGCCTTTGCCGCCTCCCCTTCCATGGAGACCGCCGCTAGAGTTCTCCGTCATGGACAATCGCTGTCCTCACGTATCCGCAGGGTCGTGGAGGAGGCGATCGGAACCGAACGACGCTACGGAACCATCGAACTGGTCGCGGCACTGTGCTCAGCGCCGCGCTCCGCAGCCTTCGAGCCCGTACTTTCCTCGGGAAGCGATGGATGGCGATTTCCAGCGCCGCGCGCGATGGTCGAGGCCGCGTTGGCAGCCCTGTTGCAAGCCCCCCTGCTGGAAGCGGAAGGATGCGAAGGGACCCTGGAGAGGATCCGCAAGAGTCGGGAGGCCCTGCCCCTCTGGAATTGGTCCGTCTCCAACAGCCGTCGCACCCTCCTCTCCGCCACCATGGATGGATGGAAGGATCTTCTCCCCGAAGATCCGGATGTCGTCAGGTTCCTGGCCTGGTCCAAGGTCGACGGGCCTCTCGACGTGGCCTGGCGACGCCTCGAGGAAGCCGAAGCCATCTGGCCGTGGAGCGCCGACCTCCAGCTCGTTCGCTGTCGCCTGTTTTGGCGCGCAGGACAGATGGACAAGGCCCACGAAGCCCTGATGGAAGCTTCTCGACGCGACGAAGCCAACCCGTTGGTCACCGCCACCGCGAAGGAATTCCTGGAACTTCTGAGCCAAGGAGGCTCCGTGTCGACAGCACCAGAACCGCAGAACACGCCCGAACCCGTGGACCGCGATGGCTTGAATGCGACGCTCGCCAAACTCGACGAAGCCCTGTCCAAGGGGGATTTGGCATCGGCAGCGGAATTGTCCGACGAAGTGGTCGCGCTGCGCCCGGGAGACGTCGAGCATCTCCGCGCCAGCGGACATATCCATTTGAAGCTGGGTGACCGCGAGATGGCCCGGAACAGGTTCCATCGCGCCACCATCGCCGACCCCGGATCCGCAGCCGCGCACGCCGATCTCGGAGTGGTCTGGTTCCTCCTCGAACGCTGGAACGATGCGACCCTCCATCTCGAGACCGCGTTGCGACTGGACCCGTCGCGGACGGACATCCCTCCGGTACTCGGGATGATCAACGACAGGAAGCAAGGCGCCTCGCGCCCTCCCTGCGATCTCGAGAGCACCACGTTGACCGTCCCTCCCCACGGAAGCACCGAGCGGTTCATCCGGATGATTCCGCTCCGGCGATCCCGATCCGTCGAAGCGGGACCGACCTGGGTCCGGAATCTGTCGATCCGCGACTTCGGCTCGGGCGAAGCCGCGTTCGACGGCATCATCCGCCATGTCTTGAAGAACAAGATCGGACTGGCGGAGCCGACCAGGGCGGTGAACGCGCACGGCTGCGTCGCCTTCTCCATCGAGATGGGCCTGTCGCGCGCCCGCGACGGCCGCCCCGCCGACGCTCCGTTCCAGGATCTCGCGGCGTTCGATCCGGAGTTCGCCACCGCGGAAGGCCCGGTGCGCGCCCGCGACATCCTCGAATACCGCGACAGGATCCTCGGCGGCGAGGATCCAGGCGAATCGACTTTCGTCACCGGCGCCCTCCTGAACTCCCTGGGCGCCCGCGTCGCGCCCGATGAGCTCTGGATGATCGATGGCGCCCGCCGCATCTCGGCGCAGGCCCTTGCCGGAAGACGGATCGCCCGGGCGATCGTCCTCACCACGGAGGATCACCACGCCGAACTCCTGCCTCAAGGGGAGGTCGAATCGCTGCGCCGGAGGGTCGCGGAAATCAAATGGTTCGCCAACTACCAGTCCATCCCACTGGTGGGACTGAAAGGGGACAGATCCACCCGCAGATTCGAGTTGTTCGATCCGTCCATGCTCGAGGGATGCACCGTCGCCGACTGGGGATGCAACATCGGCCAAGCCTCAGTGCGTGCAGCCTTGGCGGGGGCATCCAAAGTGGTCGGGATCGAAGGAATGCCCGACACGTTTCATGCGGCGACGGAAGTGGGTCGGTTGTCGGGGCTTTCGAACCTCCGCTTCGAACGGATCGATTTCAATGCTCCCGATTTCAACCAGCTCGTCGACGAAGCTCTCCCGGACAAGGTGGACTGGTCGTTCTTCTTCTCCGTGTACCGCACCAAGGAGCTCGTCCAGCGCGACCGCCTCTTCCAGAAAATCATCGACAAATCCCGGAAGGGCATCCTTTTCGAAGGCCATGCCGACAAGGTCATCGACACCATCGACTACTACAGATGGCTGTTCGAATCATACGGACTCCAATGGAAACACCTCGGGAATGCCGAAGGGGACATCAGGCCGCTATTCCTGCTGACATGGGATCCATCCACCCAGCGCAGACAGAATCCGTTCATACTGCGAACGACCAAAACCCCGCGGGTCCGCGCCGGCCAGAATCCAGAGAGACCGCCTCCATCGCCTGCATCCGATTCGACGCCCCAGGTCAGTGCGCTCTCCGAGGCCATGTCGACGGCGCTTTCGCGTTGGACACAGGAACACGATACCGCCAGCGAAAAACGATCCCAGGCGATCCGGACGGGATGCAAGACACACCAGGATCCGCCACACGATACGACCGCACGCGTCCAGTCGCCGGCGGACCAAGCGAGTCGCCTGCGCGGCGCCTCCAGCCCCTCGAATAGGCATCTCCAGACGGATGATGCGAAACCATCCGAGATCACTTGCTCCGCCGTCGTCGCCACCTGGAAGTCCGAACGATTCATCCGCGGTTGCCTGGACGATCTCCTGGAGCAGACTCTCTGGAAGAAGGGGCTGCTCGAGATCGTGGTCGTCGACACGGGATCCCCGGAGTCGGAATCCGACATCGTGCGCGAATACCAGTCCCGCCATGGATCGGAGAAGATCCGGCTGATCCGCACCGAGGATCGTCGCGGATTGTACGCGGCCTGGAATCTCGGGCTGAAGGAGACGCGAGGACGATACGTCGCGAACGCGAACGCCGACGACCGGCACCGGTTCGATGCGCTCGAGAGGCTATGCGACGTGCTCGATGCGCATCCCGATGTCGATTTGGTGTACGCCGACGAATTCGTCACTCCCGAAGCGAACGCGGTCATGGAACGGCATGTGCGCGCCGGGACGATCCGCAGACCCGACTACTCTCCGGAAATCATGCTGCACGGCTGTCACATGGGGCCCCATCCCATGTGGCGCAAAAGCGTGCATGATCGGATAGGATGGTTCGACGAATCCTACAGGTCGGCTGGCGACTACGAATTCTGGTGCCGCATGGCCTCAGCCGGTATGCGGATGCTTCATCTGCCGGAGTATCTGGGGCTCTACTACGAGAATCCGGTCGGAATCTGCAACGCAGATCCCGATCTCGGACGGCGCGAGACGGAAAATGCCAGAAATGCGTACCGTGAGCGCCTCCCCGCACCACGCCGAGACTATACAGACAACTACTACACGATTCCGGCAAATACCTGTGGATACGCGCTGGTCGTGTTGCGCGCAGGCGATTTCGAAGGTGGGCTCGAATCTGCGCTCGAAATCGTACGAGACAATACGGGCTTCCCGCATCTCCTTGTCGTGGTCGATGATCGTGGTGGTCGGGACACGCACCCGGCGTTGCGGAAAATACAGAGGAACGGCGTCGTGCACGGAATTCTGGCATTCGACCCCGGAACGGATCCTGCAACGGTGCGATCCGCCTGTCGGAGGTTCGCACCCGATGCTTCCTTCGTATTCTTTCCCTCACGGATCGCCGAATTCTCCGAGCGTGGATGGCTTGAGGCCCGAGTGAAGGAGCTGTGCGGCACCGAGATCGCTTGCATAGGACGCGATGAAGAATCTTTCGATCGCGCACGATCCCTGGCCCTGGAACGGGCCGATCAGCTGGCCAGAGCGGGTGATCTTGCCGGGGCCTGCGATGAACTCTCCGAGGCGAGTGTCGGTGCTCCCGATACCCTGGCGATCGTCAACGCCAGAGCGTGGCTTCTGGTCCAGATGGAGAGGTTCAGCGCCGCGCAGGCGGAATACGTCAAGGCGGCACAGCTGTGGCCTGAGTGCGCCGACACCCATGCGAATCTCGCGGGTTTCCTTCTCCAGCGTGGAGCACCTGATCGTGCCGAGGCGAGCCTGCGACGGGTTCTGACACTTGTTCCGGAGCATGCCGATGCGCTTCTCGCGCTTGCCAGGATCTGCGACGGAACCGGAAGGGTGGAGGAGGCTCGACAGAACTATTCGCTTCTGCTTCGCAAGCACCCGCAAAACACCGCCGCAGAAGCGAAAAAATTCTTCCAGAATCGAGGGATCAAACCATCCGAGGAGCCTGCTGACATCGCGATACGCCTCGCCGAACTCGAGCACGCTGCGATCGAACATGCTCGTGCGGGGGATCTGAACGGGTTCAGTTTCGACTGCGGGAACATGGTCGTTCTCGCCGCCGGCGACCCGACGATCCTGCGCAACCTCGAGCCGATCCTCGCCCGGATCCGACGCCCCCCCCAGGGCCGCGAAAGCGCCCTGGCTCATCGCCTGCTCGACGGCCTGCGCGGCCTGGAGATCGGGGGATCCGCTCACAACCCCTTCGGGTTGAACACTCGCAACGTTGGCATGATCAACAGCAACTATATCGCCGAGCAGATCAGACTCTGCGGCTCCTGCCTGCCGATCGATATCGAGACCGACGCCGCGGCGCTGCCGGTTCCCGACGAGTCGGAGGACTTCGTGGTGTCCAGCCACGTCCTGGAGCACACCACCGATGTCGCCCGCACCCTCCTGGATTGGTTCCGCGTGGTCCGCCCCGGAGGCTACATCTACATCGTGGTGCCGCTTCCCGGCGCCTCTCGCGCCGACGACGACAAGCCAGCGATCACCTGGCGGCACGTCTTCGAAGATCTCGTGCAAGGCGCCACCCCGGAGATGGAACCCGAACAGGGCGCACCCGGCAACAACCACTACCACCTACTGGCCCTGGGCGGACTCGAGGAAGCGTGCCAGCACCTCTTCGGCGACCGCTGCGAGGTCGTGGCCCGCCAGGAGATCGACGACAAGGTCGGCAACGGTTGCACCTTGGTGTTGCGCAAGCGTCTGGCTCTGGATCGTTCCTTCCCGTGGAAGGTCGCTTCCGGAGGCGATGCCGTGGATTTGGTGCGCCGCATTTCGCACACGGGTATTTCGCTATTGGACACAGATCCCGCCACCAAGCAGCGCCATGCGCTCGACGAACAGCTTCCTCCGCCCGAAGTTCGCGCCAAGGCCTTGGCCGGATGGAACGGCGGTTGGGGCGAACTTCCTGGGCGAGGCTCCCGTTTTCCTGTAGCCTTGGGGGCGGATCCGCGTGTCGACGGATCGTTGCCCGAATGGTTCCGCCAAGGTTGTCGCGAGGGGATGGAGCGTCTGAATCCACTGGGAGTGGAATGGATTGAAGCTTCCGGCGAGATGGTCGGATTCACCGTTCTCGCAGAGGCAGCCTGCCGCCACGCCGAAGCTCGTGATGTGGAATGGTTCGGCGTCCTCCTTTCACCCTGCCTACCCACGCCCCGGCTGCTCGCCCTGCTGCAACAAAAAATGACACCAGATCGCGATGCCATCCTGGTGGGGGCCGACCGGATCCGCGAACTCGACGCCCGCGGCGTCCCGATCGCCGGCCACGTGTCCGCAGCACGGATCGACTTCGTACTCTGCCGCACGGAATGGTGGAGAGCGCGCGGCAAGGCCTTCGCGGGACTTTCCGAATCTCCAGGTCTTCTCTGCGCCTTCGCACGCAACGCCCGAACCCTGCCCATCCTTCGCGGAGGCCACCTGGTCGGCCTTCCCGACGGCGCTGTGCCAGCCTCGCACGATCCACTTTGGAAAGCCTGGCTCGCAGGCAATGGGATCATGGGCGTCCCTTACAAGGACGGCGGCGAAGCCATCCTGCACCGCCTCGCCCAGGAGTACCCCGAATCAGCACCCACCGAGCAACGACTGGTGAACATCGGGATGGTCACCTACAACCGTCTGGAATTCACGCGCCGAACCCTCGACTCGCTGGTGCGGCACACGGGCTTTCCCCATGTCCTGACGGTAGTCGACAATAATTCGGCTGACGGCAGCCGCGAATACCTGCAGGAACAGAAGCGCCTGGGCCGCATCGACAATCTGGTGCTGCTGGACGAAAACGTCGGCGTGGCCAAGGCCTCCAACCTGGCCTGGTCCCTGGTCCCGAATGCGACCCACTACCTCAAGCTCGACAACGACATCGTCCTCCAGAAAGACGGCTGGCTCGACGAGATGGTCCGCGTGGTCGACGCCCTCCCCGAGGTCGGAGTGGTCGCATACAGTTTCGAACCCATCAGCTTTCCCGTCGTCGAGATCCGCGGCGTTCGCATCCGTCCCAAGAACGGCAACCTGGGCGGCGCCTGCATCCTGATCCCCAAACGGACCGAGGAGAAGCTGGGCGTGTGGTGCGAGGACTTCGGAATCTACGGAGAGGAAGACCTCGACTACGGTTTCCGCGTGCAGATGAGCGGCCTGCTGAACGCCTACATGGAAGACGAGGACATGGGGTTCCACCTTCCCGCCGGCAAGGCCGCCGTCATCGACACGGGGACCTGGCTCGCCGCCGACGGCAAGGAGGAGCTGGTCCACGCCGAATACCGCCGCATGAAGGACGAGAACCGAGCCCGCAACCACCAGTCGGGAATCGTCGAGGCCAATTTCAAGGCCTACCTGACCGGAACGAAATCCGTCAAACTTGAGTCCGGCTTCGTGCGCGCCCGCCGGGAGCGGGAAGTCGGAGCCGACGCGCAGATGACGGTACTCGTCTGCACGCTCAATCCCCCCATGAACTCTTGCGGGTACCTGCGGGTCGTCCAGCATTTGCGGCGAGCCCCCAGCGTGACCACCCTGTGGAACCTGGGAAACACGAGCGACGCCGATTTTGCCAAGGCCCTGGAGCAATCCGACATCGTGCTCGTGCAGAGAGGATTCGTGGAGAACCGCCCCGCCATGGACGCCATCCGGGCTTCCGGAAAGCCCTGGGTCTTCGAAATCGACGATCTGCTCTGGGAGGAGCTCCCCTCGTGGAACCCCCATGCCGAAGAGTTCCGGGCGATCGCGCCGCAGCTCGTGTCGGCCTTGCGCGAAGCCACCGCGACGATCGCCAGCACCACCACCCTCGGCGAACGCCTGGAAGAACTGTCACGCGACGTCCACGTGGTGCCCAACCTGCTGGATCCGGAGATCTGGCCCGAGGTTCCGCGCCGCCAGGCCTCCGACAAGCTCCTGGTGGCCTACGCGGGAACGGCCACCCACACCGCCGACCTCCTCCTCGTGGAGGAGGTCTTGGAACGCCTCGCGCGCGTCCACGGCGACAAGCTGGACTTCGTGTTCCTGGGCTGCGTGACCCCGCGCCTGACGAACCTTCCCGGCGCGCGTTTGGTCGAATTCACGGACGACTACGCGGCCTACGCGCGGAACCTCGCGAATCTTGGGATCGACATCGCCCTCGCGCCGTTGCGCGACCATCCCTTCAACCGCGCCAAGAGCGCGATCAAGTGGCTCGAGTACTCGGCCTGCCGGGCCTCCGGCGTCTACGCCGACCTTCCCGCCTACCGCGATGTCGTTCGCGACGGAGAAAACGGGTTCCTTGCCGGAGCCTCGCCGGAGGAATGGTTCGAACGCCTCGACCGCCTGGTGCGCGATCCCGAGTTGCGGCGGAAAATGTCAGACACCGCTCACGACGAAGCGTGGAGCCTCCACGCCCTGGATCCGGCCACGAGTCCCCTGGTGCGGGCCCTCCGCACGATCCGCTCAGAACACGCCACATCGGCCGCGCCACGCGCACCGAAGGTTACCATCGTCATCCCCGTCCACGGGAATCTCGATCTGACCCGCGACTGCGTCGCCGCCCTGCGCCGCACGACGGATCCAGCCACGACGGAAATCGTCGTCGTCGACGACGCATCCCCCGACGGCACCGCCGCCTGGCTGCGCGAGCGGGAGGCCGCCGGTGAACTCGAGGCCGTCCTCCTCCCCGCCAACCGCGGCTTCGCCCACGCCTGCAACACCGGGGCGGCGAAGGCTCGCGGGACCACTTTGGTCTTCCTGAACAACGACACCCTTCCCGAGCCGGGCTGGCTCGAGGCCCTCGTCGCGGTTCTCTCGAAGAATCCCGCCGTGGGCATGGTCGGCGCTCGGCTGCTCTACCCCGACCGTACCATCCAGCACGCGGGAATCCATTTCCATCCAAGCGGCATGCCCTTCCATGTCCACCGAGGCGCTGCCGCCGACGATCCCTCGGTCCTGCGGGAAGCGGCATTTCCCGCGGTGACAGGCGCATGCATCGCGATGCCGGCCGATCTCTACCGCAGGCTCGGTGGCTTCGACGAATCGTACCGCATGTATGTCGAGGATATCGACCTTTGTCTGAAGGTCTGGGAAGCGGGACGCGAGGTGCGCTACTGCCCGGATTCCGTCGTGGTCCACATGGAGTCGGCATCCTCGACCGACCTGGAACGCCGCGACGAGATGGTCCGGGCTGGACTGGGCAAGCTCCACGCGACCTGGTCGGGCCGCTGGCCGCAGGCGCTCCGGATGGTGGAAGGATTCCCCGCCTCCTTCTTCGGCGAGACCGCGATTTCCCCCGCCCGCGTCCAGTGGATATCGCCCGTGTGGGACCCCAGCGGTTACGCCGACGAGTCGCGCGCATTCCTCAAGCACCTCGCCAGAACCGACCTGGTCGTCTCTGCCCGTCCTTGGGGACGCCATTCCGAGACATTCCACCAGGCGGCTTCCGCCGCCGACCGGTCGATTCTCGACGCCGCCCTGTCCCGCGAGGCCCTTCCCGGCTCCCCCGTGGTCCTCGACATCCCCGCCCACGCGATGGGGCGCCTTCCAGGCGCGGGCCACCATGTCGGACGCACCACCTTCGAGACCGACGGACTTCCCTCCGAATGGGTTGCGCGTTGCAACGCGATGGACGAGATCTGGGTGCCCTGCGCCTTCAACCGCGAGACCTTCGCGAAAGCCGGCGTGACCAAACCGATCCTTGTCGTCCCCGAGGGCGTGGACACGAGCAAATTCCGTCCCGGTCTTGCGCCACTGGATCTCCCCGGCCCACGCAAGGCGGTCACCTACCTCGCCGTGTTCGAATGGACCCACCGCAAGGCCCCGGACCTCCTCATCCAGGCCTGGGCGACGGCTTTCACCTCCGCCGACGACGTCCGTCTGGTGCTGCGCACCTATCCTCCCAACCAGATCGAGGGCGATCCCATCGCCTGGGTGGAATCCAGGATCGACGAGGAACTCGCCCGGGTCGGCAAACGGCGCGCCGATTGCGCCCCGATCTCCGCGATCGCCCGACAGGTCCCCGACGCCGACATGCCTGGCCTCTACGCTGCGGCCGACGTCTACCTGGCCCCCTCTCGCGGCGAAGGTTGGGGACGCCCCCACATGGAAGCCATGAGCTGCGGACTTCCCGTGGTCGCCACCCGTTGGAGCGGCAACCTGGATTTCCAGACGGACGACAATTCCTGGCTGATCGAAATCGACGGCCTCGAGGAGATCGACGCACGCGAAGAATTCCCGTTCTACCGCGGACAGAAATGGGCGAAGCCTTCTCTGGCGGACTTCGTCCGTATCCTTCGAATCAGCCGCGACGACCAAGATCTGCGGCGGGCGAAAGGCGAACGCGCCCGACGCGACATGATGCAGAAGTGGGACTGGTCGAAGATCGCGCCACTCGCCGAGACCCGCATCCGCGAAATTCTCGAAGGAGTGCCTGCCGAACGCTCCTCCCTGCTCGCTCGAAGCGCCATCCGCCAGGACGTGTCGCCACGGAATCCATCGCCGTCATCGCGCTCCATTCCGGGTTCATCGGCACCGATCCGATGGGCGGGCCCCGTGTTCAACTATTCCGGTTACGCTCGCCTCGCTCGCGAAACCCTCAAGGGACTGATGGACGCGGGTGTTCCTGTCAGCTGCGATCCCCAACTGAGCGACAACGCGTTCTTCGCCTCGCTCTCCGGAAAGAACGCCGAGATCTCCCGCTGGAAATCCCTTCTGGCGACCGAACCCGTACCGGGCCCGCTGGTGATCTGCGATCTCCCCCGCGACGCCAATGGAGGCGACATCCTCGGAGCCCTGCAGCGCGACAACCCCGGCTGCGGCAAGCGGATCGCCTGGACCATGTTCGAAACCGACCGTCTTCCCGAAGGCTGGGCGTCCGCGCTCAATACGCTCGACGAAGTGTGGGTGCCTTCCCGCTTCAATCGCGAGACCTTCGCCGCGGCCGGAGTGATGGGATCAAAACTCCACGTGGTCCCCGGCTGCATCGACGCCACGCCCTACGCGCAGGCGCACCCGATGACGCTACCGGGGAGCGGATACGCTTTCCTGTCGGTTTTCCAATGGATCGAACGCAAAGGCTACGACGTACTCCTGGACGCCTGGGCGAAAGCCTTCAAGCCAACGGATCCGGTCCGACTCGTCCTGCGCTGCCATCCGTTCGGGGACGCTCCTCCCGTGGAAGAACAGCTCGAGGCCTTCCTGTCACTCCGCGGACTGCGCAGACGGGATCTGGCACCCATCCACGTGCTCGACTCCTTCCTTCCCGACGCGGAGATGCCGTCCCTGTTCGCCGCCTGCGACTGTTTCGTGCTCCCCTCGCGCGGCGAAGGCTGGGGCCTTCCCTACCTCGAGGCGATGGCTGCGGCCAAACCGGTCATCGGAACCGCTTGGAGCGCCCAGACCGAATTCCTCACCACCGACAATTCCTGGCTTCTCTCGCCACGCGCACCCGTTCCCGTGACCATGACGGAAAACGGCAAAGCGACGTTCCTCGATCCATCCCACCGCTGGGCCGACCCCGATCCAACCGAACTCGCTCGGCTTCTCCGGCATGCTTTCGATCACCAGGAAGAAGGCCGTGCCAAGGGGCTGCGCGGATCGGAAGACGCCCGTTCGCTTTGGACTCCGGCGCGCACCGCCGCCGCCATCGCCGCGAGGTTGTCCGCCGGCAGCGCAGCTCCCGGAAAGGACATCCATCGCCCCGCTCCTCCTTCTCCTCCTGCGGACGCGTCCATCTCCACGAAAGTCTCCTCCGCGCTGGCCAAGGTCGCCGAAGGCATCCGCACGACCTCGCATCCTGCAACATCCGCGCGAAAGGTCGAATCGATCGAGCCGACCACGCCTTCGGCGAAGCTTTCCATCCGTTGGGAAGGCTCCCAGTTCGTGCACCATTCGCTCGCGCACGTCAACCGCGAACTGTGCCTGCGCCTGGCCCGGAACGGGCACGCCCTGTCCTTGATCCCCTTCGAGCCCGACCAGTTCGCTCCCGGCGACGATCCGGATCTTTCCCTCCTGGCTCGGTTGCACAATGCTCCGCTGGACAAGGCGTGCCAGATCCATGTCCGACACCAATGGCCACCCAATCTCGAGGCCCCCGCCCACGGCAATTGGGTGGTCATCCAGCCTTGGGAGTTCGGATCTCCTCCCAAGCAGTGGATTTCGGCCTTCGCGGACCGGCTCGACGATCTATGGGTTCCATCCAGCTACTGCCGCGACCTCTACGTGGACGGCGGCATGCCCGCCGATCGCGTCCACGTGGTTCCCAACGGGGTCGACTGCAACAGATTCCGTCCCGGCCTGGCACCGTACGCTCTCGCCACGAAAAAGACCTTCAAGTTCCTCTATGTGGGAGGCACCATCGCCAGGAAAGGCTTCGACACATTGCTGAACGCGTGGAAGGAAGCCTTCGGACCGGACGACGACGTCTGCCTTGTCGTCAAGGACATGGGTGGCGGAACCTTCTACAAGGGACAGACCGCCAAGGCCTGGATCCGGGAAATGCAGGAATCCCGCAAGTGCGCCGAGATCGAATATCTCGACGGCGACATGGAACCAAACCAGATTCCGTCACTCTACGCCGCCTGCGACGTTCTGGTGCACCCCTACCGGGGCGAAGGATTCGGACTTCCCATCGCCGAGGCGATGGCCTGCGGCCTGCCGTGCGTGGTCACCCGCGGCGGTGCGGCGGACGACTTCTGCGGCGAGACCGAATCGTGGGGCGTCCAAGCCAAGCGCGTGCCGGTACCGGGAGGAAAGGTCGGCCCGTTCGAGACGGTGTCGCCCCCGTGGTGGCTGGAACCGTCTGTTCCGGATCTTGTCGAAAAGCTCCGGATCGCGAAATCCGACCACGAAGCCAGGCGATCCAAAGGCGATGCCGCGCGCCGACGCATCGTCGAAGGATTCACCTGGGACAAGGCGGCCGCGATCGCGGAAGAACGGCTCCTGGAGATCGCCTCCCGCCCTCCACGGCGCTCCGCATCGGGTCCGCGATTCGTTTCGGCCCTGGACAAGCTCTCGCTGCGCATCACGAATCCCGGCGGCAAGCTCGCACCCGCGGCGTCTCCCGCGCTGCCCGGAACCGGCGTCGCCGACGGCGAGATCGATCTCGCCGAACTCAACCGGCTCCTGGTGCGCGCCGAAGCCGCCGCCGCCCGCGGCGAGCTGGGAGAAGCCGAACACCTGACCGAAGACGCCGTCGCGCGATTCCCGCACCAGAATCTGGCATGGCTCGCCCGCGCCATGGTGCTGCGCGGGCTGGGCAAGTTCCGCAAGGCTTCGGAAGCGATCGATCGCGCGATCAAGGA
>JAKPQQ010000239.1 GCA_029557215.1 Fibrobacterota bacterium | reverse complement strand
TTCTGGGGATCCTTCTCCGATGCGACCGGCGCTTGGGCGTCCTTGCGGATCTTGATCTTGGAACCCACCTGGATCACGTCCAGGTTGGAAATCTGGGGGTTGTCGGCCTTCATCAAGGTCGCGATCGAATCGTTGTACACTCCGTATTTCAGGAAGGCGATGTAGCTCGCGGTCTGACCGCGGCGCACCACGTAGTCTTCCAGGGTCACGGCGGATTGGGCCACCCCAGCGAAAACCGCGAAGGCGAGAAGGGACCGGATCATGAGGCGCGAGGGAATCATCGGTGCTCCTGGTGGTGGTGAGGTTTCCGGAAATGGTGGTGACAGGAAACCGCCTGAAGATCATAATCCCCTATCCTGGGTGCAAGGGCAATCCCGGTTGGGAAAACTTTCGGCACGATTTGCTGCATTGTCCCTTTATCTACTGATGTTGCAGGAAAACAGTTCAGGAAAACATCGCGCAACCATAATAATGCCTTCTGGAAGGACCGATGAAACCGCGCCAGGGATGCGCAGGGCCGCCAGGGCCACGGCCGCGATTGTAAGGGCGACGGCACCTGTGGTGAGCGGAGTCGAACCATGCCTCGCCCCAAAACAACGGATCAGCCGTGGCCGAAGCGCCAGCGAAGCCCGTAGCAAGCCCGGTCCCGGTGGTGGTCCGGTACCACCGTAGGGGCGATTCACGAATCGCCCGAAAACGGGAAACGACACGCCACCACCGGGAGGCGCCCCGCCCATCGAATCCACCGACGCACCAGCCTTGTGACCGCATCGAAACATCGCGAGTGCATCTTTTCTTTCGCCTTCGATCAGACGGCATGACCCCGCAACGGGTCTCGGCGCCGTCAAGACTTCCTGTCCGCGCCTCCGCTGGGGGCACCGCGGGGCAGGAAACCCACCTCCTACACCAGAAATTCAGGAGGAACAGAACATGTCCAAGGTCCTCATCATCGGCGCCGGCGGCGTCGCCAACGTGGTCGCCAAGAAGTGCGCCCAGAACAGCGCCGACTTCTCCGAGCTCCTGATCGCCACGCGCACCAAGTCGCGCGCCGACAAGATCGCCTCGGAAATCAAGAACATCCCGGTGCACACCGCCCAGGTGG
>JAKPQQ010000234.1 GCA_029557215.1 Fibrobacterota bacterium | reverse complement strand
TTCCCTTGCGATCGTTGAAATCGCTTTCCTGGATGGAACGGATGACCCCTTCTTCCTGTTCCTTCATCGCCTTGTGCTGTTTCGACGTCCGCACGCTGCCTTCCAGGCGGTGGTCGGGGTGGATGATCTGCCTTCCGGACGTGTCCACGATCTGGGCGAAGCCGTGCTCGCCCACCTTGAACGACACCACGCGCTTGCGCAGCACGTCCATGTTGCCCTGGGGAATGCCCACGAACAGGGCGCCGACGACCTTGCCGTCCTGCCTCACCGGGGTGTAGGCGGCGACGAACCAGTCTCCGGCCACCAGCGCCCGCCCGTAGTAGTCGCGCCCCTCGGCAATGGCCGCGTAGACGGGCGACCCTTCCGGGATGTAGGTGCCGATGGCCCGATTTCCGTCCGCCTTGCGCACGCTGGTGGCCAGGCGGACCATCCCTCCGGGGATCATCTGGAACACCGTGGTCGCTCCTTCCACCATCCTTGTGAGGCTGTCGACCCAGACCGTGTCGCCGTAGGCGGATCTGCCATCCAGGAGCATCCTGGGGAGATCGACCTGCCGCGCCTTTCCCGTGACCTGGTCGATCGCGTCCATCCGCATCCGCACGTCGGAAACCGTCAGCTTCGGAAGCAGGACTGCGCTGGCGGTGCGCAGGTTCGATTCCACGCGCTGGCGGGTCATCTGGTAGGTGGTTCCGGCCAGCTCCTTGAGAGCCTTGCGGAGCGTCAGATACTGCCCTTCGTTGGCCGCTTTCAGGGCGTTCGTGGAGCAGACGTAGGTGAACGTCCCGGTCGCGAGGATCACCAGCAGGATCGGGAGGAGCAGATACAGGAACAGCTTGCCGAAGAGGCTGTGCGCTGGGAATTTCATGGTGACATCCTACCATGCCGGGGGTGATTTGACGAGCGATGGGTCGATTATTGCCGAATCCCCCCCTGTCTTCGCCGTTGCACCCTCAAAGGATTGCTTGCATGGGCGGCTCTTTGCGTGTTATGATGCCTCTGACCATGACACAGGACACGCGCCGCATCCTAGTCGTCGACGACGAAGTCGCCATCTGCCAGGTGATCCAGGACTACCTGAGCCTCAGGCAGTACGACGTCGCCACCGCCGGCAACTACGACGAGGCGCTTCGCCAGCTGGAAATCCGGACTTTCGACGTCATCCTCTCCGACATCCGCATGCCGGGCAAGAGCGGCACGGATCTCCTGCGCCACGTGCGGCGCCATCACCCCCAGAT
>JAKPQQ010000232.1 GCA_029557215.1 Fibrobacterota bacterium | reverse complement strand
GCGGGCGTGAAGGGCGCCTTGACCGAGACCTTCCACGAGAAGTACCCCTGGAGATCGCCGGACTTCTGCTGCATGTGGTTCTTGGCGAACTTCCAGAGCTTGTTGAAGATGTCCTGGCGGTTCATCTGCAGCGCGATCATCATCGCGTAGCTCTGTCCTTCGGTCAGCGCGTACCCTTCGACGTTGTCGATGAAGCCCATCGAGGTGTCCCCCGCGACCGTGAAGAAGAGCCGCTCGGAGGCGCTGTCGCCGGTCAGGAAGAGCTGCGAGAACGCGGCGTCCACCTTCGCGTCGACGCTTGCCTGCGAGTAGCCGAGCTCGCCGAAGAGGTTGCGGTAGCTCCCCGTGTGCCAGGCGCCGCGCGACGGCTGCACCATGGTGGAGGGAAGAGCCGACGGCACGGTGTCCAGCACGAAGTCGTCGAACATGTAGGTGCCCGTATCGAAGGCCGTGTACACGTTCAGGCGCAGCGAATCGACGCCCGTCGCGGGCGACTTGTAGAAGACCTCGATCTGCTTCCATTGCGGCCCGAGGGTGAAACCCCAGCTGTCGAGGTAGACGTAGCCTCCGGCGGGCCCGAGCGCCGCGGCGACGCTGATCTGCTTGGGCACCAGGGTCTTTGCCCAGAAGGTCATGTGGTAGATCCGGCCCTTTTCGGCATTCCAGGTCTGCGGCGGCTGGAGCTGGATGTCCCAGTTGTTCTTGTTGCGCCCCAGCACTTCGACCACCGCTCCACGCGATCCGGTGCGAGCCGCCGTCGTGGACGAGGAAAGGGTCGCGTCGGGTGTTCCCACGGAATCCGTGGCGGAACTGTTCACGTAGAGATTCCAGCCGCCCTTTCCGGATTCGAAGCCGGGATTGGTGAGAAGGTTCATCTGGGCGCCCGCAGCGGCGGCGAACAGGGCCACGGAAGCGAAAATCGCAACGAACGGTTTCATGAAGGCGTCTCCGATGGTGTCAGGAACAGGTAGGCGGACATCAACCTAGCGAAACGATCGCGGCCGCCTTCCCCATTCGCGCGGGAAGAACTCTGCAAAACCTGCGCAATGGCCAGAAAGCAGCTTTCGCAGAGCGTAGGCGACGAAAATGTGGGATGCCGACTCCGACTCCCGATCGGTCCTGGCCTCCGCCTCAACCTTCGGGTGGCCGCTCTCCACGGTAGTCGCTGGGAGACTGGCCGAAACGTTCCCGGAACGCCCTCCCGAAATGGCTCGCGTTCTGGAATCCCACCGCGAAGGCGATCTCCGAGATATTCCCGCGGGTTTCGCGCAGCAGTCGGGCGGCTTCGTTGAGGCGCAGTTCGTTGAGCGCCCCCTTGAAGTGGAGCGATGTCGCTTCCTTCAAAAGGGCCGAGACCAGGCGGGGCGAAAGCCCTTGGGAGGCGGCGAAGGATTCGAGCCCCAGTTCGGGATCGGGGAAGCTCCGCGACAACGCGACCAGCAACGCCTCGCGCTGGCGGGCACGAGGATCGTCGAGGACGACGCGCGCCGGATCGGGGACGAGCGGAACCGGCCGTGGAACCTCCTTCGAGGAACGGAAGGACCAGCCGAGGATCGAGACGGCCGCCAGGACGAGCAGAACCGCGCCA
>JAKPQQ010000218.1 GCA_029557215.1 Fibrobacterota bacterium | reverse complement strand
TTTTCCAGGGCGACAGGCTTTTGGCGTACTCGATCGGGATGGTCGGCATCATGGTGGTGGTTCAGTCGATCCAGGTCGGCCGGGCGCTCAGCCTCTTCCCGGAATGCCGGCTCGACCGCAGCAAGTGGTTCGATCCTTCACGACTTCGCCGGATCGCTTCCTTCGCCGGCTGGAATCTCATTGGAACCGTCGCCGCGCTGTTGCGCGACCAAGGCTCCGCCATCCTTTTGAACTTGCATTTCGGGCCTCGGGTGAACGCTTCGTACGGGGTCGCGACGCAGGTGTCGGCCCAGACCAACCAGCTGGCTTCCGCGATGCTCGGGGCCTTCACGCCCGAGATCACCGCCCGGGAGGGAAGGGGCGAGCGCGGCGGCATGCTTTCCCTGGCGCACCAGGCGAGCAAGTTCGGGACGATCCTGGTCATGTTGTTCGCGATCCCGCTCATGGTCGAAATGGATTTCGTGCTGCGGCTGTGGCTCCACGATCCGCCGGCCTACGCTGCCGGATTCTGTCGATTCATGCTCGCGACCTTCCTGGTCGAACGGACGACGACCGGGCTCATGATCGCCCTCAACGCCAAGGGGACCATCGCCGCCTACCAGATCACCGTCGGAGGCGGCCTGCTCCTCACGCTCCCGTTGGCATGGCTCCTGGTGAGGTGGACGGGAATCCCCACGAGCGTGGGGGCGGCGATCCTCTGCACCATGGTCGGGGTTTCGCTCGGGCGTGCCTTCTGGGCCGCCAAGCATCTCCAATCGAGCGTCGGCGGATGGTTGAAGGGCGTCGTCCTCCCGTGTATCGTGGTGGGGGTGATTTCCGCCACCGCCGGAATGGCGGTGCATTCGGGCATGGAGGATTCCGTGCCGCGGATGCTCCTGGTCAGGGTCGTGTGCGGTCTCGCCACCCTCGCCGGGGCTTGGTTCTTCTCCTTCTCGGCGAAGGAAAAGGAGTTTTTCATCAGGAAGGCAGCGTCGTTGAGATCCCGCTTGGGATCGCGCGGCGAACCGGGGGGGCGAGGTGATCGCTGAAGGACCGATTGGAACCGAACTGGACCGCTTTCTGGAATTCCTGGAAGGTGAAGGGATCAGGTACGAACGCGACGTGCCCTTGAGCAGGAAGACCTGGATCCGGCGGGGAGGAACGGCTTCGATCTGGCTCCAACCTTCCGAGTTGTCGGAATTCGTCAGGGTCGTCGCTTGGCTCCAGGGTTCCGGACTCCCGTTCGAAGTCGTCGGCGGGACATCCAACTGCTTCTTCTCGAAGGACTACGATCCACCGGTGGTCGTATCCACGCTCAGGATGAAGGGATTGAGGATCGAAGAAGGGCAAGCGATCTGCGAATGCGGATACCGCATGTCCGAGCTGGCCAGGTGGTCGGTGGAGAACGGGTACGAGGGCTTCGAGGGGTTCATCGGACTTCCGGGTACGGCGGCCGGGGCGGCGATCAACAACGCCGGGTGCTACGGCAGCCTGGTGTCGGAGGTGGTCGCCGGGATCGATCTGCTCGAAAACGGCGTGATCCGACGGGTCCTTCCACCGGAGATCGGGTATTCCCACCGCCATTCGCGACTCAAGTCAAAGGAAATGTCCGGCGTGGTGGTGTCGGTCGTCTTCCAGCTTCGGGCGTCGTCGGATCGCGACGCCTTGCGCCGCAGGATGGAATACGCCCAGTGGCACCGTCGGACGTTCCAGGAACACTCGTTTCCCAATCTGGGCACGGTGTTCTGCCATCTGCGCTGGAAGCCGTTCCCGGTCGCGCGTCGACTGGGGTTGGCGATCGCCGAGCGATGGCTTCGGCTTCGCGAGAAGGATCCGGTCAAGCTCATCAAGGCTCGACGGAATCTGTTCCTGCGCGCCATCGGCGCCGGCGATCTGGAACGCTACGTGTCGGAGTTCGGCTTCAACTGCTTTCTGTGGAAGGACGATGGCGCCGATGAAGCCTTCGAGAGGTACGTGCGGTTCGTCCGACGGAATACGGTTTCCGGCATCATGGAGATTGAATGGAAGTGCGGATCAGCCAACGTTGCCGTTCCGACTCCGGTAAGGGAGATGCTATGAAAGTGGGGGTCCTGACGTTCCACCGTGCGCCCAACGCGGGAGCCGTGCTTCAGGCTTATGCCTTGCAGACCACATTGCGCCGATTGGGGCACGAGGTCGAATTCATCGACTACGATCCGGGGCGGAAACGTATCTTGAGGGAGTTCGTCGGCAAGGGTGTCGTGAAGACTCTCCACAAGCTCGAGGATCGATGGCGTGAGTTTCGTCATTATCGATCGGATTCCTACCACAAAGTCTTGATCAAGGGTGGACTCCGGTATCGGTCTATCGACGAGCTGAGAGCTACACCACCCGTTTGCGACGCCTACATCGCGGGGAGTGACCAGATCTGGAACGTGGGATCCAGGGGAAGAATCGACAGGACCTACTATCTGGACTTTGGACCTCGGTCGGTGCGCAGGGTGGCCTATGCCGCGAGTTTCGGGCAGTGCTCGATCCCGACCGGTCTCCATCCGGAAATCGCATCCCTCCTGGATGGCCTGGATGCGATCGGGGTGAGGGAAAAGAACGGCTCCAGGTTCGCCGCCGAGCTGCTCCAGGGGCGCAAGCCGGTGCGGCAGGTCATGGATCCGACCTTTCTTTTGTCGACGGCGGACTACGCGCCGATCTTGGAGTCCTTCGCAGGAGCGCAGGGGAGTCTGGTGACCTACATCCTCGCGCAATACCATGCTCCGCAGCTGGGGATCCTGGACCGGGTGCGCGAGCGGCTCGGGGCTCCGCTGCTGAACCTGAGGAATCCCGACACCTGCGTCAGGTTCGGGCGATCCGTCGACAGGGTGGTGGATCCGTACCACTGGCTCGGAGCGATTTCGCAGGCGCGGTTCGTGTTGTGCAGTTCGTTCCACGGAGTGGTCTTTTCGCTGCTGTACCATCGCGATTTCCTCGCGGTCAGTCCCTACCCGAACGCTCGCGTGGAATCGCTTCTGGAACTGTTCGGCCTGGAAGGCCGTTTCATGACGGAATTCGACCAGGACGCCGTGGATCGCGCGGTCGATTCGCCGATCGACTGGGGAAAAGTGGACGCGATCCTTGCCGACCGCGCCAAGGAAAGCCTCGCCTTCCTGGAAGAGGCGTTGGGATGAACGGGTGCCCGCTGGATCCTCGCCTCGGAAAAGGAGCCTCGACATGTTCGTTCTGAAGGCCCTGAAGAAACTCTACGGAGCGGTGGGTTTGCCGCAAGGCAACCCCAAGCCGGTCTGCGACGAGGATGCGGATTCCGCCGCGCGCACCATCCGTTCCGTCTTGGACGCCCCGGAGCCGGGGATGATCGCCAGGTTCGGAAGCACCGAGTTGCTTTGCCTCGCCAACTACCTGTCGGTGAAATCGGGAAAGCGTCCCTGGATCGAATACATCCAAGGGAAGATCGAGCCTTGGTGGTGGCACGAAGGGATCATCGACCAGATGCAGCGCTGGAGCGGATTCTTCCCGCCGGACCAGGCTCTTGTGGAGCGATTCTGCCGGGAGATGCTCGAAGACGCGCCTCTGGTGGACGTCCTGGGATCTTGGATCCCGAACGAGGTGTTGCTCCAGGACCGGATGCCGCGCACGAAGAAGGTCCATCTGGAGCTCCTCAACCCCTATTTCTCCAGCGAGCCCTGGACGTCGTCCCTTCGCGGGAAGCGAGTGGTGGTGATCCATCCGTTCGCCGAAACCATCGAGTCCCAATACAAACGCAGGGAGCATCTGTTCGGGAACGATCTTCTGCCGTCGTTCGAGCTCCGAACCATCAAGGCGGTGCAGAGCCTGGGAGGCGAGCCCACCGGATTCGCGGACTGGTTCGAGGCGTTGGCGTCCATGCGCGACCAGATGGACAGGATGGACTACGACATCGCCTTGATCGGGTGCGGCGCCTACGGCTTCCCGCTGGCCGCCCACGCCAAACGAAGCGGTCGCAAGGGGTTCCATCTCGGAGGTTCCTTGCAACTCCTGTTCGGGATCCGGGGCAAGAGGTGGGAAAATCCGGACTACAATCCCAAATACAACTTCGCCCGACTCATGAACGAACATTGGGTGAAACCCGCTGATGCGGAAAAGCCAAAGACCGCCGACAAGGTCGAAGGCGCCTGCTACTGGTGAAGTACGGGAGGGGATGACTTGCGCAAACTCGTTTGGTTCTCGAATTGCATCTTCCAGGAAAGCTCGATCAAGGCGACGGGCACCTGGGTGGTGGCGATGGGACGGAAGCTCCAGGAGTCCGGCGAGTGCCGCATTTCCAATTTCGCGGTCTCGGATGTCGAATCGATCTCTTCCTACGACCAAGGAGGCATCGAGCAATGGCTGTTGCCGCGGTCGCGGTTCGGTCGTCCCGAATCGATCTCCCGCAAGGATGCCGCGATTCTCGCCGATCTGGTGGAGCGTCTGGATCCCGATCTGGTCCACGTCTGGGGAACCGAGAACTTCTGCGCTGCCATGGCCGCCGACCGCAACTTCGGTGAGCGACCGATGCTTCTGGACATCCAAGGGCTGCTCCACGCCTACGCCGACGTCTATTTCGGCGATCTGACGGTAGGAGAGCTCGTGGGGTGCGTCGGACCCAAGGAAGTGGTCATCCCCAAGAGGCACCTTTATTTCCGGAGACGGGATTTCCGGCAACGAGGCGAGCTGGAGAAGAAGGTCATCCGGGCCTTCCCGGACATTTCGGTGCAATCGGAATGGGTGCGGTTTCGGATCGAGGGTCTGAATGCTTCTTGCAGGATCCACCCCACGGGGATCCTGTTGCGCCCCGAATTCCGCATGGCCGCTCCCTGGATGCCCCCTGGGAACGGACCCGTGAGGATCTTCACGTCTTCTTCGGGAGCCCACGCCTACAAGGGACTGCATGTCGTGTTGCGCGCGTTCGCCGAAGTGCGCAGAAGCCTGCCCTCGGCCGTCCTGGCGATCGCCGGGAACATCCGTGGTGGCAGGATGCAGGAAGGGTATTCCCGCTGGCTGGACCGCGAAGCGGTTCGGCTCGGGATCGCCGGAGCGATCGAATGGATGGGAGCCTTGTCGGGACCGGAAATCGTCGAGGCCATGCGCGCTTCGCACGTGGTGGTGGTTCCATCGTTCGTGGAAACCTATTGCCTGGCCCTAGCCGAGGCCATGATGGTGGGGGTGCCAACGGTGGTTTCCTATGCCGGGGCGATGCCGGAGCTTGCCCGGGACGGCGAATCGGCCCTCTATTTCCCGCCGGGCGACGCGGTCACCTGCGCGGGAGAGATCCTGCGTCTGGTCCACGACAGCGGCCTGTCAGAGGCGATTTCCGCCAAGTCGCGCGAAACCGCCTTGATCCGCAACGATCCCGACGCCGTCGTGCGGCGCCAGACCGAGATCTACGATCGCGTTCTCGCGGGGATGCGCCGCCCATGAAGCGGTATCTTTCCCTCGCCTACAAGGCCCTGCGGCGCGTCTGGGTCGTGTTGGACAACAAGTTTGACAATGTCTGGTGCCGTTGGGTGTTCGCCCGCGAGAACGTGCGCCACGGCAGCTTCCACACCTGTGGCATCCCTTTCGTGTCGGTCGCCAGAGGAGGGGAATGCATGCTGGGCGACGGTCTGCGGCTCAACAACGGGCTCAAGGGGAATCCGATCGGCAGGACGCAACCCTGCATCCTGTTCGTCGACGGCGGCGCCCGTCTAAGCATCGGACGCAACGTCGGATTGAGTTCCACCGCCTTGATCGCGCACTTTTCCATTTGCATCGAGGACGACGTCAAGCTGGGAGGAGGGGTCTGCGTCTACGACACCGACTTCCATTCCCTGGATCCGCGGATCCGGCGGGATCCTTCGGCCGATCGTGCCGATCGTGTCGGGAAGGAAGTGGTCATCGGGCGCAACGCGTTCGTGGGTGCCCACTCCACCATTCTCAAAGGGGTTCGGATCGGGGCCGACTCGATCGTGGGTGCCTGTTCCGTCGTCACCAAGGACATCCCGCCTGGCGAGATCTGGGCTGGGAATCCGGCGAAGTTCATCCGGAGGATCGAGGGTTGAGCCAAGCTGTTCCAGCAGGGTACGGACGATATCTGCCCGTGGCGATTCTGCTGGTCACCGTGGTTTCCGTGTTTCCGTACTTGAAAATGCCCATTTACAACACGTTCCTGGTGTGGGGGATACAAGCCCTCGTCTTGGCCTACTTCTGGCAGGTTCGGAGGGCCCAACCGGAACTGGGGTTCGCGAACCAGGTATGGCTTCACGCCTACGTGGCCTGGGCCTTCGTCTGCGTCGCCCGAGGAATCGCAATCGCCGAGGGGTATTGGGAATGGAAGGGGTTGGTGACCGCGTCGTTCGGGCTGGTTCTGCCCATGGCCACCTATTCCTTCCTCCAGAAAGAAACGCTCGAGCGCATCTTCCGTGGTTATTGGGTCCTGGTGGTTCCGCTGTTCCTGGCGTTCTTCGCCATCCTGAACAAAGACGCCTACGGGTTCTACTTCTCCTTGGTTCCCCTTTTCATCTTGGCGTTTCCGAGCCGGAACCAGATCGCGGGAGCGATCCTGGCCACCGTTTCCATGATCGTGCTGGTTGCCGATCTGGGCGCCCGGACCAACGTCATGAAGTTCGCGTTGTGCCTGGCGCTTCTCCAGTGGTACTGGCTGCGGCATCTGGTTCCGCTTTCTGTATTGTTCTTTGTCAGGCGTGTTCTGATCGCGCTTCCGGTGGTGCTTTTCGCGTTGGGGGTCTCCGGGATCTTCAACATCTTCAAGATGGACGAGTTCATCGAAGGCGAGTTCGTCACCCAGAGGGAATACAAAGGGGAAGAATCGACGGACAACCTCAAGGCCGACACGAGGACCGGGCTCTACGTGGAAGTGCTGGCGACCGCGGAAAAGTACGACAGCTGGCTGTTCGGGAGATCGCCCGCCCGCGGGAACGAGACCGAATTGTTCGCTCAACTTGCAGAGATCACGGGCAAGGCCGAGAGGTTGAGCAACGAGGCGGCGATCCTGAACGTGTTCACCTGGACCGGCGGCGTCGGGGTGGTCCTGTACGGATTGCTTTTCATGCGCGCTTCCTACCTTGGATTGCACAGGTCCAACAACACCTATTGCCGGTTGGTGGCGCTCTACACGGCGGCGCGCTGGGCGATCGCCTGGTTCGAAGACGGCAACTTCTTCAACCTGAGCTACCTGAGCGTCTGGATCGGTGTCGGGATCTGCATGTCGCCTTCCATGCGCAGGATGTCGGACGCCGAGGTCCGCGAGTGGTTCGCGCGCGTCTTTTCGTTGAGGCCGCTGCCCGATCGCGGCGGAGTGGGGATTCGATGAACACCATCGCGGTACTGATGACTTGCCACAATCGGGTGGAGACCACGCTCGGATGCCTTCGTGCCTTGCATGCGGCGCGTCCGCCCGAAGGCATGCGCACGCGGGTCTTCCTGGTCGACGACGGATGCACCGACGGGACGGGGGAGCGGGTGCTCGCCGAATTCCCCGAGACGAAGGTGATCCGTGGTACGGGCGATCTCTTCTGGGCAGGAGGAATGCGCCTCGCCTGGACGATCGCGGCCCAGGAGGATCCCGAGCACTACCTGTGGCTCAACGACGACTCCTTGCTGTTCCCGGACGCGTTGAAGGTGCTGGGGCTCGCGTCCCAGGAACAGGCCGATCGCGCCATCCTGTGCGGTTCGTTCCGGTCGCCCACCACCGGGAAGTTGTCGTACGGTGGCAAGCGCGAGGGCTCCGGCGAGCCGATCGTGCCGGACGGGACGCTCCAGGACTGCGACATCGTCAACGGGAACTGCGTGTGGGTTCCCCGCGACGTATTCCGTCGATTGGGGAATCTGGACCCCGTCTTCACCCACGCCATCGCCGATTTCGACTACGGTCTGCGCGCCAAGGCGCTTGGGATCCCGTGCAAGGTGGCCCCGGTCGTTCTCGGGGAATGCGAATCCCACCCTTCGCTGCCCAGGTGGTGCCGACCCGAGATCCCTCTCCGCCAGCGCTTCGCCTCCCTGTATTCTCCTCTGGGTTACGCGCAGCCCAAACCGTATCTGACGTTCATCCGGCGGCACTACGGAATCGCGGCGGCGATCCGCAAAGGCGCCGCGATCCATCTGCGGATGCTGTTTCCGCGTCTGTGGAGTGGAAAATGAACCGCCCCGAAGTGTTCCAGGTGGACCATCCGCTGGTGAGGCAGGCCTATCGCGGCGACAACCACAAGATCGTGCTGGATCCATCGCGCCCCAAGGAAATCTGCGCCCTCTATTTCTCCAGCAACAACATCTACTTCCCCAACGAGGAGTCCGTTTTCCGCAACCGGATCGTGGAGGCCGACGCCTACGAGTGGTACAGAACCAGGGTCCGCGCCGCCCACAAGCACATCTTCCTGCGGGACATCTTCAAGCAGTGGTATCTGACCGGCCTGAACGAACGGGTGTCCAGCCCCGAATCCTTCCTGGAGTTCCTGCGCGCGCAGACCGAAGGATACCGGATCGTGGCGTTGGGGAGTTCCGCGGGCGGCTACGCCGCGGTCCTGTACGGATCGCTCTTGGGGGCCGAACGGATCCTGAGCTTCAACGGCCAGATGGAACTGGATTCGCTGCTGGAATCCAGCGTTCCTGAAATCAACCCCGTCCTGTTCGATCTCAAGGACACGGAACTTCGCAAGTACTACGACCTGCGCGGATTCATCCGCGATCCGTCGGCGGTGTACTACTTCCATTCCATGCATTCCCAGTGGGATCGCGACCAGGCCACCCACGTGGCGGACCTTGGACTGAATGCGATCGGGTTCCGGACCGGCCACCACGGCATTCCGTTCCTGAAATCCTCCCTCGACGACGTGCTGCAGTTGGAGCCGGCTCGGCTGCGGGAACTCGCAGGCAGCGACCATTGGCCGCTGCTGTTTTCCGCCAGGACCACGGGGTTGCGCAAGACTCTGCCCTTCCTGGCTGGATTGGCATGGACCCAGTTGCGCAAACGGTTCGCCCGCGGCGCGGGAAGGAGGGGCGCGTGATCCGTCCACCGGTCTGCCTGTTCGTCTATTCGCGCTTGGCCGAGACCCGCCGCACCGTCGAGGAGCTTCGCGTCGCGCGCGGCGCGGACGAAACGGATCTCCACGTGTTCTCCGACGGTCCCAGGCCCGGGGCGGAACGGAAGGTGGCCGAAGTCCGCGAGTACCTCCGGACGATCGATGGCTTCAAGTCGATCTCCTTCCACGAGTCCGACCGCAACAAGGGATTGGCGGCTTCGATCATCGAAGGGGTGAGCCGGATCCTCGCCGAACACGAATCCGTCGTCGTCCTGGAAGACGACCTGCTGGTGTCCCGGAACTTCCTCGACTTCATGGGTGCGGCCTTGGAAAAGTACCGCAGCCACGCCAAGGTCCTGAGCGTATCGGGGTATTCCTTTCCCATCGAACACGCCCGCGATTACCCGTACGACGTGTTCTTCGGGATCCGGGCGTCGTCCTGGGGATGGGCGACCTGGAAGGATCGCTGGGAAAAGGTCGACTGGACCTGCGCCGGCTACGAGAGGTTCCGTTGGAACCCGATCGCACGCTGGAGGTTCAACGCGGGCGGCTCGGACATGTCGAGGATGCTCGACCGCCAGATGGCCGGGAAGATCAATTCGTGGGCCATCCGGTTCTGCTTCCACCAGCATGTCCATGGCATGGTCGACGTGGTTCCGGTGGTTTCCAAGGTCCAGAACATCGGGCGCGACGGTTCGGAAGGCGAGAACTGCAACAACCTGGGGAATCGATTCGAGACGATCCTGGACGAATCCGGGAGCAGCCAGTTCCGATTTGCGGACACCATACAACTCGACAAAGCCTACTTGAGGCGATTCAGATCGCAATTTTCATTATCGGAGCGGATCAGATCCAAGTTGATGCGCTGGAAAAGGAGTCGTGACATCGGAATGGGCCAGGCTAGGAGCAGTAGGTGAAAGTCCTGGTCCTGCACAACCGCTACAACCTGCGCGGCGGCGAGGAATCCGTTTTCGAGGCGGAATGCGGCCTGTTGGAGCGCAACGGAATCGAAGTCCGCAGGCTCGAGTTCACCAACGCCGGGTTCGCCTCCGGGTGGAGGCGGATCCTCGCGCCGTTGGTTTCGGTGTTCAATCCGGTGTCCTTCCTGAAGGCCAGGCGGGCGATCCGCGAGTTCCGTCCCGACGTGCTCCATGTCCACAACCTGTTCTCCAACGCGACGCCCGCGGTGATCTGGGCCGCCTCGTCGGAACGGGTTCCCGTGGTGATGACGTTGCACAATTTCCGTCTGCTCTGTCCGAGCGCCACCCTCCTTCACGACGGGGAGATCTTCGAATCCAGCCTGCGCGCGTTCTTCCCCTGGCGTGCCGTGGCCAAAGGCGTGTACAGGGGCTCGCGCGCGCAGACCTTCGCGCTGGCGGCCAACCTGGTGTTCCACCGGCTGATCGGCACCTGGGGGCGCGTGGACCGGTTCATCGTGCTGTCCCGCTTCGCGCAGGAGAAGTTCGCCACCAGTCGACTTGGATTCCTGCGGTCCAGGTTCGTCGTCAAGCCGAATTTCGTGGCCGCCGGGCCTTTGCCGGATTCGCCAAGCCGCGAACGGTTCCTGTTTGTCGGGCGCCTGAGCCCGGAAAAGGGGGTCCACGTCCTCCTGGAGGCGGTCAAGGGGACGTCGATCCCCTTGGACATCGTCGGGGACGGTCCTCTGCGGTCCGAAGTGGAATCCGCCGCTGCGGCCAATCCGCATCTGCGCTACCTGGGCCCTCGCCCCCGCGAAGAGGTCGACGCCGCGATGCGAAGCGCCAAGGCGCTGTTGTTCCCCTCGATCTGGTACGAGGGCATGCCGATGGTCATCCTCGAGAGCTTTTCGGTTGGAACGCCGGTGGTCGCCTCGCGTCTTGGAACCATGGCGGAGCTCATCCAGGACGGGGACAACGGCAGGTTGTTCGAGCCGGGGGAGCCGGCTTCGCTGCGGTCGGCGGTCCAAGGCGTCCTCGGAAATCCGGAGGCCTGGGCTGCGATGTCGGCGGGCGCGAGGCGGTCCTGGGAGACGCACTACGCTCCGGAAACGAATTTCGTCCTGCTTCGGGAGATCTACGAAGGAGTGGTGCCGCGCTGATCCTGCTCGACGGGGTCGGGCAGGTTGGTGACCATCCAGGATTTCACCAGTCCCAGGACCCGTTCCGGAACGATGCGACTTCCCGGGAACAGGTGTTCGAGTTCCCGACGACTCAGGAGTCGCGTGTTTTCACAGGCGATGCGGGCTTCCAGCCAGCGAGGTTCTCGTCCCATGAAACCGCACCCGAACCGCTGGTGCAGAAAGGTTTTCAGCCACAGCGGAAGGAACTGGAAAAAGGGTACGTGGAAATGTGGTTCGACAGGGAATCTCCTTGCGGGGGTCTGCACGAAGTGGTACTTGCCGGCTTTGCGCACGACCTCGCTCACCGCCAGTTGATCGCGCAGGTTCCCGACATGCTCGATGGCCGAATTGGAAAAGACTAGATCGTAATTGGTATTCGGAAGATTGGCAAAAGAACGAATATCTCCGATGTGGGAATGGATTTTGAATGTGGTTTCCGTCTGATCGGAATCGAGATCGAAGTTTTGATTGATCAAATCAACGGAAGAAATCGAACCATCGGGAAGGAATTTTCCGTTGGCGATCCAAAATTCGCGCGTTCCGCCCAGATCCAGGATGCGCAGGCACCTTTTGTCGCCAACAAGTTTTGACAAAAGCAGCATTCTCTTGCGTCGCTGTTTAAAGGAGAATGACTCCTCGTTTAATCCTGGTTTTTGGAAATACGAGTCGAGTTTCAAGGTGGTGATCCTTCTTGGACGATTGAACGAAACGTAACATATTCGTGTTGAGCACGGAAACTTGACACGCAAGTGTTTTTTTTCTATTTAGATGAAATTATCATCTAACTTATCGCAGTACCCTCTCAATTATATGTGGGATCCCTTTTCCATAAGGCCAGGTTCAGCATGATCTCCGTCGTGATTCCTCTCTACAACAAGGCGCACACGATCCGCCGAACGCTGTCTTCGGTGCTGGCCCAGTCCTTCCAAGAGTTCGAAGTCGTGATTGTCAACGACGGTTCGAGCGACAACGGAGTGGAAGTGATCCGGGAGTTCACCGCCGACCCACGGATCAGGATCATCGAACAACCGAACCAAGGCGTGAGCGTGGCGCGCAACAATGGAGTCGAGGCGGCCAATTTCGACTGGGTCTCGTTCCTCGATGGCGACGACGAGTGGCTTCCCGACTATCTGAAGACGGTGGCGAAGGCCATCGAAACCTTTCCGTCCGCGGGAATGATCTGCACCGGCCGTTTCGAAAAAGCCCTCGGATCCGATGGCAAGGAAGCATCCAGCCACGTTGTGGTTGCCCGCAAATATGCCAACAAGATGCAAGCCGTGGAATACTTCGAAAATCCACATGTTTTTTCACATACAAGTACGGTTACAATAAAAAAAGACACTTTTTATCGAGCCGAGAAATTCCCGGTTGGCGTAAAGAGTCAGGAGGATCTAGCGTTTTTCTATTCAGCTGGGCTCGTTTCGAATGTCGTCTATTGTGGCTATCCTTTAGGGGTCTATTGGGGTGGTATTGTCATGCAGGCGACGAGTGGGCTGTCGATTCAAACTAGAATCGACTCGTTTTGCTTTAGAGTGAATCGAAATCACGATTTGTGGATTCGTCTTGAAAAGAAAAATAAAATGTACCCCATTTTTGAAAAATATGAAATACGAGCGCGAATGATGGGGTTGCTTAGGGGTAAAGATTGGTCGTCTATTGATTCTATCCAGAAAAATCTGGATCCAAGGTTGATTCGGACGTTCCCAGCCTTTGAGTTTTTTCTTTATCGGATCCATTCTCTATCGTGGCTCGGTAAGGCTTATATCTATTTTACCAAGCTGGTGTGGCGGATGCATGGGTTCCCGATTGTTGGGCAGCGCGGCTGATGTCTAGGAGCAGGAGTGGGATGTCGTCATGAGAAAAGTGACCATCAAGTCGATCAAGAGGCGCGTCAGGGGGCGGGTTGTGGCCTTGCTCAGGGAGTCGTGTCTCTATTATACCATTTACCCGGCTTGGTGGCGGATGATTTTTACCAAACCTAAAGGTAAAACTGGTGTTGTTCAGTATTTGGCAGCACGTCCGAACGCCGGCGCAGGGATAGGTCACCAGATCGCCAATTGGATTGCAGGGTATTGGTTTTCTAGAGTTTTTGACCTTGGCTTTGCTCATATTCCATTTTCGAACCCAAAATGGGAAGGGTTTCTTGGGTTTGGTAACAACGAAAATCGCCTTCAAGATTTGATTGAGAAGAAAGGTTACCGGCTGGTTCGCCTGCCGTTGTTTGCTGAGTTCGATGCAGGTCAAGTTGAGTTGATTCGTAAATTGATTCAGTCGCATGAAGGCGAAAAAGTCGTTTTTTTGTGTGAGCAAGACCAATTTTATCGCGACCAATTTGGGGTGATGAACGAGATACGTCAAAAATTCCATGCAGCGCAAAGCGGGAAAACGCCGAAGTTCTATACGGAAAAAGCCATTCATATCGCTCTCCATGTTCGAAGGGGTGATATTGCAGTGAGTCAGAATTCCGGGAACGCGAATCTGCAGATGCGATGGCAAAACGTGGACTACTTCGATCAGGTATTGCGGCAGTTGATCGATGCGATTCCTGCCTCCCAACCCTATCAGATTCATGTCTTCTCTCAGGGAGCACGCTCTGAATTCGCTCTGTTCGATCGGTTCCCGGAGGTGAAATTCCATCTGGAGAGCGATGAATTCGAAACCTTCCAACATTTCGCGGGTGCGGATGTTCTGGTGACGAGCAAAAGTTCCTTTTCCTACAAGCCGGCTTTGTTGTCCCGCGGACTCAAGATCTGTCCCAGGAACTTTTGGCACGGTTATCCTGCCGAGGAGGATTGGTTCTTGGTCAACGACAGCGGCGAACTGGAAAAGGACGATCTCGATCGCCTGAATCGTGAGCTGTCCAGGCGATTCCCGGTGGCGGGCTAAGCCGAGGAGGACCAATGGGGAAGATCGCCTACATCCTGACCGCCTACCAGGATCCCGAGCATTTGCGCCGACTTGTCGACGCTCTGGACGAACACGCGGACTTCTTCATCCATGTCGATGCCAAGGTGGACATCGGACCATTCTCCGAAAAACTCGCGGGACGTTCGAACGTGCACTTCACGGAACAGCGCTACCTGATCCAATGGGGCGGGTACGACCAGGTGCGTTCGCAGACCGAACTGCTGCGGTGCGCGCTGGCGACGGGAGAGGAGTATCTGCGGATCGTCTGCCTGAGCGGGACGGACTACCCGACCTGGTCGAACGCCGCGATCCGGAGCGAGTTCGAATCGCACCCGGGGCGCGAGGAGATCATCGGGCTGAACCTGGAAACCTGCGATTCGGCATCCCAGAAGGACAAGGTCTCCATCTACCACTTCGGACGGAATCTGCCCATCGCGAACCCCGCCATCCGCCGGATCTTCAGCGGCACATCGAGGTGGGTCATGCGGTGTTTGCCCTTCCGCAAGCCTGTCCGGGCCGCGATCGGCGGGATTCCCGGGTCTGTCCACTTCGGGTCCGACTACTGGGCTCTGGGGAGGGCTTGCGCGGAACACGTTCACGGTGTGCTTTCGGGCGATCCCGGTTTCGCGAAGTATTTCAAGACCGCGTTCGCTCCCAGCGAACTCTGCGTGCAGACCATCGTGTTCAATTCCCCGTACCGGGAGCGAGCGATCCTCAAACCCGGGCCCGCGTACCGTGGACTGTGGGAGCTGACCCCGCTCCACCATATCCGCTACGGCAAGCAGATCGCGGTGATGGGGCCCGCGGACATCGACGAGATCGCCGGGAAGCCCAAGATGTTCGTCCGGAAATTGTCTTCCACGAGCTCCGGCGGTCTTTATGGCCTTCTGGAAAGGCTCCGGAGCGAACGAGGCGGCGCGCCGGTGCCCGGGTTACTGGACTAGGAGAGTCCGGCTCGATTCCTCGTTGTTCAATCTGGACCTGAACAGGTAGATCCCCCGCGGAAGCGTGGCGCGGTCGAGCATGTATCGGTTCGCTCCGGTGCCGCGCAGATCCAGCCTCTTGGTTCCGTCGGGCTTGTAGAATTCGAGCCGATGGTCGATGCCGGCGGGAGTGGCGATCTCCAGGGCCGATGCATGGCTGCGCAAGGCGATGCCCGGACGCACGGCCTGGGAAACGCCGCTCGTGGGGGGCTGCGCCAATTTGTTCTGGTCGGCGATGAACGTGTAGTTGTGCCCCTTGAGCTGGCCGCCGTAGAAGTTGCAGGATCCTTGCTGGTAGGGGATCGGCGCGATGGTCTGCGAAGCGGTGGTCGTGCCGGGGTGGAGCACGACGGTTTCCCCTTTCTTCAGATCGATGTAGAGGAATCCGTCGCTGGAATCCTTGACGGTCATGGTGCGGTTGGCGGAAATCGAGATCGGCCGTCGCATGTCTGTCTTGATCCTGCAGGGCTCGCCGGCGAGGCTCTGGACACGGATGAGCGAGGTCGCTCCACTCTTGCGGATGCCGCTGACCAGGAAAGCCCCTTCGGCACGCATGGTGTGGAACACCGCGTCGTTCCAGGTGGTCGGGATCGCGGGAAAGACCCGGATCGCTCCACCCCAGCTCTGGAGCATCATGTCTTGCAGGCTGCGGGTCCATCCGAACGGGGTTTCCATGACGGGATTGTTCCCCTCCTGGTACATGGTGCTGGGGCGGTAGGTGAGGTACGCTCCGTGGTCAAGGTACTTGGTGAGCATCGTGTTGGCCTGGTTGCCTTCCCGCATGGTCGCGAAGAACGAGGCCGCGCCGGTGTAGGCATACGCGTGCCATTTGTTGGTCAGGCTGGTCCAGTGGTTCACG
>JAKPQQ010000207.1 GCA_029557215.1 Fibrobacterota bacterium | reverse complement strand
GTGCTCGCGCAGACGCTGGTGGATCTGGTGCAGGAAGTACGCGGGCACCATGTGGGGATTGCGGTATCCGCTCAGGCTGTCGCCGTCCACGATCGTCGTGGAGTCGCTTCCGTCGGCGGCCTTCAGGGTGTCGCCCGTGGCGCCCAGGACGGCCACCCGAACCGTGTCGGGCCATTGGGTGTCGCCCAGGACCGCGAATTTCCAGGCGTTTCCACGCGACGCGATGCCGCACAGCACGAGGATCAGGAGCTTGAAGGACGACATGGACGCTCTGGAGGACATGGCCAACCCCGA
Organism: Fibrobacterota bacterium; assembly: GCA_029557215.1. Classification (GTDB taxonomy): domain Bacteria; phylum Fibrobacterota; class Fibrobacteria; order UBA5070; family UBA5070; genus UBA5070. Next base: position 1,168 of record JAKPQQ010000207.1, on the reverse strand, counting down.
CAGGTCGATTGCGTTGAAAACGGAATTGCGCTTCCGGTCGGGTGATCGGTACAGGCCGGAGCTGCGACGAAGCCGCTCCGGGGAGCCAAGAGGTTACTGTCGAATCGGATCCCACGGCGCGTGGTTTCGATCCGCGGGGGAGCTCGATGGGTCTTGTCCGGTCTCTGCAGGATACGCGGCGGAACGGGGGTGCCCATCGCGCGGAATCAGTCGGCGAGTTCCCTGGGAATGGGGAAGTGCACGTTCTCGGCGATGCCCTGCCAGGTTTCCACGGTGGTGCCGGGATGCAGCTCCTGGATGCGCTCCACCAGTCCCTGCACGAGGCTCTCCGGGGCCGATGCGCCAGAGGTGATGCCGATGGTCTTCGCCTCGGCGAACCAGGATGGATCGGCTTCCGACGCTTCGTCCAGCAGGTAGCTCGCGATCCCGAGCTTGGCGCCCAGTTCGCGCAGGCGCGTGGTGTTGGAACTGGAGCGCGAACCGATCACCAGCAGGACGTCCACCTCCGGAGCCATTCCGCGCACGGCGGACTGCCTGTTGGTGGTGGCGTAGCAGAGGTCTCCCTTGGCGGGGCCGGAAATGTCGGGGTACCGCTCGCGCAGCGCTTCGATGATCTCGCGGGTCTCGTCGACGGAAAGCGTCGTCTGGGTGGTGTAGGAGCAGGCCTGGCCTTCGGGAAGCCGGAGCGCGCGCGCCTCCTCGGGGGATCCCACCAGGTACACCGAACCTTCGGGAAGCTGCCCCATGGTGCCGACGACCTCCGGATGGCCCTTGTGGCCGATGAGGACGACGATCTTGCCCTGGCTCGCGTGGCGCTTGACCGAGAAGTGCACCTTCTTGACCAGCGGACAGGCCGCGTCGATCACGTTGAGCCCGCGCGAGGCGGCGACGGCGAAGACGGATTCCGGAACCCCGTGCGCGCTGAAGATCACGTTCGCTCCGGAGGGCACCTCGTCGAGGTCGTCCACGAACACCGCGCCCTTTTCGCGCAGTTCGTTGACGACGTGCTTGTTGTGGACGATCTCGTGGCGGACGTACACGGGCGCGCCGAACTTCTCGATGGCGCGTTCAACGATCTCGATGGCCCGTTCCACGCCGGCGCAGAAGCCGCGCGGTGCGGCCAGAAGGATTCTCTTCGACATGCGGACCAAGTTAGAAAGAAGGTATC
>JAKPQQ010000184.1 GCA_029557215.1 Fibrobacterota bacterium | reverse complement strand
CCTTCGGTTCCTTCCTCGGATCCGTCGGCTTCCCCATGGGAGGCCTGCGCGGTCTTCGGCTTGGCGGCCCTGTCGGAAACCCCCAGGAAACGCATGACGCCCACAGCCAACGCGGCCTGCAGCGCGAGCACGACCAGGACGGCGACCAGCATCGGCACCAGTTTCCGTCCGCTTCCGGAGGCCTTCGCGCCTTCGGCCGGTTCGTCCTTCTTCTTCTCTTCCTTGGATGCTCCCGACATGTTCTGTCCCCTTGCGTCGTGCGATTGTACCGTACGCGCGACGCGCGCTCAAGGACTTTATCGCACCAGCCCGACAAGTTCTTGCAGGAGGCTGTCGGAGGTGGTGATGATGCGCGCGTTGGCCTGGTAGCCGCGCTGGGTGGTGATCATCGACGTGAACTGGTTGGCCAGGTCCACGTTGGACATCTCCAGCGAACCCGACTGCAGCGTGCTAGTGCTCTGGCTTCCGGGGCGGCCGTAGATCGGGTCGCCGGAATTCGCCGACTGCGCGTAGACCGAGTCGCTGTCGTGGGTGAGGCCCTGCGGATTGGTGAAGTCGGCGACCACCACCTGCGCCAGCGAGCGCGTCACGCCGTTCGAAAACTGTCCGGTGATCACCCCGTCGGCCCCGATCGAGATGTTGCGCAGGGCTCCCATGGTGTTGCCGTCCTGGTTCACCGCGGCGGCGGTGCTTTCGGCGCGGAACTGGGTGAGGCCGGCGAACTTGCCCGGCCCGCCCGGATTCAGCCGCAGCTGCATGATCTCGGCGCCGTTGCGGGGATCGATCACCAGGCGGCTGGTGTTGTCGTCGAAGGTGAAGTTCGACACGGTTCCGTCGGTCCCGAAGGTGACGCGTCCCGATCCTCCGGACTGGATCTGTTCGGTGCCGGCGGTCGCGGCGCGCCAGAACCATTCGTTGGGAACGCTCGACTTGGTGAAGACCACCGAGAGGTTGTGGGCGAACCCCTTGTCGTCGTAGGTGGTGATGGACGTGCTGACTTCAGACGTGTCGCGCGCGGCCTGGAGTTCCTTGAACCCCATGTTGGTGTTGAAGTAGTTGGGGGCCGGACTCGTGTTGTCGCCGTCTTCGGCGTTGATCGAAAGGTCGGTCAGGGCGAAGGCGGTTTCCGGCAGACCCCGGATCACGAGCGATCCGTCCGGGATGTTGTCGGTGGTCGCCGCGCCGTTG
>JAKPQQ010000143.1 GCA_029557215.1 Fibrobacterota bacterium | reverse complement strand
AGGCGGACCTGCTGGTGCTGGTGGGGCGGGTAGAACGACACGATGCGCGAGATCGTCTCGGTGGCGTTCATGGTGTGCAGCGTGCTCATCACGAGGTGGCCGGTGTCGGCCGCCTGCAGCGCGATGTGCATGGTCTCCTGGTCGCGGATTTCGCCGATCAGGATGGTGTCGGGATCTTCGCGGAAGCTCGCGCGCAGGGCGTTGGGGAAGTTCTGGGTGTCGTAGCCCACTTCGCGCTGCGAGATGATGGACCGCTTGTCGCGGTACAGGAATTCGATCGGATCTTCCACCGTGATGATGTTCGACGACGTCATCTCGTTGATGTGGTCGATCATGGACGCCAAGGTGGTGGACTTGCCGGAACCCGTCGTTCCCGTCACCAGGATCAGGCCGCGTTCCTTGAGCGCCAGATCGCGGACGACCTCGGGCAAGCCCAGCGAATCGAACTGCGGGATCGTCTGCGTGATGTGGCGGATCGCCAACGCGGGGGTGCCGCGCTGGCGGAAGGCGTTCACGCGGAAGCGCCCCAGTCCCCGCACGCCCACGGCGAAGTCGAGTTCCAGGTCGGAATCGAACCTCGCCCTCTGGTTGCGGTTCATGATGACGCCCAGGTAGCTCTCCATGCCTTCCGGACTGACGCGGTCGGCCTGGAGCCGGTAGAGGTCGCCGTTGATGCGCAGGGCGGGAGGCACGCCGACCCGCAGATGCAGGTCGGAAGCCCCCCGGTCCACCATCTCCTTGAAGAGCTGTTCGATCGTCATCCGATTTTCCTCAGGCAGGACGCACCAGGAAGAGCACCGTGCCGAATTCGACCGGCTGTTCGTTCTGGACGCACACCTTCACGACGGTGCCGGAAACATCGGCTTCGATTTCGTTCATGAGCTTCATCGCTTCCACGATGCAGACGGGCTTGCCTTTTTCCACGCGACCGCCTTCTTCCACGTAGACCGGCGAATCGGGGGACGCGGATCGGTAGAAGGTCCCCACCATGGGGCTCTTGATCTCCACGAGTCCGGATTCGACGGCGGGTGCCGCCGGGGTCGCCGGAGCCGCCGGACTGGCCGACACGGAAGCCGGGGCCGGAGCGACCACGGACGCCTGGGCGACAGGCGCCACCGGCGCGGAAGCCACGTGGACCACCGCGGGTCCGGGCTTCTTCAGAACCAGTCGTTCCGATTCGGAGTTCCATTGGAGCTCCGAAAGGCTCGATTTGTCCAGGATTTCCACAAGCCTGGCGATTTCATCGACGTTCATTCCATGCCTTTCCCGAAGTTCGAGGAGACGGGTATGGGGAGATCAACGACGCCCCTCGATTTCATCGAGGCGTCGACGGATTTCTTCGTTGGCCGGATCGCGGTCCAAAAGCTGGCGGTAGATCGAAACGGCCTTGTCCTTGTGCCCCTGGCGCAGGTATTCTTCGGCGAAGGTCACCGTGGGCAGGCTCACCGGGAAGTCCGAGTCGCCGCCGAACAGGTCGTCCAGACGGCCTTCGATGTCGTTTCCCGTCACCACGCCGGGTTCGGCGGCCGGAGCCTTGGCGACGAACCCCGTGCGGCGCGAAGCCGTGGTCGGGTCGGCCAGGAACTCGCTGGAGGCGAACAACTCGTCCAGACGGCTGTCCACGTCCTCGGCGGTCAGGCGCGGCGACATGCGCGTCTCGGATGCGGCGTTGAATTCGGCGGTGGGAAGGTCGATGGTCGAACCGGTCTGGTCGAGTTCCGACCCCTGGGCCGCGAGATCCACCATCTGTTCCGGATTCAAGCGCAGCGCGCTGGTGTGCAACTCGGTGGTGGATTCCGCTCCGGGCATGCTCGAGGGCAGACGGGACTCGATCGTGGTGTCGCCCGAACGGGCGAACGCGGACGTGTCCTCGCCCTGTGGAGCGGCCGGCTGGGCGAACACGGCGTCCCGGGCCAGGGCCGACGTGTCGGCGACCTCGGAATCGCGGGCCTGGGGATGCGACGACGTCAGATCGATCACGCTCTCGCCGAACAGATCGTCCAATCGGCCCTCGACATCGTCGCCGGAAACCACGGGGTTCGCCGGTTTGACCACCGCGGGCTCGGTCTTGAGCGAAGCCAGGGACATCTCGCCGGTTTCGCCGAACAGTTCGCCCAGGCGGTCTTCCACGTCGTTGCCCGTGACCCTGGTGGTCGGCTCGGGGGCGGCGGAAAGCGGTTGCGATGGAATCGACGACGCGTCCTGCGAGGTGGACAGCGGCGGCATCGACGGGGGCATGGGCAGCGACGACGCGCCGAACACCTCGTCCAGGCGGTCTTCGATGTCGTCGCCGGTGACCGGTGCCGAAGCGCGCGGCGGGACGGGCATCATCTGGGTGGCCTCGGCCAGCTGCAGACGTTCTTCGGAAATGGCGAACGGATTGGGCGAGATTCCGGCGGTGAAGATTCCGCTGGCCGTCGGCTGCTGCATGGCGTCCTGGATCGGAGCCTTGGGAAGCTCCAACGGCGGCGGCGGAATCGTCTTTCCCGTGAAGGACGGCATTTCCAGCGTGGCGAACGCGGATTCCTCGGTCTTGGCGGCCAGCGACTGCGACGACGATGCCGCCGCGGGAGCCGGTTCGGGAGGTGCGACCGGCATCTCCGGCGCCTGGAACCCCGGAAGATCGGGAAGCGTGGGAGAAGAAAACCCCGCCGTCGCCGTCATGGACGAGGGCGAACCGAAATCGGGCAGGTTCAAGTCGAAATCGGGCAGGGTGGCCGTCGCGGCCTGGCTGGTGGCGAACACCGCCTGCGAGGTGGCGCCTTCGGTCAGGGCTTCGCGGCTGCGATCGTCTTCCTGCTCGCGGACATCCATGAAAGCGCCCATGGAGCCCTTGGTATCCATGCTGGAAGCCATGCGCCTGGCGGCTTCGGCGGCTTCGGCGTCGTCGGGATCCAGGATGGCCAGCCGGTTCCAGTTCTCGAACGCCTGCTTGAGGTACTGCTGGCGCATGCAGACGTCGGCGAGCCCGCGCAGGCCGGCACGACAATTTCCGTCAATCTCGACCGCGGCCTGGTACGAGGCCCTGGCGGTCTCGAAGTCCCCTCCGTCGCGCGCGACGTTCCCGAGCACGAGCCTTCCCGGCAGGTTCCGGGGCCAGCGGGAGATTCCGTCCATAAGGACCTGGATCGCCTCGTCCCGCCTTCCGGCGGTCCCGAGGGCTTCGGCATACGCCGCGAAGAGGAGTCCTCCGGGACTCGTCCGCCAATGGCCTTCCAAGGTCTCGAGGCTGCTCATCTGTGTTCCTCCATGTCCGGGGAGTTCGCCCGTCGTCGTTGTCGCGGGAATCTATCTAAAAGAGTCCAGAACCAATGCGTCTTCCACCAGAAGCACGGGAATCCCGTCGCGGACCGGATAGGCCCGCTTTCCGTCCTGACGCACCAGTGCGGCCTCCAACGGGCGCTTGACCACGCGTCCCTGCTCGTCGGAAACCGCGCCGCGCGAGATGGCCGCGTTCAGTTCCGACAATTCCTGCGGCTGGGCCAGACGCAGATCCTGCCTCGTCGCGGGGCAGCAAAGGATTTCGACCAGTTCCTTGTCCATCTATCGGGACTCCTTGAGCGACGATTCCAGGAAGACTCCGCTTTGAGCGTACTTATCGCAGCGCCGCTCGACAAGTTCCGCCGGATCCGATCCCACCAGGGAGTCGAGTTCCTCGACCAGGGCGCGACGCAGCGAAGCGCAGGCGGCCCCGGGGTTCCAGTGCGCGCCACCGGGTGGTTCCTCGATCACCCGATCGATCAACCCCAGCGCGAGCAGGTCCTTGCCGGTGAGCTTCATGTGGTCGGCCACGTCCTTGGCCATCTGGCGGTCGCCCCAAAGGATCGCGGCGCAGCCTTCGGGCGAGATCACGCAATACCACGAGTTTTCGAACATGAGCAGGCGGTCGCCCACTCCGATCCCCAAGGCTCCGCCCGAAGCGCCTTCGCCCAGCACGGCCACCACGACCGGCACCTTGAGCAGGGCCATTTCCAGGATGTTTTCGGCGATGGCCTGGGCTTGTCCGCGTTCTTCCGCCCCGATCCCCGGGAACGCTCCCGGGGTGTCCACCAGGCAGACCACCGGCCGCCCGAACCGCTCGGCCAGCTTCATGACGCGCAGGGCCTTGCGGTAGCCTTCGGGATGCGGCATGCCGAAATTGCGGTGGATGTTCTCGCGCGTGTCGCGACCCTTCTGGTGGGCGACCACGCACACCGGCCGGCCTTCCAGGCGCGCGAACCCCGCCACGATGGCCGGATCGTCGCCGTAGGCGCGATCGCCGTGCAGCTCCACGAAATCGGTGAACGACGCGGCGATGTGGTCCATGGCGTAGGGACGCCCCGAACGGCGCGCGATCTCCACCCGGTTCCAGGCCGTCATCTTCTGCTGCGTCTTTGCCAGAAGCTGTTCACGCTTCTTTTCGAATCGCGAGATTTCGTTTTCCAGGTCCAAACCGTTTTCGGCGGCCATGGCACGCAACTCGGCGATCTTCTGCTCCAGGGCAAGGACCGGTTGCTCGAAGTCGAGACCTCCGCCTTTTGCCAAGTTCATGTCGAACGCTCCGATGGAAAGGTGTTGTCCAAGGTAATATCCACGAGCACGGGGGCTCCGGCGTTGGGGGCCGGCAGGGCCAGCAGGATGCGGCACCCCTTGAACGAGCTCAATCGCTTCAGAAGCTCGGTGATCTTCGCGCTGTCTCCGGGTACGACGATCGCACTGATTTCCATCGCGTGCAAGGCGGGAATCGCGTGGGGCATCTTCGCGACGGTCAACAAGTCGTCGTGTCCCCAGGAATCCTCGTCGTCGACGGCCAGCAACCCGAGAACCCGGACCTGGTTGGATCCCGCCAATCTCCGCGCCAGCTCCACCGCCGCGGGTCCGGTTCCGACGACCACGGCGCGCCGGGGCTCCAAGCGTCGATGGCTCGACCACCGCCGTCGCAACAGGATCACCAACGTGGCGGCACCGGCCCCGAGCACGAAGCTCCCGCGCGAGAACACGACGGTCTTCCACAAGAACCCCGTGGCCAAGAAGCCGCCCACGCCCAACAGCAAGGCGCTGGGAAATCGCAATCGCCCCGCTCCGCTGGCGGAGTACTCCCCGGCCATCCAAAGCGGAGCGAGCATCCAGACGGAAAGGATCACGTGCCAGACCCAGTCGGGGCGGCCCGGCGACAAGTAGATGGCCCCGCTGGTCAGATACAGCCAAACGAACGAGATCACCAGGAAGACGAGGTTGATGCCCAGAAGATCGACCGCCAAGCGGCGCCATTTCTGGAACAAGGTGCTCAGATGCCCGGCCGTGGCCAGGATTCCGGCCAGGACGGAAAGTCCGCCGCCCACGACCGAACCGACGCCGAAATTCTTGCGGGCGAAGGTGACCATGGCCCGGTAGAAGTCCATGCGCGCTCCCCACGGGCGGGTCGCGGCGCTCTGTCCCTTGTGGTGCACGATGCTCGATGTCCCGCAGTACCAGATCTTCCAGCCCGCCTTGGCCACCCGCAGGCACAGATCAAGATCTTCTCCGTACAGGAAGAAGATCTCGTCGAAGCCTTCCACCTGCTTGTAGACGTCGGACCGGATCATCAGGAAGGATCCGGACACGGCCTCCACCGGGTAGCACCCGTTGGGCTCCAGGTAGGCCAGGTTGTACTTCCCGAAGACCTTGTTGCGCGGGAACAGGAACGAAAGCCCCGTGAGCCGCCAGAACGCCACCCAGGGCGTGGGGATGGAGCGACGGCAGGCCAACTGCAGGTGCCCGTCGCCATCGAGGATGCGGCACCCCACGATGCCCGCGTCGGACTTGGATCGCGCGAACTCCAGGACGTCGCGAAGGGTTTCCGGATAGACCACCGTGTCGGGGTTCAGGAACAGGATCCAATCGCCGGTGGCCAGGGCCGCGCCCCGGTTGCATCCGATCGAAAATCCCAGGTTGCGATCCATCGCCAGGAACCGCACCTCGGGGAATTCCTTGGGCAATTGCTCCACGGTGCCATCGCGGGAATCGTTGTCCACGACGACGACCTCGAGCCGCGGCGCGTCTTCCACCTGGGTGCGCAGGCTTTCCAGGCACAATCGCAACTTGTCCCGCACCTTGTACGAGACGATCACGATGGAAAGCGTCCGGTGGGAGCTTTCGGTCAATGCCTTCCCAATCGCAAGCGAAGCACCAGGAACAAGGCTTCGCGGATGATCCCGCCCGACATCTTGCTGACCCCGGCCAATCGGTCGACGAACACGATGGGGACCTCCGCCAGACGGAACCCCTTCTTCCAGACCTTGTAGTTCATCTCGATCTGGAAGCCGTACCCGCTGGCGGCGATGTTGTCCAAGTCGATCGCGGCCAGGACCTCGCGCCGAAAGCACTTGAACCCGGCCGTGCAATCGGCGATGGGAAGACCGGAAACGAACTTCGCGTACTTGTTGGCGAAGTACGACAGAAGCAGCCGGGACATGGGCCAGTTGACCACGTTCACGCCGGTCAGGTAGCGGCTCCCGATCACCAGATCGGCTTCCATGGATTTTTCCAGCATGGGCAGGACGTATTTGGGATCGTGGGAAAAATCCGCGTCCATCTCGAACACGCGCTCGTAGTCGCGTTCCAGAGCCCACTTGAACCCGGCCACGTAGGCGCTGCCCAGGCCGAGTTTCCCGGCGCGGCGCATCAGGTGGACACGCGGGGTGTTCCTGGTCCATTCCTCGACCAGGTTTCCGGTTCCATCCGGCGAACCGTCGTCCACAACCAGGACATGGATCTGTTCCGGGAACCCCATGAGGATCCGGAGAAGATTCGGGATGTTGTCCTTTTCGTTATAGGTCGGGACGACGATCAGAGTCTTCGGCGTGGTCGTTTCAACATGCTGCATCGTTGTCAAAAATCTACTTCCTTGCAGAATCCGCAAGAGTTCATTAATCTTTCCTGCCTCCACGGTGGCTGTAGCTCAGTTGGTTAGAGCTCCTGATTGTGGTTCAGGAGGTCGTGGGTTCAAGTCCCATCAGCCACCCTTCGCGGAAGAAAAGGTCGCTCCAACCGGGGCGACCTTTTCGTTTTCTCCGATCGTCATCGTACCACGAAAAAAGCCGGGCGCTTGCGCGTCCGGCTCCTTGATTTCCGTGCTCGGAAAAAAACCTTGCGGCCTACAGCGCCACGTCGGACTGGGTGGATGTTCCCACCGGTTCCAGGCTCTCGCGGATCTCGCCCCGCTTGATCAATCCGTAGATGAATCCGAACGTGGTGTAGATGCCGATCATGCCGCAGAGCACCTCGGGGAACTTCATGGCCAACCCGAAGATGTAACCGGTGACCACGCAGGCGATCTGGAACCAGTTGAACGCCTTGGACTTGCGGCTGACGAGCTTGGAGATGTAGAAGCCCGAGATCATGAGGCCAGCCAGCAGGATCTGGAATCCCACCAGACCCGAAGCGAGGGACCCGGGGAACGCGCTGCCGGCGTACTTGAACGCGAGCAGGAACGACAGCGCCATCCAGCCGCCGGCCAGAGTGGAAGGCATCCCCACGAAATATCCCTTGAGGCCGGTCTGGGCCACGTTGTACCGGGCCAGACGCCAAGCGGCGCAGAGCACGTAGAACGACAACCCGACGATCATGATGGGCAGATTGTCGGAAGCCCATCCGGGAGAGACTTCGCGCAGACCGTGGAAGAACAGCATGGCCGGAGCGAGCCCGAACGCCACGAGGTCGGCGAGGGAATCGAATTCGGCGCCGAAGGCCGTGGAAGCGTTCAACCTCTTGGCGAAGAACCCGTCGAGCTTGTCGAGCAGGACGGAATACACGATGAGCCAAGCCGCCAGTTCCAGATAAGTGGTCTGGTGGATCCAGAGGAAATCGATCTTCTCCGTTCCCATCGACGACAGGACCAGGGAAAAGGTCCCCATCAGGAAGTTGAGGCTGGTGAAGAAATTCGGGACTGCGTAGCGGATCTTGCCCATAGGAACCTCCGATTTAGAAAACGACCGGTCGATGGAAAAGGGCATCGAGAGATCCAGCTTGTCCGGAAACCGCCGTGAAACAGTCGTCACGGCAGTCCGGATGGACCTCAGACCGGCGCCGGTTCGAGCCTGTATCCCGCTCCGCGCACGCTGGTGAGCAGGCTGGGGTTGGCCGGATCGATTTCCAGTTTTTGACGCAGACGCATCAGGAAATTGTCCACCGTGCGCGTGCTGGGCAGGTTGTCGGGCGAATATCCCCAGACCCGCTCCAACAGATCTTCGCGTCGCACCACCTCGCCCGGATGGGCGGCGAAATCCCGCAGGATCTCGAACTCGCGGGTGGAAAGATCGATGGGCACGCCTTCCACCCAACAACGGAACTGACGGAAATCGACGCGCACCCTGCCGTGCCATTCCACCGTGTCCACCTGGACGGGCGAGCGCATGGCGCGACGTCGCAGGAGATTGCGGATGCGGGCGATGAGTTCTGCCAGCGAAAACGGTTTGGTGACGTAGTCGTCGGCACCCAGCGTGAGGCCGGCCACCTTGGAGGCTTCGTCGGATCGCGCCGTGAGCATGAGGATCGGCATGTCGGGCTTCTGGGCGCGGAAGTCGCGGCAGATGTCGAACCCCGATTTCCCGGGAAGCATCAGGTCCAGAAGCACGATGTCCGGCGAAAACGACGCGAGCTTGCGCACCGCTTCGGCTCCGTCGACCGCTTCTTCCACGCCAAAACCTTCCAGTTCCAGGGTGACCCGAAGCCCGCTTCGGATGGACGCGTCGTCTTCGACGACAAGGATTCGGGCTTCAGGCATTCGGTTCCTCCACCAACGGTATACGGATCTCGAAAGTGGTCCCGCGGCCTTCTTGGCTCTTCAGGACCACCTCTCCTCCGTGAAATTCAACGTTCCGACGCACAATTGCAAGCCCCAACCCGGTTCCGGCGACGGTTCGGGTCAAATCCCCGCCTCCGCGGTAGAACCGTTCGAACACCCTCGGCTGGTCGTCCTGGGGGATTCCCGGGCCGTCGTCGCGCACCCGCAGGACGGCGTCGCCGCCCTCGGAAGTCAGGGCCACGTGGACCAATCCTCCGTCGCGGCCGTACTTGAACGCGTTGTCGACCAGGTTCTCGATCACGGGCCGCAACAACCCGACATCGCCGGAAACCCAGGCCCCGACGGTTTCCACCTGGAAATCGATCCGGCGTCGCGCGGCCAGTCCGTCGAACGAACGGCACGCCTCGCGCACGAGCGCACCCAGGTTCAACGGCTCCTTGCGAAGGATGGAAGCCCCCGCCTCGCCGCGCGCGAACGTGAGCAACCCTTCGATGAGCCCCTGCAGGCGGCGCGCCTCGCGCAGGATGGTCTGCCCGAATTCGCCCGAACGCTCGCCGGCCCTCCCGCCCGCGAGGAGCTCGGCGTAGAGCGCGATGGAGGTCAGCGGGGTCTTGAGTTCGTGCGAGACGTTGCTGACAAAATCTGTTTTCATGGTCAGCAGATCCCTCTGCACCCGGATCGAACGCGTCGCCATCGCCGCCGCCCCCACCAGCACCAGCAGCGACAACCCCAGCAGGGCGGAGACGAGCACCGCCCGGAACCGCGCCGCGTCCTCGGAATGGTGCGTGCTCCAGGCCACGACCGACCAGTTGGGGAACCCCCCGGGGACCACCACGCGTTCGTCGGGAAGCCGCGACGGAACCTGTCCGGAAAGCCCGAAGATCCCTCCCGACGCGTCCTGGAGGCCCAGCACCAGGCGGCCTTCGGGATCGGCGGCCGTGGCGCCTTCCAGGATCTCGCGCCGCAGCAGCTTGGAGCGCAGCGCCGATTCGGAAAAGCGCCCCACCGCCACCATCTCGCGCGGCAGGTCGGGAGGAGCGAGAACCAGCCACTTGCGGGTTCCGAGGTCCACCAGTCGCGTGTGCGGATCCCGCTCCAGGGAATCGAACAGCACCGCGGCCTCGCGCTTCACGGTCAACTGCAGCGCGCGCCGTTCCAGCGACACACCCTGGTCGTCCAGCAACCGTTTCCAGTGCGGACGGGTGGAGATCGCCGAACCGATCTCGGCGCGGAATCGCCGAACCCGCTCGCCCAGGTCGTGGGGAAGGATTTCGTCGGGCGAGTTCAGGACCACCAGGATCCATTCCTCCAGCCGCGCCAGGCGGGTGTCGGGATCGGCCACCGGGTCGAGCAGGAACAGGTTCCAGAGCGCCTCGACGCGCGCCGAATCCGCCTTGGTGTCGCCTTGCGGAGGCGCGGAGTTCCGGGAACGCACGCGCACCGCGTCGAACCAGGGCGGCGGAATCCGCGGCACGCCCAGGCCGGCATCCAACGCCCAGCGCTCCAGGTCCATCTGGGCGGCCATCCGCAGCTCCCGCGCGGCTCCCGCCAGGTCGCCCGCCACGATCGAGGCGAGCCTCTGTCGGCTGCCCGCCACCTGCTGCTGGAGCAGCCTCTGCTCCACCACCACGGCACGCCACGCCAACCAGCCGAGCACGAGGCCCGGTACCAGGATCGGGACCCACAGCCATCGAACCCAGGCGTCCCGCCATTCATTCGCGCGGTCGGAGAAGGCCACGTCGGCTCCTTTCCAGGAAGGCGAGAAGCCGCCGGGCCGCCTCGCTTCCGAAATCCGTCAATTCCGCGACGGCCGCGTCCAGGGAAAGCCCCTTGCGGAACAGGATCCGCAGGACATCCGACGCGTCGCGCACCGAAGGCGCCCCGGGCGAACGCCGCAAACCCACCGTGTTGGGTCCGGCCCAACGGGGCGGTTCGCCCATCGCGCGCGACCACGGCGCCAGGTCGCGCTCCAGCCGGATCCCTCCGGCCGCGAAGGCGTGCTCCCCCACGTTCACGAACTGGTGGACCAGCGTTCCGCCGCCCACGAACGCCCCCCGATCGACCTGGACGTGTCCGGCGAGCTGGACCGCGTTGGCCAGCACGGCCCGCTCCCCGATCCGGCAGTCGTGCGCCACGTGCGCGTAGGCCATGACCATGCATCCGGCTTCCAGGATCGTGGCGCGCCCCGGATCCTTGGAAGCGTGCACGGTCGCGTACTCCCCGATCCTGGCCATGTCGCCCACACGACAAATCCCGCCTTCGACGATTCCCGTCACCTGCGCCAGGCCGCCCGCGACCGCCCCCTGCCCCAGCCGCACCCCGTCGCCGAGGACGGTCCCGCGACAGACGCGGGAGAACGGTTCGAGCACGCATCCGGCGCCGATCTCGACCTCGGATTCGAGCACGCAGAACGGCCCCAGGACGCACCCCGCCCCGATCCGCGCGGAGGGGTCCACGACGGCCCTGGGGTCGACGCCGGTCGTCACACCATGGTCGCGAGGATCTCGGCTTCGCAAGCCACCTTGTCGCCCACCACGATCCGCCCCTGGGCGGTGGCCATGCCCCGCCGGAAGGAAACGAGGTCGACCTCGATCCGCAGGACGTCGCCCGGACGGATCGCGGAGCGGAACCTGGCCTTGTCGATCCCGATGAACGCCGGACGCTTGTCGTCCAGGCCGTCGAACGAAAGCGAAATCAGCAAGCACAGCACCTGGGCGATCGCCTCGATCTGCAGGACGCCCGGCATCACGGGGTCGGACGGGAAATGTCCAACGAAATGCGGCTCCCCGAAGCTCGCGTTCTTGATCCCGACCGCGCGCTTGCCCGCATCGAGCTCGGCCAGGCGGTCCACGTACAGGAACGGATAGCGATGCGGCAGGACCTGGAGGATTCCGGCGTGGTCGAGCACGCAATCGGGCGAAACGGGTTTGGGCAGATCCTGGAGCTTGGGCATCTTCGCGTTCCTCTTCTTAGGCCTCGAGGGCGTCGCGCAAGGCGCGCCCCAGACGATGGTGCAGTTCGTGCCCGGCATCCCGGGCGAACACGGACAGAGGGGGAAGATAGCCGATCCAGACGCCGATGTCTCCTGCCAAGTCGACGGCCTTGTGCGCCGCGCACTCGCCGGGAATCCGTTGCGGCCCACCGGTCCAGACCCGTTCGGACGGATCCACCCCCAGCTCGCGGGCCAATCCGAGGGCCGCATCGGAAACCGCCTCACCTCGCAACAGGCGTCCGCTCGACGGCCCGGTTCCCTTGAGCAATCCGGCCTGGAGCGCCCCCGCGTACTCCATCGCGGTCGCGAAGGTCCGCGCCCCCAGGATTCCCGCCAAGTCCCGCGCTCCGCCCTCCCAGACTTCGATTCCGTGGGGTCCGCGGGTCCATTCCACGCTCATCCGGAACCGATCGGAAGGCTCGGCTTCCAGGACGCCCCCGCGCTCGGAGATCCAGCGCCCGGAAACGGGCCGGACGGACTCCGTTGAATCCGACCTCCTCGGGAAGGAATCGTGCGCGAAGGCCTCGGCCCAGATCGCGGCCGATCCGTCGAAGATCGGCAGGTCTCCGTGTTCTACCTCCAGGATCCAGCCGGAAACCCCGTTGGCCAAGGCCGCCGCCGACAGATGCTCCAAGGGCCCCACGCCGGCGCTCGACGTGCAGCGCCCCACCGGTTCGGGGCGCGAACCGAGCCCCCAGACCACCAGTTCTTCCCCATCGCGACGCACACGCCCGACACCATCGGTTCCGGGTCGCAGCGTCAAACGGTTCGCGCGCCCGGAATGGAACCCCGGACCCGCGAAAGAAAAAGCCGCCCCCGACGAAGGGGACGGCAAAACCTGTCGAATCGATGCGACCTGATGCCTCACTTGAACTTGTTGTGCAGGCCGACCTTGAACACCTTGTTCTGCTGCAGCGTGCGCACCGGCTGTCCGTTCACGATCTGCTCCGAGAAACTGATCACGCGGATCATGTACACGCCCGAGGCCATGTCCTTGCCCGCCGCGTCCAGGCCGTTGAGCCCCACCAGCAAGGAGTACTTGTTGGAGCTGTTGGCCAGTCCCTGAGCCCTCAGTTCGTCGACATCGATCTTGAGATCCATCTTGGTCACGAACGTCCCGATGTTGTCGTAGACGATGAACTGTCCGTCGAACGACGTGTTGAGATCGATCTTGACCCCCACCAGACCGCTGGAAACAAGTCCAGAATCCAGGACCCCGCCCAAGCCGCTGGCCAGGACCTTGGTCTGCCCGGCTGCGCTCCAGTTCACGACCGACCCTTCGGGGCGGATCCAGGTGGACAGCATCCCCACGGTCGGAAGCGGCTTCACGCTGCCGAACGGGAATTCCAGGACCGGCTTGGGGTACACCGCCGCCGCGTACCGCACCGGCTTGGGGCCCGTGGTGACCGGAGCCCAGGCGGAAGAATCACCGACCACGGCACCCGATCCATCGGTCACGGATCCCGGAGCCAGACGGATCAGGTCGCCGAACCCCGGCAACTGGCAAGCCGGCGCCAGGCAAACCAAGGCGAACTCGTTGGCGGCGGGGCCCGGCAGCACCGCGTTGGCGGCGACCATGGCGACCGATCCCTGGCGGCTTCCCAGCACCAGCGCCGCGGCGTCGAATGCTGGCGTTCCCGCTTCCGACATCGTCACGAGCAGGGTGTCGGGGGCTCCTTCTTCCAGACCGTACGACACGTATCCGGCGGTCGCCACCGGAGCGATGCCGTCGCGCAACGGGAACGGCAGGGCGCTGGCGGCGATGCCGCCCACGTAGCTGGTGGAAGTCGCCGTCGACGAGGCCGACGAGGTCGCGAAGCTCCAACCCGAGACGGGAATCGTCACGTCGAGCCGCCCCGCCACGACGTTGGCGTAGGATGCGCTGTCGAAGGTTCGGGTGGACCCGGCCCAACCAAAGGCGAAGGTGGGATTCCCGGCCGGCGCCTTGGTGTAGAACAACCTGACGGCGTCGGCCACGCCGTCACCGTTGCGATCCAGGATCCGCCCGGAATCCGGAGCGCGATCGCCGCCGACCACCGGCACGTAGGGCGCCGCGCCCAATGCCGAAGGCATGGTGCCGTTGGCCGCGGCCAGAACCGACCTCGTCGTGCCGGGAAGCCGGATCATGTCGCCCACCTGGAGCTTGCCAACCGGCACATCGAAGGTCCAAACCGTGCTCGTGTTGTTCGGAACCGGATTGGTGAACACCAGAACCTGGTCGCCCGAGGCGCTTTGCAGCACCATGGTCGCCTCGGCATTGGCGTTGCGAATCGACATCGGTTCGGAGTAGGTCACCGTCAGCCGATCGAAATTGGCGTTGAATTCGATCACGGCGATCCCGATCGCGATGGGCGGGACCGAATCCTGGATGTTCAGCATCTGCACGGGATTCAGAGCCGACGGGATCCCCCGATACACATGCAGATTGCCGTTCCCAGCCGCATCCTTGATGCCGACGGTGGCCCCGACCGGCATGGTGGCCGGAAGCGGAATCTCCCAGATCGCCGGCGCGATCGAATCCGCGGAGGCGAAGGGAATCGAAAACCGCGGAACCGAAGCCCACGCCTCGATCCCCACGCTGTCGGGGCGCTCGGAGGCCTTGCGGAAATCGCGCCGGAACTCGACCCGGAGCCTGTCCACCTTGCCATCTCCGTCGCGATCGAACATGATCGACCGGACGGCGTCCACCTGGACCGGTTTGACGGCCACCAGGGCGGTATCCAACTTGCATGCATCGATCCTGGAACCGTTCCCCGCGGTATCGGTGATTCCCGCGCCGGGTTCGATGGCCAGGATCGTTCCTTCCTTGATCTGTCCCGCAGTGCCGGTGAGAATGAACTTCAAGGAATTCGAAGGTCCGGCGTCGCCGCCGACCACGACCACGCTCGACATCGGGAACGGCATCATGCCTGTGGAAAAGGTCTTGAACGGCCAGGTGTTGCCCGTGTATTTGACCGGCTCGCTGAACAGCACCGTCAGAGTATCGGCCACGGTCGCGAAATTGGGATTTTCCACGATCACGGCGCCGATGGGCCTAGGCCCGATCCCGTCCTTCACGGACACCACGGCGCCAAGTTGCACCACGGTATCGGCCGCCGGAGAACGCACCAGGGTTGCGACGACCCTCACGCGACCGCTCGGGGCGAACGCGTCGAAGACTCCCAAGGACGCCGCCGGAAGCGTCAATTCGATTCCCTTCAGCGGGGTCGTGAGCGAGCGCACCGCCGTCGGTCCAAGCACGATCGAATCCCTGGCGCCGTACAACCGGACTTCGGTGATCTTCACCTTGGCCGGATCCAACGTGTCGATCCGCACGGTCGCTCCTTTGGGGAGCCACTCCACAAAGACCTTTTCCGCCACGCCATCGCAATCGGCATCCAGGAACACACCCGACTTGGGCTTGGGGGCGTCGGGTTCTGGCGGCATCCGAAACGTTACCGGGGCGAAGACCGCTGGCACTCCGTTGCCGATCCATGGATTGGAGGCGATGATCGTGTCGTTGGAAAGCGGGACATCGGATCGCACCCAGACTTCCAGAACTCCGGCCGCCAACGGCGCCGAATCCAACGGGATCGTGGACGTGTCCGTCGCGTAGACCTTCGATCCCACGACCGAAGAAAGATTGATCATGGAATTGGACCAAGGATCGGCCGCCTCCACGGCCGTGCCGTTCTTGGAAAGGATCAAGCGGACCTTCTGTGGCACGGTGATGAAGGTGTCGATCTTGCTTGCCGGCACGAAGAACAACTGCGCACGCGGTTTGCCCACCTTCATGAGAGCCGAATCGATCACCGTCTTGCCCACCACGTTGGCGAAGCCCCAGTACTTCTGGCCCTCCAGGCCGACCACCACCTGGAATCCCGAAACCTTGCCGGTCGCGTCGCTGACGAGGGTCAGGGGCTGGGTGAAGGGTCCCGCCGCGGTAGTGGCGAATCCCATGGTCTGGATCGCGGGGTCGATGCGCAGCGAAGAAACGCTCACATCGGCCGCAACATCCACGTTGTTGCCGAACTTGTCGACCACCTGCAGCACGATGGGAGTCGGGGCCTGGTCGATCACCGAAGCCACGGAATCCAACGGGCGGGTGCGATCTGCGTACATCCAGTCGGGCGGGGTCTGCCAGATCGCCTTTTCCGGCAAACCAGGACGGATGTTGATGGCCCCCGCGCCCGGAACCGGCAGGCTCCCCACCATGCCGGACAACGCGATGGTGGCGGTTCCTGTCTGCGTGAACTGGACGTTGTAGGCGCCGATCCCTCCGGTCAGGTTCTTCCCGATGGTGTCGCCCGGCATCACCTGGGTGCCCGCCGGCAGAAGGAACATGTTCTTGTCCGGAGTGGCGGCCAGCACGTCGATCAGGGGGATCGAAGAATTGTTGTCCGTACGACGCCCGATCACCCGCATGTAGACCGGATCACCGACCCTCGCCGAGGTGATGGTGTCCGTGCCGTTGGCCGACGAAGTGAAGTAGACGTCGAGCTTGTACTGGGTTTGGCGCCAAACCCACACGCCCACGTTGGACTTGGTCGGCTTGCCGTCCACGTTGCCCTTGAGCACGAGGTCGAACCGCGCGAAGGAATCCACCGGAGCCGTGGGAAGCGTCGCCTTGAAGATCCCGCAGGAATTGGCGGTGGGCTTGACCCCCGTGTTGGTCAATTGCGCCGGCGCAGGGAACGGCGGCTTGGGCGTGTCCTGTCCTTCCTGGGTCAGGGCGATCGTGCGGTAGTAGCTCATCAGCTCGAACTCGAGATCGGTGGCCGTTCCCGTGGCATCCACGCAGTACTGGAACGAAACCGTCCTGGCGGTCTTGTCCAGGGTCACGATGAACTGGTCTCGAAGCGTCAACGGCGAAATGATCCCCGCCCCCGCCTTGGAAATCGCGCCCCGATCGACCGGGCTGCCATCGAGATCCAGGTTGCCTGCGGCCTCCCAACCCTTGTCGGTGACGGTCGTATCCACGATGCTGGAATCCCACTGGGGTTCCAGGAACCCCGCCGCCCCTGGTGTGGTGCTCTTGTAGAAGATCTGTCGAGCCCAATAGTTGTTCTGGTTCCTCACGTTCGCGGCGGTGGCTTCAAGCCCCGTCATCCGGTCGATCGGACCGCCTTGGCCGAAGAAATCGATGTTCTGCCCGTTGGCCGCCGGATACTGCGTCCCTTTGTAGGTCCCCAGGTAGCTGGCCCCCTGGGCCACCTGCCAGCCATTCCAGAGCCACTGGTTCTTGATCCCCTGGAGCACGGGAACCGGCCGATCCCAAGTCAGATAGCACGGAGGCTGTTGGCTCGCGGCCGCGCAGGCGGCGGCATCGTTCACCGAGCCAGACTGCTCGTTCTGGATCTGGTAGAGCGAATCCGGACGCCCCACCTCGAAGGTGTTGTTGTAGAGGAAGTCCTTCCAGAGCCGCAGGAACTGGCGGTGGTCGGAAATCATCCGTCCGTTGAGGCCCGAACGGTTCCAGCCGGTGACCAGATTGTTGTAGAAGTAGTGCTGCACCCCCGGCTTGAAGTAGCTGTTGCCGAAAATGACCGACGATCCGTTGATCGTGTTGTTGTAGATCTTGTGCGGCACGATCCGCACGTCCTTCAAGTACATGAACCCGCCGGTCATGTTGTTCGATTCGGCGGAAGAATCCTTGTTCTGCGCGAACTGGGTGTTGAAGTTCTGGTCGCACAGGTTGTAGCGGATGGTGGAACCGATGTCCCATTCCATCTCGTCGTAGAACACGTACCAGTTGTTGTGGATGTAGTTGCGCTCGATCAGGTGCGCACCCATCTTTCCGTACTGCGAATACGGCACGATGTACTTCTTGTCGAGGTCGTTGGGATTGGGTGCCGCGAAGGCCCCGCCCACGTTGCGGTTCTGCATGTAGATCGCGGCGAAGCACCGCTGGATCTCCGTCCCGCGGATCACCACGTTCTTGGACTGGAACAGATTGATGCCGACGTTCCCGAAGAACACGTCGTACATGTCGCTCCAAATCCCCTTGTTGACGAAGGTCTTGGGCCTGAGTCCATCGATCCTGAGCCCATCGATGGTGACACTGGTGGATTTGTGGATCACCAGATAACCGTTGTTCTGGAATCCGCTGGTCGAGTACGGGTTCTGTGTGACTCCCGTGTCGCCCGCAGCTCCTGGCCCCCGCTGGCTGGTGCCCTTGATGGGCCATTTCTTCCAGCCTGCCGGACGCAGCGGATCGGCGGGGTTCGCCGCCGTCCCCGCCAATGTGAACTCGTCGGCCGTACCCGCGTAGTACAATCGCGGCCGAATCTTGAGCGCTTTCATCTGCGCCGAAGGCTGGATCGTCAAGTTGTTCTTGGCTTCGATCCACACCTCGCGCGGCAAGGGGTAGACCGAATCGGTCAAACTGATCACGCAACCCGCATCGGGGCAGGCATCGACCGCTTTTTGAATGGATGTGTACGCCTGGCCTTGACCGACATTCAACTGGACTTGAGCGCCGGCACCACCCGCGAGCAACCCCAGACCCATGGCGGCCATCGTCACACGACGACGAAAAACACCGAATCCGGATTCGGAAGCGAACCGCTTGAATTGTTGCATTGGATTCCGGGAAACCATATCGACCTCGCTCTGGAGCGACTCGAAACGCCTTGGATCACGCCCCCGAACTTCGGCGGTGGATCACCTCGGCGAACGGAAGAATCGGTCGTGGCCGACCGTCGATCCTTCGCGTTCTACAAGATTTAATGCATTTCCTGGGAAATTGCGCAAGGGTTGCAAGGATCGGGAGCCGGTTCTGTTCTCTGCAGGTGAACAGGCATGGGCACAAATATCGCCCCAAAAAGGAAAAGGCCACCCTGACGGGTGGCCTTGATCCGATTGATTCAACCAGAATCTGTTATTTGAGCTTCCGGTACAGCCCCATGGTGTACACGCTGTTCTGGACCAGAACCCGTTCCGGCTTGCCATTGACTTCCTGGGTGGAGTAGCCGATGACGCGAATCATGTAGACCCCGGATGCCAAGTCCTTGCCCGAGCTGTTCAAACCGTTGAGACCGACCAGAATCGAGTACTTGTCGGACGGACTTACCAAGCCAGCGGCACGGAGGTCGATCAAATCGAGTTTGACATCGGCCTTGCCAAGGAACGTGCCCATGTTGTCGTAGGCAAGGAACTGACCGTCGAACGACGTGCTCAGATCCAGCTTCAGACCGGTAAGGCGAGGCTTGCCGACCGCGGGAGCCGCGGACAGGAGGTCGTTGTCGCTGATCTTCACGCTAACCGGCCACAAAGCCTTGGTCGGGCCTTGAGCTGTCCAGTCGGCCTCCCCTTCGGGGCGCACCCAGACCGAAACAGGTCCGACAGCGGCAAGAGGATTGGTTCCATCCTTTTCGAATTCCACTTTGGACCTGGGGTAGATGTCCACGACATAGCGGATCGGCTTCTTGCCCGTACGGACCGAATCCCATCGCGAGGAATCTCCAACGGTCACCCCAGCCATGTCGGTGACGGAGCCCTTGGCCAAACGGGCCAGATCCCTGTACCCAGGAATGTTGCAGTCCTGGTTGGAGCAGATCAGTTGGAAGTTATCACTCCCAGCATTGAAGGAGACGCTCATCAGAGCGGGAACGCCAGCCTTCACCGGTGCGACGATTCCGTTGTGATTCACCAGAACCAATCCACTGTTGTCCAGTGAAATGGCTGCTGCCGGCTCGGACATTGAGATTTTCAGCGTATCCGGGACTCCTTCAGAGCTTCCGTAGCTGACAAAGGCTGAAGTCAAGACCGGAGCGATTCCGTCACGGAGAGTGAATTCGATCTTTTCTTCGGCGATTCCACCGACGTAGCTGATGGTGTTGCCTGTTCCCAAGCCAGAGGTTCCGAAAGCGAACGGAGACACTGGGATCGTGATGTCGGTCTTGCCTGCCACACTGGATGCGTAGGCGACACTGTCGACTTGCACGAACGATCCATTCCAATTGAACCCGAAGGTGGGGTTGCCACGAGGCGCCTTGGAGTAGACCAGGCGCACCGCATCACCGGAACCATCACCGTTCAAATCCAGGACCCAGGCGGAATCGGGAGCCCGATCGCCACCCACCACCGGCACGTAGGGAGCGGCCCCCAACGCGGACGGCAGGGTTCCATTCTCCGCCTTCATGGAAGACAGAGCACTGGTCGGAAGACGGATTTCATTCCCCACTTGCACCAGGCCTGCCGGAACCTCGAAGCTCCAGACCTTCTTGGTGGCGTCGACCGACATACCGTTGGTCAGTGCGAGGGGTTGATCGCCTGCGGCGGTCTTCATGACCATCGCAACCTTTGCGGAAGCACCTTCAAGCGTCATCGGCTCGGAATAGGTGATCGTCAGCTTGTCCATCACCGGCCCGAAGCCGATGCGAGCAATTCCAACCGCGATCGGCGGCACGGAATCGGTCAAGGCCACAGTCTGCGGCAGGTTCAAGGCCGAGACAACCCCGCGCGCGACACCGATGGTACCGACACCGCCTTCCAGCGTTCCAGTCGTAACACCGAGTCCATATGGAGGAACGAGCGCGATTTCATAGGTCGCAGGAGCCACTTGGACGGCAGCCCCGAACCCGACCGTTGAAGAGTTGGCTCCATCCCAGTTGTAGATCATGACGCTGTCCGGCTTTTCGGTTTCCTTGAGGAAGTCGCGACGGAAGGTAATGCGTACCAGATCGGCCTGACCGTCTCCGTTCTTGTCGAAGATCGCAGAGTTGACGACACCAACCACCACAGGCTTGATCACGACCAGCGTCGTATCCAGAGTGCAAGGATTGATCTGCGAACCGTTGCCAGCCGCATCCGTCAGTCCACTCGAAGGGGCGATCGCCAGAATCGAGCCACCGTCCACCACCCTGGGACTTCCCGTGTTGCCGGAGAAGACAAACTTCAATGTCGTGGCAGGGCCCTTTTCTCCGCTGATCAACTTGATGGCACTGGGATCGGTCTGCAGCATTCCCGCCGCATAGGTCAAGAAGGGGAAAGATGTTCCGTTGAACACGACCCGCTCGCTGAACTGGACCGTCAAGGTGTCGGCCACGGTCGTCGGATCGGGGTTTTCGATGAGAACCGCTCCGATCGGACGCGGTCCGATCCCGTCGTTGACCACGGCGACAGCACCCAACTGAACCACCGTGTCCGCAGCAGGCTTGCGAATCAAGGACGCGTACATGCGGATCGTACCAGTGGGGCTGTAACGCGCGAACAGATTCGAGGAGGTCGCAGGCAAGACGATGCCGACGCCTCCCGCCGCACTAGGCAACACCCTGACCGCAGTGGCGTCCAGCACCAACGAATCGGCGCCCGCGGAAATCACGATCTGGTTGATCTTTACCTTGGAAGTATCCAGGACGTTCACCTTGACCGAGGCCCCAAGCGGCATCCACTTGACGAACACCGAGTCGGCGTATCCGTCGCAGTTCACATCGTAGAACGTCCCTGCTTGCGGCTCCGGCGCCTCGGGCTTGGGCGGCATACGGAAACGGATGCCGGCGGGATAGGTCTTGGGGTCGGCCAATCCGGCCATGCGCGCCACCACCGAATCCCACAAGGGATGGAACGGCGTCTCCGACATGACCCAGAACTCGGCCACGCCGTTCTTCAACGTCACAGTGTCCGTGACGGGAATGGTCGCCGCTGCATCGGCGAAGAACTTGAGGCGCGTGGTCACCACAGGTCCAATGAAAGCCTTGGAATTGGAATACAACCCGGCCGTGCTGGGATTGACGCCATCCTTGGTGACCATGAGCGTGAGCTTCATGGGCACATTCACGAAGGTGTCGATCACAACAGGTGCGAACCAACCCAAACGGTCAGCGGCCTTACCAACTCGAATCCGGGTGGAATCGATCGGCGCTCCAGGAGTCCCATCGACCTGAGCCGTCAGGATCGCGGTGGTCAGAGGCCAGACGAGTCCAGCCGTCGGCGTTCCAATGATCGCGGCGGTGGCTGTAGAGTCTGTACTCGGAACACTCGCCGTGGGAGCGAATGTTCCGGCGGCGGTCGCCGAGAAGGTCATGGCGACGCCACGCTCGTCGATCGCCTTGATCGTGATGGTGCCGTTGTATCCATCGACCGAGTTCCCGAAGCGATCGTACACGCGCAACTTGGCGTTGTAGGGAAGAATGGGCGGAATTTCGTCGCACATCGCGTTCGCCGTGTCAGATGCGTCGGTACATGCATGTAGTGTCGATTCCAACGAACGCGGAATTTCCCATTCTGCACGCCAAGGCTTACCTGAGGTCACATGCAGAGCGATCTGACCTACTGCGCCGAAGTAACCCTTGCTGACCGGATCTTGGGCGATGCCTGCAGCAGTGAGGATATCTTTGAAACGCGACTCGAAAACGATTTTGAACACACCATGACCACCTGCGACCATCGCACGGAACATGGCGGTATCGACCACTTTCCCGCTGTCCAAGTCGAAAATGCGGACGCCAGCAGGAGGATTGAGGAATAACTTGGTGATGTCCGTCGTGAGCTTGGTCCCGGCAGAGGTCACACCTTGGATGTCGAGGAACACGGTATCCCCAACCCCAACTTTGTTCGTCGGAGTAGCGCAGGCCTGATCCTCGCACACCTTCAGTAACAACTCCACAGGATTTCGACGCCAGATGAAGATTCCTGGAGTCGAAGGAACACGCTCGGCGGAAGTTGGGAGAACACCAGATGCGAAGATGTCGAATCGTGCGAAATCCACCGTGGCGGCCGGCAGATTCGGGACACTGAAGAACACCGAGTCGTTCCGATAGGTGATCGCCGAGGCCGGGATCTTGATCGGCGTCGCCAAAATGGCGTTGGCTTGGGTCGCGGCGTCCTTGCCATTCAACGCCTTGTCGGCCCAGGCCAGTTTGGGGTAGTAGAAGATGGAATCGATCTTGATGTCGGAGAAATCGGCACCGATCTCACGCACCGTGACCGGGATCTGAACGGCTTTGTTGTCGTTCATCTTCACGATCTGCTGGTCGACGATTTCCAGGCTCGCCTGGGAACCGCACATCCCCAGAATGGTCTTGTCGGCCAAACTGTCGTAGCAATAGGCGCCACGATCGACCAACGTGCCATCGAAGTTGCGATGGGCTGCCGCCCAACCCTGGTGACGGATCACCTTGTTCACGATGTTCGTGCCCCATTGCGGCATCATGAATGTCGCCGCCAATGGATCCCTGGACTGGAAGGGGATCTTGAGGGCATACATGTTCAAGTGCTGCTTCCAGATGTTGGAATCCGCAGCGCTCGCCTGCATTTTGATGATCAACCCCGTGGAATCGCGCAATTGGTTGTTGTAGACCATGAATGGTCCCCAACGCTTGCCGGCCTTGTCTGTGTAATAGGCCTCGAAACTTCCACCTTGGGCAATTCCCCAGCCATTCCACAAGAACTCCGGCTGGATCTGGGAAACGTACCTGAC
This sequence comes from Fibrobacterota bacterium, assembly GCA_029557215.1. Classification (GTDB taxonomy): domain Bacteria; phylum Fibrobacterota; class Fibrobacteria; order UBA5070; family UBA5070; genus UBA5070. The sequence goes on along the minus strand of JAKPQQ010000143.1, from coordinate 6,471 downwards.
TGGCTCGATATTGACCCAGCAACCCGTGGGGTAGCAGAACTTGCCCGGGGTGTTGGGGTCAGGCAGCGTATCGGAGATGATCTGGGCCTGGGTGGCGGTCTGGTAGCCGTACTTCACACCACCTTCCAACTCGAACGTGTTGTTGTAGATGGTCGTACCCGCCAACTGGAGCATCTGGTGCCAGTCCTGGCCGTATTTGATGGTCTTGCCGCCAGCGGTCAGCGAGTCGATCGGCCCCGCCAGAACGTTGTTGTAGAACAGATGCTGGGTACCTGCACGCCACCCACCGTATCCAAGCACGACACCGTGCTTGTACAGGGTATTGTTGTAGATCTTGTGGGTGACCAGGGTCACGTCCTTCATGTAGACGAATCCACCGGTTTGGTTATTCATCTCATTTAGACTCGCTGTCGCATCCTTCAATGTATCCCCGTACTGGAACGACTTATTGATGTTGTTCCAAGCCACGTTGTAACGAATAGTGGATCCCATGTCCCATTCGATTTCGTCGTAGAGGAACCACCAATTGTCGTGGACGAAATTCTTTTCGAAGGTATGGTCACCCGACTTGCCAAAGCGGGAAAGCGGCACGATGTTGGTCAGGTCCAGGTCGTCGGGATTGGCCTGGCCGTAGGTGCCGCCAGGGTTGCGTCCGTTGATGTAGAAACCCGCAAAGAAATTCTTGACTTCGCAATCCTGGACGGTGGTTCGAAGCGACTGCATGGAATTCACACCCACCGATCCAAACATCACATCATGTTCCTGTGACCAGATCTCTCTGTTCACAAAATATGTGGGCTGAACGCCGTTCAATGAAAGGCCGCGAAAGGTAATGTCGACGGACTTCTCGACCACGAACATCCCATTACGCTGGAAACCGCTAGTTGAATAGACGTTTGAAGTATCGCTCTTATCACCAACGTCACTGATTGGTGTCGGTGTTTTTGTCGCAGCTTTGTATGGCCACATTGTCCAACCAGCAGGACGATCGGGATCGACTGTGCAGCCCGTGCCCGCATCGTTGGCGCAAGGCTTCCCGTTCGCCTCGACGAGGTAGGGAAGCGTAAAAACTTTGCGAACATTGGCGGTCACCTTCGTGCCGCTCAATGGGTTGGTGACCATGGTAAGAAGGTCTTTAGGGTAGCTCAGCACAGGCCGAGCTCCGGTCGCGGTCGCACCCTGGATGGTGATGCGCGACTTCCCTTCGATCCAGATCGGTCGATGGATCGTGTAGGTGGCGTCGACCAGATTGATGGTGCAGACATCTTCGCTGCTGCAATCGTTGACGGCAGCCTGGATTGTCTGGTGCGTACCTCTGCCCGCCGTCGCCGAAACCGTGAAGTTCTTGATCGCGGCCTGGGAAACGGAGACCAACGACAGCGCCAGGAAGGCGATCGCTTTACCGGTCTTCATGACACCTCCGTTGAGCAAATGGGTCTGGCTGAAATACGCACGAAACATGAGAGATCCTTCTCCAAGAAAGGTCGGCGACGATACATTAGGACCGATCCGTCCATTTTGCATGCAATTTCCACAAGCAACAGCTCAAGTTTGTTCACCAACGGAGTACGGCAGGAGACGAGTCTTCCTCGGCGAAGCAACCTGCAAGGTAGTTTCATCGACCCAATTTCTCCACCTCTGATGGAGCGAAGCCTCGCCTGATTCCACCGTTCCAAGCAGGATTGTACTCCGATTCCATTGGAAGCGATGAAGTGGGGCCGATCGGTCCTGGTCAGATTATCGAGCCCACAGCCCTTTCCGATGGAGACGGGCTCACCCCCGCATCTGGGTCCGTGCGGGGAACCCACGGAGCGTCACGCCGCCAGGCCAGGATTTGGTCACCCCGGCGCGGGCGGCGACCCGGCAGCCTGGCCCTAGCACCACGTGGTCGGAGACACCGACCTGGCCACCGATCACGCAGCCTTCGCCGAGTTCGACCGATCCCGCCAAGCCGCTCTGGCCGGCGATCAGGCAATGGGCGCCCACGCGGCAATTGTGGGCGATCTGGACCTGGGCGTCGATCCGGACCCCGGAGCCGATCCATGTGGGATCGAGCAGGCCCGCCGAAATCTGGCATTGGGGCCCCACCCACACGTCGGGATCGACTTGCAATCCGGCCCAATGCGGCAGCGGCGTCGCGCGACCGTCCAATTGGACGAACCCGAACCCGGGCGCCCCCAGGATCGAACCTTCGCCGATCCGGCATCCGGTCCCGATCCGGACCCGGGAATGCACCACCACGCCAGGGCCGATCCAAGTTCCGGGCTCGATTTGCGCCCCTCGGTGGATCATGGCGGTCCTGGCTTGCGCCCCCCATTTACCGGTTGTTTCCGCGCTCGAGAGCCAATCGTCATCGTCGTCGGGTGGTCGGCAAGGGCCTTCCAGCAGGCGTACCAATGCCCGCGAAGAATCGTCGACGCGCAGAAACCAGCCAGGTTCGTCGGTCGAACGACGTCCTCGCATCCAATCCTGGATCTGGTTGGCCACACCGACGACCACGCCCGAACGGCATTTTGCGATCCGAGTCGGGGTCGCGCGTTCAGGAAGGACCGCGAGACTCCCCCATTCCGCATGCTCGAAGGCGGCGAGTTCGCGCAAGACGGGGGCGGGAGGGTTGCCCCAGACCTCGAGCTCCCCACCCAACAGGGTGCGGAGTTCGAAGAGGGTGAGTTGCAAAGGGAGCGGCATCGCTCCCCCGGATCAGGGCTTGGCCGGTGCGGCAGCCGGCGACTTGGCCGGAGTGGACGATTCCTGCTTGGCCGCAGGTGCGGCAGGAGCGGAACCGACGTAGTCGGCGTTCAGGCGGTCGAGCACCTTCTGGGTGAGGTCCAGGTCTTCGCGAGAGGCGTAGAAGACCGCGCCGCTGGCCTTGTCGAGCACCAGTTCGAATCCTTCGGCCTTGGCCACCTTCTGGGCGACACCGCGGATCATCTGGATGATCGGGCCGGTGAATTCCTCGTTCTTCTTGATGACGCGCCCGTCCTTGCCGTAGAGGCTCTGGACCAGTTTCTGGTAATCGGCCTGCTTGGCCATGAACTGGGTCTGCAGGTCCTTCTTCTTTTCGTCGGAAAGCATCAGGCTCTGCTTCTCGAACTTCTCCTTGAGGTTCGCGAGCTCCTTCTGCTTGTCGGCGACTTCCTGTTCCCAGGATGCCACCTGCTTGTCGTACTTGTCCTGGGCCTCCTTGGTGCCCTTGAATCCGTCGAACAACGCCTTGGAATCGATGACGGCGATGCGGAGAGGGGTTTCGGCCGCGGATACGGCGAAGGCGACACTCAGGAGGGCGGCGGCGAGGTGGCGAATGCGCATTGGTGTCCTCAGAAAGGTTGTTCGATGGTGAAGTTCGGATGCATTCCCGTATTCGGGATCGATTGTCCGTAGACATCCTCCCCGTCATCCAGGCCCCAGGCGAAATCGAAGCCCAGGATGCCCATCATCGGGATGTTCAGACGGAATCCAAATCCCCAATCCCGCTTGAGATTGCCCATGTCGATTTCTTCCCAAGGATTGGGAAGAGAGGTCACGGTCTGGTCCATCTGCGAACGCATGGCCTTGCCGAACACGTTGCCGGCATCCATGAATCCGATCAGGTAGAACAACTGGTCGGCGACCGGGTAGCGAAGTTCGGCGGTGGCCGACAGGTAGGAGCGCCCGACGCGATACTGGCCCAGCGAAGCGGCGTCGTAGCCGCGCATCTTGCCCTGGTATCCCAGCAATCCACCCTGGCGGAAGAGCGACGAGGTCTGGATGATGTCGCCGCCGATGATCCCGCCCTGCGCCTCCAGCCCCAACACGAACTTGTCGACTGTGGGGAACCACCACTTGGCCACGGCCGAACCCTGGTGGTAGTCGAAGCTTCCTCCCAGCGGCCCGCCGATGCGACGGTAGCTGACCTGGAACAGGCTTCCCGAAGTCGGGAACAAGGGGAGGTCCTTGTCGTCGCGGGTGACGGTGAAGGAAAGCGAACTTTCCAGGCCGTCGGTGCGCAAGATGCCCGACTTGTCGGAATTCACGCCCTGGTAGCGGTTCAAGGAGAATCCGTAACCGGTGCCGACCGCGAAGTAGTCGTCGGGCCAGCTGACGCGACGCCCCAGCGAGATGCCGAAACCTGTCGAGATGTAGTCGTAGGCCGTGTCGTACTGGTCTTCCTGGTGGGTCCAGAATCCGTTGACGCTCAGGCGCGTGGGCGTGTCCAGGAAATAGGGTTCGGTCACGCCCAGGCTGGTGCTCTTCTTGTAGCTTCCGTATTCCACGTTGGCGTCGACGCGGCGACCGGTTCCCATCACGTTGGGGATCTGCAACCCCAAGGTGCCCACGAAGCCGTCGCTCTGGCTGTAGGCGCCGCCGGCGGAAAACGTCCCCGTTCCCTTTTCCTTCTCCGCGATCTTGAACACGAGATCCACCACGCCGTCCTGGTTGGACGGACGGATGTCCGGGACCACGTTGTCGAAGAAGTTCAGCTGCATGACTTCGCGGAAGGACCGCATCATGAGGCTCTGGCGGAACAGGTCGCCGGGGAACAGCCGCAGTTCGCGACGGATGACCTTGTCGCGGGTCTTGGTGTTGCCTTCGATGACCACCTCGCCCACCGTGGCGGGAGGACCTTCCTTGACCACGTAGAGGATGTCGACGACGCTGTCGCGGTAGGTCTTGACCGGGTTCACCTGGGCGAACAGGCGGCCTTCCTCGCGATAGGCCATCTGGATGTTCTGGAGTTCGGCGTCGAGCTTGGTCTGGTCCAGCACCTCGCCCGAATCGAGCGTGGTCTGGGCCATGAGCTGGCGTTCGTTCAGGACGTCTTCGCCGTCGAACGAGACGCGTCCGCGATAGTAGCAGCGGCCTTCCGAAATCGACAGTTTGATGTCCAGACGTTTTCCGTCAGGTCGGTAGACCACCGAGTGGGAATCCACCCGCGCGTCCTGGTAGCCCTTCTTGCGGTAAAGGTCGACGATGGACACGAGGTCGGCATTGAGCGAATCCTTCTGGAATTCGCCGGAACGCCACCAACGCTTTTCCTTGGTGCGCATGACCTTGAGGATCTTCTTGCGCGAAAGGCGCTCGCGTCCGGCCAGCTGGATCTTGCCGACGCGGACCTTGCTCTTTTCTTCGATCGTCCACTCGAGCGGAACCTTGCCCGTGGCGGCGTCGGGTTCCGACCGCTTGGACGCCACCGTCGCCAGCAGATACCCCTTGTCGCGGTAGAGCTTCAGGAAGGCCTGCCGGTCGCGTTCGATGTTGGCCTGGGAAAGCACGCTTCCGTCGCCCAACCGGGCGACCTCGCGCAGGTCCTTTTCCGAAACCTTGTCGGGACCGGAAAACGTCACCGCGCCCGCCAGCGGAAGCTCCACGACCTTGGCGACGACCAGCAACCCGCCCGAAGGCAGCGGCGAAAACTCGATGGACGCGTCGCCCAAAAGCCCCGTGGTCATGAGCGACTTGATGCTCTCCCGCTGGCGGTCTTCCAACGCTTCCACGGAAAGATCGTCGCCTTCGACGAGCTTGAGGGCGCCACGGACGACCGAAGGATCGATGGACTTGATTCCCTCGATCCGGACACTGTCGACCCTCCAGGTTTCGGGTTCGCCGGAAACCTGCCCGGCGAATTCCGGAGCGGAGGAAGGAAGGACGGCTTCCTGGGCGGCTGAGGTGGCGATCCAACCCAGAGCCAAGGCGGGCAGAAGACGCATGCGGATTCCCGTCATAGTGAGTGAAACTTTTGAGAATTGGAGAAACTAGTCACGCGCAGTTTCTCCCGTAGGCACCGGTCAAGCGGACTTTGCTTCGGGGTGGAAGCTCAGGGCATCGCCATCCCGCTCGATCCGGATCGTGTCGCCTTCCTGGAACTTCCCACGCAGGAAGTCCTCGGCCAAGGCGTCTTCGACCAATTTCTGGATGCTGCGGCGCAAGGGACGAGCGCCGAACAACGGATCGAAGCTTTTTTCCACGAGCAGTTCCTTGGCCGACGCGGTCGGGACCAGGGTGACTTTGCGCTCGGACAGACGAGTCTGGACTTCCGCGAGCTGGATCTCGATGATCTTTTCCAGATCCAGCTTGGTGAGCGGGTGGAAGACGATGGTTTCGTCGACGCGGTTGAGGAACTCGGGATTGAACGTGCGCTTGAGCTCGTCCATCACGCCGCGCTCCATGCGCTCGAATTCGGTCTTGGATTCGCCCGACGAGAACCCGAGGCCCCCGCGCTTGATGTCGCGGGCGCCCAGGTTGGAGGTCATGATGATCACCGTGTTGCGGAAGTTGATCTTGCGACCGAAGCTGTCCGTGAGGTGGCCGTCGTCCAGGATCTGCAACAGCATGTTGAAGACGTCCGGGTCGGCCTTTTCGATCTCGTCCAGCAGCACCACGGCGTAGGGCTTCTTGCGGATCTTCTCGGTGAGCTGTCCGCCTTCTTCGTAGCCGACATACCCCGGAGGCGCGCCGACCAGACGGGAAACGGCGAACTTCTCCATGTACTCG
>JAKPQQ010000140.1 GCA_029557215.1 Fibrobacterota bacterium | reverse complement strand
ACCTTCGGAATCCTGCGCCTGGAGTACGCGGCCAAGGCGCAGGCCACCTCCGACACGACTCTCCGGCGCATGGCCGACCTGTGGCGCACCAGGTCCACCGAACCATCGCTCAAGCCCGCCGCCGACGAGGAGCGCGGCCGGATCTTCCTCGGGATCCTGCACCGTTCCTGGGAGCAGCGCCACGACGAACCTTCCGACGACCTCCGACTGGTGGATTGGCTCGCCTCCACCGGCGAATTCGTCCAGGAAGCGCTGCGGATGCGCGCCTGGCTGAACGGCCACGAAGCCTTCTGGTCCACCGAGGAGTTCGTCGCCGCGACCTCCGGGTTCGCCGCCTGGTTCGAAGCCCGTGCGAAATCCGTCCTGGGGCGCTGGACGTCCGGAGTGGACGATTTCCGTCGCCGCGTCCTGGAATCCGACGCGCCCCGCGAAGACCTCTTCCTGGTCACCCGCACCGAACGCCTGTACCACCTGAACATGCTGGGGTCGGAGGTCATGAACCGTGGGTTCCGACCCGGCTACGACAGCCGTCCGCGCAAGATCGTCCTGGTGCCCGGCTGCATGCGCTCGCGCGACGACAAATCCTGCCAAGCCCGGCGCGACGGCCTGGACATCGCCTGCACCCGCTGCCATCCTTCCTGCGAAGTCGCCGCGTTGGACCGGCTGGGCGAAGAAAAGGGGTTCGGCGTGCGCGTGGTGCCGCACGCGTCCACCTTCACCGCCTGGCTCGAGCGTTGGAGCCGCGCTCCCGACGCCGCCCTGGTCGCGGCGGCCTGCCCGTTGCATCTCGTCCCGGGAGGCTACGAGATGCGCGCGCTGGGCCTGGAAGCGCAATGCGTCCTGCTGGAATTCAGCGGCTGCAAGCGCCACTGGGACCCCTCGGGAACCCCCACCCGCCTGGACAGGAATCGACTGCTAGAATTGGTGGCATGAACGCACCGAGCCGGATCCATCCGGCAGCAACCCTCCTGGGAATCCTGATCGCTGTCGCCACCGCGAACGGCGGGAAATTCCAGGAGTATGACTCGCCCCATTTCCACATGTGGAGCACCGCAAGCCAATCGCGAACCCGCTCGGCCATGGACGCGGCCGAAACCCTGCACCGTCGCTGGACGGCGTGGATCGGTGTCAAGGAATCCCAAACGCATCGGCGCCACAAACTGCGGTTGTTCTCTACGCGCGACGAAATGCGTGGGTCGCTTCTCGGAATGCGGTGGGCCGAGGCGATCTACCACGACAGTATCTGCGAACAGTACGACGACCGATTCGCCGTGCGCCCCTGGCATTGGCTTGTCCACGAAGCCACCCACCAGCTCGCCCACGAAGATTCGCGCCTGCACTTGCCCCGCTGGGCCAACGAAGGCCTGGCCTGTCTGTTCAGCACCGCCCGGCAGAACAAAGGCAATCTGATCCTGGGATCGGTCGACGCCGAAACCTACCCCGTCTGGTGGCTCAAGAAAACCCCTCCGACGGGCGATTTCGCCAAGGACATGCGCGCGCTGCTGGTGCCTCCCAGCCGGTTCCTGGTCGAATCCGATTTCACCGACATCGGACCATCGGTGAACGCGCACTACATGTCGTGGTGGAGCTTCGCGCATTTCCTGAACAAGACCGATTCCGTCGCATGGAAGGACTGGATCCTGCGCGACGCGACCCCTGCGGGATTGGCCATGAGGTTCGGAAGCGGACCCGACCTGGACAGGAAATGGTACGCACACGTCTTGACCCTCGCCGACTCCGCCAAGCGGCAGTAGTTCGAGCTCGCCCTACGCCCTCGATTTCTCCGCCTTGCGCGAAATCGACTGCCTGCCCGACGCCGCCATGGCCTGCGCGTGGCCTTCCAGGCCCTTCTCCTTGATCTGGCGGATGCAGGCGGGACGGTTCGAATCGAACACGAACCCGAAGATCCGGGAAACGGGATTGTGGAATTTCCTGCAGGTCGTGGGATTGGCATGGTCGGCGCATTCGGCGCAGGTGCTCGTCTTGCGCTCCAGGTTGCAGGTGCGCACGCCGCACCAAGTCGCCTTGGCGTTCTCCCGGCAACCTTTGCACGAGCCCTTGAGGTAGCTTCGGCAGGCTCCGCAGTAGAGGCCGCACGCGGCTACCAGGTTCGCATCGAAGGGGATGGCTTGGGATTGCACGGGAGATCCTTTCGAGGTGGGAGATTGGATTTGGGAGAGTCTAGAGCGGCCTGACCGGCTCCCACAATTCGAGTCGATGCAGGCCTTCGGGATCCTTCTCGGGATCGTTGAGGTAGCACTCGAAGCAGGGACGGTCGTCGGGCTGCCATCCGCTGGAGGGGAACCATCCGCCCATCAGCGCTTCCCACGCGGCCCCGAACTGCTCGGAACGGATCGCGCACGTGGCCACGGCGTACTTGCCGGCAGGGATGTCCATGGCCCCGATCTCGCCTTCCACCGGCGTACCCGCCGGCACGGAAATCCCGACGCTGATGCGCTGCTTTTCGGGAGGCGTCACGTCGGGGTTGTCGTGGTAGATCGTGACCGTCTTCGCCTCGGGGAGGAGCAGGCCTCTCGGGCCTGCCCAGGCGAAGAGCTTTCCGAACAGGCGCCCGAACAGCGCCGGATCCCCGGCGTAGGGGCCGATGTTGCGGACATAGGCGATCGGGGTCGGGGGCAGCTCGCGGATTTCGACGGTGATCTGGACTTCGTTCGTGTTTGCCATCGGGAACCTCCTGGTTGGATCGGCTCCCACAAGATGGACGGAATCCGGCTCGAAGTCTTGACCGTGCTTGCGATCCGTTTTGCTCTCCTTGCTTTCCTGCCCCGG
>JAKPQQ010000129.1 GCA_029557215.1 Fibrobacterota bacterium | reverse complement strand
ACCGATCCCGACGGCCAGCGCCCGCGCCAGCGTGGTCTTGCCGGTGCCGGGAACGTCTTCCAGGAGGACGTGCCCGTCGGCCAGCATGGCTTGCACCAGCAGCCGGACGGCGGCGGGTTTGCCCAACAAGACGGTTTCGAGCGAATCGACAAGCGGAACTATGATCGGATCCATCGTTCCACCAGTATACGGTTTCCGCGGCGAGGCGGAGCACCCTCGCGCGCGGCCGGTCGGCCTACTTCACCATCCAGCCGATCCGGTAGACCCTGTTCAGCCACGATTCGTCGAGCGCCTTGCCCGTGTCGCCGTCGCGACGCAGGATCAGGCGGACCACGTAGACGCCCGACGCGGCGGGCTTGCCCCTGGTGTCGGTCCCGTTCCAGGCGACCCAGACTTCGTACTGCCCCGCCGGGTCGGTCGACAGCGATTCCAGGCGCCCCGCCGCGCGCAAACCGGAAAGATCCACGCCCGCCACGAACACGCCCAGGTTGTCGAAGATCGCGAGGCTGCCCCCGAAGACGGAATTCGTCTTGATGCGAGGCCCGATCCGCTCGCCACGAGCCGGAGCCGGATCGCCGGAAAGGGTGGTCCAGGCGTCGTTGCCCGACGGCCTGACCAGGATTTCGACAGCCGCACCCGGAGCCTGGAGTCCGGTGGATTTCAGGAGGGTGCTCGGCAGGAAGTCCAGCGAAAAGCGCGGCGGCCGGGTCCCGAACACCACGGTTTCCAGATGGCCAAGATCCAAGGCGGGATTCCCCGCCGCGTCCGTTCCACCCGCCAGGCTCGCGGGTTGGATCCGGATCTTGTCGCCCTTGCGGAAGGTGGTGGACGCGGGAGAAGTCGGATCGAGCAGGATCCAGGCGGTGCGGCCGTCGGTCGACTGCCAGAGACCGGTTCCGGCCACCGCGGCGACCGTTCCGTCGGCGGACTGGAGCTGGAAGAACGCCGCGCCGCCGAACACGACCGCCTCGCTGGTCCGCACCACCAGGGTGTCCAGGGATTGTCCTTGGGAAGCGTAGCGCAGATGGGCAGAAGTCGCCACCGGTCCGGCGCCGTCGGACAGCGCGAACGGCAACGAGTCGACGCTGCCGTCGGCGAAGATCTCGATCTGGATTCCGGTGCCGAACCCGCTGGTGGCTCCGAACGGGAACGGGTCGGGCAATGCCACCGTCGCCCCCGTGCCAGAAGCATCCATGGCCACCGAACCCGAATCCACCGCGCGCAGGACGATCCGACCCGTGGTGTCCGACGCGGCGAACAGGAATCCGTGCCCGCGGCGCGGCACCCGATCCCAGGTCAACCGCACCGATTCGGCCCGACCGTCGCCGTCCTGGTCCAGCACGACGGCCGAAACCGGCGCGGGATCGCCCGCCTGGACCCTGATCCACGGAGCGTTGGGCGCCGCCGCGTTGCCGGATGCGTCGAACCAGCCACCGCCAAGACCGGCCCCGGCCAGCCGGACGGAATCGCCGTCCTGGAACGCGCCCTGGGATGCGACCAGCCTCCATGTGACGGAATCCGACACGGGCAGGCGAAGCAGGGAAGTCCAGACCCCGCCGATCCGCCTCTGGAGGTCGGCACCGGCCGCGGCGATGACGGATTCCGACACCCGGATCCTGAGGGTGTCGGCGGTGGGACCTCGACGCAGCACCGCGGCCAGCAGGACCGGCCCGACCTGGTCGGCGGCCAGGGCGAGATCGCGACGGCCGGAGACGGCATCGCCCTGCACGACCAGGACGTTGTTCCCGGTTCCGGCCCACGAGGTCGCGCCCCAGGCGAACGCCACCGGGGCCGACAAGGTCGAGCTGTCGGCGGATCGCGAGACGGCCGAACCCGGCACGGTCCACGACACGGATGGCGCGCCCCACGAAACCCGGACGGAATCCGGCATTTCTCCAAGACCCAATCCCCGGCGGAACCGCAGACGGAGCGAATCCACGCGCCCGTCGCCGTCCGCATCCAGCAGGCTCGCGCCGTCCAGGGGGACGTTGCCGCGACGCAGCGACACCGCTCCCGGAGCGCGGCAATCCTGCGCGGGGTTGCCGGCGGCGTCGACCACCGCCGACGGAACGGCCCAGGCGAGAAGATCGCCCGCGAGGAACGAGGTCCCCGACAGGCTCCATTCGAGCAAGGTGGGCAGCGGATCGCCGACCGTGGCGCCGGTCGGCCCGGGAAGCGCAGTCCCGGACCGGGACTGCGCGAACGGCCAGGCACCGCCGGAAAGCACCGGCTCGCTGAACGAGACGCGGACGGTGTCCATGCCCGGCGCGAATCGTTCCAGGGCCGAAACCGCCAAGGCCACGGGACCCGTCCGGTCGGCGACCGCGAAGGCCAGGACGGTGTCCAGATCGCGTCCGCCCGAGGTCACGTGGATGGCCAGGCTTCCGGCGCCCGACCCGGACCCGGCGAGCCCCGCCGGGGCGGCGATGGACAAGATCCGTCCATTGCGGGAGATCGCCGCGGACGAGGTGGTGGATGCCGCGCCGTCCAGCGACAAGGCCAGGGAAACGAGCGCGACTTCGGCGCCGGGTTCCTGCGAAAGCGCCACCAGGACGGAATCCGGCATGCCGTCGCAATCCACGTCGCGGGTCCAGGCGCTGTCGACGATCGGCCAGGGCGGGAGCGCGACGAACGCGACCGGCGCGAGCGTCGCGGGATCGACCACGGCGCCGGCGATCGCCGCCGAGGCGACGATGGAAAAGGCGCTTTCGGGCAAGGACGCGAACAGCCAGACGTCGGCCACGCCGCCGACCAACCGGATGGAACCGGCTCCCAGCGAATCGGCGGCCGAGACACCCGCGCGGATTCCCGCCGGAAGCGCCAGGGAAACGGGCGCATCCAGCTTCACGGTGTCGAGCGAATCCGAATTCAGCCGCAGCGAGACGCGGATGGGCTTGCCCACGTATTCCCGCAGGGGCCCCGCGGCGGGAGTCCACACGAGCCGGTAGCGCGGCGGCGGGATCTTCATGGTGTCCACGGCCACCAGGTAGCGCTGCCAGGAACACGAACAGTAGGAGCTGTCGCGGTCGCCCCAGAACGCGAACTCGTGGACGTTCGCCCCCTGGGAATCCAGCGTGTCGTGCGCGAAGGCGACGGAATCCGTCTGACCGGCGAGCGGCGCGACCGGTCGCAAGGACGGGCCGTCCACCTGCCACTGCGCGGCGACCACGTCGGGGAACGACCAGGTCCGGCCGCCGAACCGAACCGGGAACGAATCCTGCTTGACCGAAGTCGCCGGCGAAGGCAGCGGGGAGGCGAAATCGAAGAGCGTGGTGCGGTGGACGCGAGGCTTGGTCCCGTCGGGAGGATACCCGTAGATGTGCACGCCCTCGAAGAAGGCCGCGATGTAGGGGGTCTGGGTGTAGGTGACCACGGGCGCTCCGTCGCGCACCTCGACATGGTCGGGCCCTACCCAGGGCCGCGAGAGGTCCACGCCCGCGAAAGCCACGGGGGAAGCCTGCGGCCGCAGGGACCAGGCGTCGCGGAAGATCGACATGGGCTGCGGATTCCAGTTGCCGTTGTCCATCTTCATTTCCAGGCGTGCGCGGCCCGCGACGGGCAGCGTGTCCTTGATGACGATGGGGATGTACCACTGGTCGGCGATGCCCGGGACCGCGACCGCCGCACCGAACGACACGATCGACGGCCCGGACTTGCGCATGGTGCCGGTGACGTCGAAGATCGCATCGTCGCTGGTGTTCACGACCAGGCTCGCCGCCGTGGCGGCGTCGGCCTGGAAGTAGAATCGCAGCTCGAGGCCCACGTAGGGCTTGGGGTCGTTGTTCGCCACCTCGAGGTAGAAGTGGCCGTTGGTCGCGCCATTCTTGGTGGTGGGCTTGATCTGGATGGTGTAGTTCGCGAAATCCTTGATCGTGGTGAACCGATGGTGGAGCCCGCCCGAATCGCCGCGCGCGGTGCCCGAAATCGCGTCGAAGCGATAGCTCGTGCCCGGCTTGAGCCCTTTGAGGGTCACCTTGTGGAACCGCCCCGGAACGCCTTCGTCGTCGCCTTCCACGCGCACCTTGGTGCTCGCGAAATCGGCGCCCTCCACGGCGTATTCCACTGCGGAGGTGCTCACGACATCCGTCCACCAGAACACCGTGGCGCGATCGTGCCGGATGTTGCAGACCTTGACGTCGAAGATGTTCACCGGAGGCGCGGCGGTGGTGGTGGTCGTGAATTCGTAGTAGCGGCCGCGGTTGTCGTCGCGCGACACGTTGCGGTAGATGTCCATCCCCGTGAAGAAGAAATGGTATCTGGTGTCCGGGGTCAACCCGGTGATCTCGGCCGACTTCTTCTTGGCGAGATTCACGGCCACCTTGCCCACGACGGGCCCGCCGGGCGTCAGCGAATAGAAGAGGGTGTCGCGGGAGAGTTCGTCGGTCTCCCAGCTCACCAGCGCGGTGGTGTTGGTGACCTGCACGACCACCACGTTGGAGAACTTCGGACCTTCGTGGTCGGGAGGGAGATCTTCCGCCAGATATTGGCTGGGCAGCACCATCTGGGCGGAAAAGTCGATGCACGTCTCGGTGACGTCGTACTTCTCCCACTCGTCGCGCAGCAACTGCCCCGGGATCGCGCCGCCCATGAGCGCCCCCTTGGGGGAACGGTAGGGGTAGGGAATCCCGCCCGCGTTGTAGCCTTCGGGATTGGCGATGCGGTTGTGCGGGTGCTGCAGGTTCTTGGAGCCCGCACCCATCAGGAAGCTGATGTCCCAGGGGTTGCGCCCGAGGTTGTAGTCCATGTTGTCGAGCACGAGGTTCAGGTACGGAACCGCCGAGGCGGCGCTGTCGTCGCGGATCATCTCGTGGTAGGCCACGATGGGAAGCAGTCCCCCCATGTTGTAGCGGTTCATGCCCCAGGTGATGGAGCTCCACACGAGATTGTAGGGCTTGAGGATGTGCGCGAGGGTGCCCGGATACACCCCGTTGCCGTTGGTGCTTTCCCGCACGTGGCGCTTGCCCACGAGCGTCCGCAGGCGCGTGCGCACGTTCTGGGCGTCGGCCGCCGGAATCCCCCAGGTCGCGGCGAGGGAGTCGGTGCGGTAGATCTTCTGGAACAACAGCCAGACCGTGTGGATGTGGGTGTTCTGGTAGTCCATCACCCAACCGCCCGGACTGAACAGCTTGGACGCGTGCATGGCCATGAAGCCGCCGCGGAACGTCTCGAAGTTGAACACGTAGTTGGCGTTGGTCCCGTAGGTCCGGTCTTCCATCAGCTGATGGCGGTACATGGTGTCGCGCGTCGCGTGGTACAGGTTGGCTGCGGCCCATGCGAGGTCGTCGTCCCACCGCGTCTGCTGGATGTAGAATCCGTCCACGGTGCCCGGCCCCGGCGTCCGCCAGTTGGGAAGCACGACCTTGGCGTAGATGTCCTTGGCCGCGGCCAGACAGGAATCGGCGAAGTCGGGGTCGAAGGGCTCCCAAGCCATGGCGAAGAGCGCCAGCGATCCGGCGAACTGCGCCGGAACCGCCGAACCCTTGGCGCCGACGACCGGTCGGTCGGGGCCACCCTTGGCGACCGGGGCGGCATCGGCGTTTTCGGGCCGGTCCCAGTACATGTGGTCGTTCATCCACACGCCGACATCCTGGTACATCCTGTTGTCGGCGAGCAATCCGTCTTCGCGCGACGCCCTGTAGAGTCGCATCACGTAGTCGGCGCCGATCTTGGCCTCCATGAGGAGATCGGGGTACCCGTCGTTCCCGAAGGGAATCGTGTCGTTGTAGGATGCTCCGTAGCGGTCTTCGGCCTTCTGCGGCCAAAGGCTGTACGTGAGGACCAGGTTGGTGAAGGCGTAGGCGATGGTCTGCCCCACCTTGAAATAGTCGCCGCAGTCGTACCAGCCTCCCTGGAGGCTGCCCGCCTTGGCGGCGCCTCCAGGCCGGCCCGATCCGTCCATCATGTGGCTGGGACCGTGCGCCCAGGAATCGTTGTCGCCGCTGCGCTGCCACCCGAAGAACTTGAGCGAGGTCTCGAAGACGTCGTTGTAGATGGTCTTGCGGATCTCGAAGGGAAGCGACGTGTCGGAACCCACCGCCACCCGGAACGTCCCCTCCTCGGAAAGCGTCCCGAACTCGGCCACCCAGAGCCGCTCCACGGACGACGCGTCGGCGCTGTCCAGGTTGGCCGTGTTGGCCATCTGGTAGAGCGGGGTGATCGAGTTGAAGTACCCCCGGATCAGGATCCGGCCTTTGAAGGGATAGCTCCCCAGGTCCTTGAGCGTGCCGGAATAGGCCACGGTGCGGTTGGCCCGCAGGACCTGGAAGGTCGTGGCCGAGGGCGACCCCACGAACGCGTTCTTCTGGACATCACCCGTGCGGTACCCCACCTGGTTGACCCGCACCGCGCCCACGTGCAGATTCGCCGAATCCAGGCTCGTCCGTCCGCAGGTCGCGCAAGTGTTGTCGATGTCCGCCGCGCCGGCGAAGGACGCGGCGGCGAACAGGATGGCGACAAGACGGACGAATGTTCTCATCACTTGACCGATCGTTTGAATCCGAGTGTGAAGACCCTGTTGACGATCCGAGGCTTGTCTTCGCCTTCCACGTCGAACTTGAGGATCAAGCGCATGTGGTAGGGGCCACTCGCCACGGGCCTGCCCGAAGCGGATCGACCGTCCCAGGCCAACCGCACCTTGTAGATGCCCGATTCGTCGGCCTGGAACCGGCCTTCGGCCGCGGCTTTGCGGATCTCCTCGAAATCCACCGAGGCCACGTACACCCCGCCGTTGTCGAAGATGTACGCGAAGCCTTCCAGGAACTGGTTCAAGGTCAGCGTGAGACCGAGGAACCGGGATGCCGTGGTGTCCGGAGGAACGGTGCCGTCGGGAAGGATCCAGCGTTCGTCCCCGAAGGCGTCCTGGCCCCGGAGCCAGGTCTGGAACGGCGTCCTGGAGACGAACGGCCAGATTCCGTCGTATTCCACGTAGGAATGGAGCTTGGTCTCCAGACGGGGCGGCCGCAGCCCGAACACCACCGGAGTCCACACGGTGGGATCGCCGGCGACGTTCCCCAGCAGATCTCCCGCGGTGGGCGCGAGCCGCGCGGAATCCCCGCGCTTGAGCTGGGTGGAGGACGAATCGAGGAACAGCGTGGCGCCGAGGCCGTCGGCGTCGGGAAGGACGCCGGAATACGCGACGTTTTCCGTCGGCACGCCCTTGGAGTCGTTGCGATGGGACACCAACGGCCCCGAGATCCACGACAACCGTTCGCTCCAGCGCACCTTGAGGGTGTCGGGCACGCCCGATTCCGACGCGTAGCGCAGGTTCGCCGAGACGATCACCGGCGCGACCAGATCGGCCATCGCGAACGGACTGACGGAGCCGTCGGACAGCCAGCGCCCGAGCTGATCGCCGGGCGACGACGTCACGCCCTTCGCGAACGGCCCCACCGCGATGGATGCGGTCTTGCCGTCGGAGTTCATGGTCCACGCCCCGCTGTCGACGGCGAACGTGTCCAGGCTTCCCGCCGCCGAAGGCCAAAGGAACCGCATGGCCGGACGCGTCCTGGGAGCCCTGGCGAACACCACCGTGGCGAGATCCACGGCTCCGTCGCCGTTGGTGTCCTGGTACCATCCCCCGACCGGAGCGCGTTCGCCGCCGGTCGCCACGACCCACGGATGGAACGGAGCGACCCGGTTGGATGCGGAGGAATCCAGCCATGCACCGGTGGCGGGAGGACGCACGGAATCACCCGGAACGACCACGCCGGTGTCGACGGGAAGCGTCCAGCGGGTCGAGGATGCGAATCGAGGGGCTCCTGCGTTGCTCAGGACTCCCACGGATTGGCTGGCAAGCCAGATCGTGTCGTTGGAATGCACCACGGGCTCGGAGAACTCCAGCTCCAACGTATCCGTGGCGCTCGAATTCGCACCGTACCGGAGCTTGGCCGAAAGCAGTACCGGACCGACACTGTCGACCAGCGAATAGGGACCCGTCGCCTCGCCGGTCTTCCAGACCAGCAGGCTGCCCGAGCCGTCCGCAGCCGCGCCGCGGGTTTCGGAAAGGGCGAACGGCACACCAAGCGCCACGGTCAGGACGGAATCCGTCGCCATCGCGAGGGAAACGGGAACCCGCCGCACCGAACCCGCCGCACCGAACCCGACCTGGATGGAATCGGGAAGATCTCCCGCCACCAGGGTCTTGCGGAACACCATGGTCACCAGGTCCGCGCGGCCGTCGCCGTCGGCGTCCCGGATCCAGGCGCGCGAGAACGGCGCGGGCCTGGAGACGAGCTTCACCTCCTTCAGGAGGGATGGGCAATCGAGAGCCGGGTTCCCAGCCAGATCGTTGACACCTCCAGATGTGCCGGCATTCAGATCGCTCGCAGTCACGCCAGGGACATTGTCCACCCTGGAAAGTCCCCAAACATTCGGTCCAAGCAGCCCGTGTTGCGTGTACAAATACCACTCGATCGCCCTACCGGGAATCGAATCGAGATCCAGCCAATAGTCGTAGTTCAACGAATCGTTGTGACCTGCCAAACGATGTCCATTGGCCTCGTAGACCATCTTCGTCCGTTCCGGCAACTTGCTGCCACGCAGATACAACTCGGACAGGAAACTTCCGGAAGCGTAGGTGACCACCAAGGAATCCCGGATAGCCGGGGCTGCGGTACCTCCCTGGATCTTGAAGACGAGTCGCTGGTTGGTATTCGGATTCGCGAGAAGATCCTCGAGTTTCTTGGAGCCCGGATTCCAGCGCAGGCTGTCCTTGGCCTTGATCGCGCCGCCGCGGATCGCGTACACCCATTTGCCTGTGGATGCGTCGAGCAGCTGCGCGTGGTCCACGACCAGGCCGGTGGTGGGGACGGAAGCCGCACCCCGCTTGAGCAGGACAGGAAGCGTCAAACCCAACGGCGCGGTGGTTTCCTTCGCCCATACGTACAGCGTGTCGATCGGGCTGCCGGAAAGGTTTTCCACGATCTTGGCCGAATCGAGCCACGGCCCGATCCCGTCGGCGATCGCGGTGGTCGTCGTGACCATCTTGCCGTTGCCGGCGTCGAGGACCAGGCCGAGAACACCGCCCGCCACACCCGTTGTCGCCCAAGCCGGGACTTCCAGGCCGACCGTCTTCGCGTCGGCCCCGATCGCGATCTCGGCGACGGAAAGCGCCTTGGAATAGAGCGTGTCGCCATTGGCACCGAGCAAGGATACCTGCCCCCCGGCGATGGTGGCCCCGCCCGCTCCGCCCAACTGGCCGTCCAACGTCGCGGTGACCGTTCCGGTTCCGCCGCACGCGCGCGTGACGACCGCCGATACCAGATTCGGCCACGACGTCTTGGCCCAGATCCTGGCTTCGCCCACGTCGGCCGAATCCGCGGCATCCATGTAGCGCACGACCAGGGTGTCGCCGGGAAGCGTCTGCAGCTGCCCGGGGACCGGCACGGAAGACACGGCCTTCAGCAGGTCGGTCTGGAAGACGCCCGTGTTCGCGCCCGTTTCGGGCAGCGACAGGATCACCACGCCCTTGGTCCGCGAATTGGTGACGGAAACCGTCACGGCGTCCGCCGCGAGCTTGGAGAGGTCGGCGTTGCCGTCCTTCACGCGTATGCGCAGCCAGGAACTGTCGGGTGCGACCGGACCCACGACGGCTTCCGCGGCATCCACCACGGAAAGGATCGAGGTCGTCATGTTCGATACGTGGTTCACGAACCAGTTGGCGTTGTAGAACGCGCAGCCCTTGCCTTCTCCGCAGGTGCCCGCCCCAGCGGGGACGTCGACGGAATCCGATCCCGCGAAGAACGTCACGTCGACCTTGTTGGTGCCGGTGACCAGGCGCAGGGGGAGATCGACCTTCCAGGTGCCGTCGGCCTGGCGAGCCAAAGCCGCCTTGCGTTCGGCGGCGGTGAGCGCCACACCGTTCACCCAGATGGAGGTGATGTATCCCTTCACCGCGGGCATCATGGCGTCGTAGGCGTTCAAGGTCCCCTTGAGCCGCGTGGAACTTCCCGTGCCGATCTGGATCGTGTTCCCGTTGGCGACGTCGAAGGGCTTCTCGAAGGCGACGTCCATCGCGTAGACGACACGTTTTGTCGCCTGCTCGGCGGCCGAAGGCGAGAACCCGTAGATGAATTCGTTGCGCCGGTACACGGCGATGTAGGGGTTCACGGGGATGTCCATCGCGATGCTGTCGATGGCGTTCTTGCTCATCAGGGGCACGCCGGGATAATCAAGCGGGGAAAGTCCTCCGTCGCCACCGGCCACGTGGGGCCGGAACGACCAGTCGGTGCCGGCGAACGGGTCGTGCGTGGGCGCCATGTTCAGGATCTCGGTGCTGTCGCGGATCAGGTTGTGCCGATCGAACACCACGTCCAGGCGCCAGCGCGCCTGGGTTTCCATGACCGCGCCGTGCAACGGCAGATCGAAGTACCACGCGCAGCTTCCGATGTCCGGATTGCAGGCGGGATCGATCAACTGGGGCCGGGACCTCTGGACATTCTTGGTGTGCGAAAACAGGCCCGAATCGGCGAACCCGTCGGCCCGGTAGGCGAAAGCGATGTCGACGCGCGCCGCGAGGTCCAGGATGTTGGCGCGGGTGCCGTTCACGTACAGGCGAATCTGGAGCGAGTCGTAGCTCTTGACGTCCTGGTTCACCACCGCCAAGCCCATGGCCGGCATGCCGCCCCACGTGTAGCGCGTGGTGCGGATGTCGAACTTGACATCCTCTCCGGGAGTCCGGAAACACCCCACGGTGGGATCGTAGGCACCCGGCACGCCGACCTGGAAGTTGTAGGTGGTCTTGGGTTTCAGACCCGAAAGTTTGACCCGATGGAACCGCACGGGGATGTCGCCCACGAAATCGGTGTCGACCACCGAGTAGGTGGCGCTCCTCCACTTGGCGCTGTCGGCGAACCGCACGCTGGACAGGTATTCGCCGTTGGGGGTGTACCACATGATCTCGGCGGAATCGGAAGTGACGTTGCACACATTGATGTCGCCGTACAACGGAGGCACCGCGGGATGCGCCTTGGTCGTGAAATTGAACGCCAGGGAGTCGCCGGTGCCGTTGGGCCATTTGCTGGTCACCGAGACCAGCCCCTGCAGGTCGGTGGCGACCACGTGGAAGTAGTACGGGGTGGCGGGCTGGAGCCCGCCGATCTCGATCCGGAAGCTGCCACCCTCCTCCTTGACGGAAACCGTCGAGCCCTGCGCGGCGACCAGGGTGTCAAGGCCGTAGCCCAGCTTGACGGTACCCCACTTGTCGAGATCCACGTGGATCACCGCCGACGTGTCGGTGGTGTACAGCACCTTCACGGTCGCACGCGGCGGGAGCACGGGGGTTTCGCTGGAAAGCCCCATGAGCGGGATCATCACCGCGGCCGAGGCGTCGGGGCAGATGGCTTCGGTCATCCGGTAGTCGCCGAACTTTTCCACGATCTCTTCGGCGTTCGCGGGCCCGGTCAGGAGTCCACCGTACAGGCCTCCCACGGGGATGGTGTAGTTGTAGAACGCCCCGGGCACGTTCTTGCCTTCGGGGTTGGCCGCCCGGTGGTGCGGATGCATCGGGTTCTTGCGGCCGATGCCCAGCAGGTACGAGACGTCGAGCGCGTTGGTGCCCATCATGTAGTTGAGCCCGCCCAGCAGGACCTGCAGGACTTCCTTGCGCTTCCAGTCGGTGTTGCCCGGCTTGTCGACGATCTGCCGGCCTTCGACAAGTCCCGTCATGTCGTAGAACATGTAGAGGTCGGCCAGGTTCCCGAACTGGTACTTGTTCCACCAGCCGCTCTTGCCGTAGCCGATGCCCATGGAATACCAGATGCTGTCGTAGGTCAGCCGCGTGGGATTGTATTGGTCGCCGGTGGGGATCAGGATGGGGTTGCCCGGGCTCTGGTTCCACAACCCCGGCATCTGCGTGATGGCGCGCAACAGGAAGGTGTCGCGCTGCCCGGCGCGGATCCCGTAGCGCGCGGCGGTGTCGGTGTTTGCCAGGATGAGCTTGGCGAACGAATACAAGGCCAGGCTGTGGACCGTGGTGTAGTCGGTCGGGCCGCCCTTCTTCTTCATGCCGTCGTCCGGGTCGCAGGCGAAGTAACCGCCCTCGAACAGGCGCAGCTGCTTGTCTGGGCTCATGGCGGTGGACTTGCACACCCCGCCCACGCCGTCGTTCAACCCCTTGGCGAAGACCGCGTCCTGCAGGTACTGCGATTCTCCGGTCGCCCACAGCAGGGCGACGGCCGCCAGACCCAGGTCGTCGAAGGCGAAGTTGTCGGCGGTGTAGTCTTCCGACTCTTCCTTCTTGTTTGCCGTCTGGGCCGTCTTGTACATGGCGCGCGCGATCGCCAGGGCCGAATCCGCATGCGCACGGTCGTAGGGCCTGTACAATCGCGAAAGGAACGCCATGCCCGCGGCGAAGTCGGCCATCGAAGCCGATCCCCAATCGCGCTTGAGGTAGCGCTCCTTGCGCCCACCGCGGGTGGGATTCAGGACCGCGTCGTGGTTTTCCGGTCGGCCCCACCAGGCGAAATCCCAACTGAGATCACCCACCGACAAGTACATGTCGTCGGCGACGCCTTTGGCCAGGCGCCAGGAATTGAACACGTACTGCGCCCCCACCCAGGCCTCGCGCAGGACGTCGGGGATGCGGTCGGTGGTGGTGGTGAAGTTCTGGTTCAGGGCGTAGCGGTCGGCGTCCTTTTCCGGCATGGTGGCCGCGAGCATTCCCAAGGTGGCCAGCGGGTAGCTGTTGGTGCGGGCCTCCTTGAGATGGTTGCCGCAGTCGTACCAGCCTCCCTTGAGCGCGCCCTTGTACTTGTAGGTGCCGTCGGGGTTGCGGGCGGCGCTGTCGTAGAGCCAACCGTCCCACATGTGCGAAGGGCCGTGGAACCACGATTCGTAGTCGCCGGAGCGCGCCACGCCAAAGAACTTGAGCGCCGCCGATGTCGCCATGGCATAGACGTTGTCGCTGACGATGAACGGCACCGAACTGTCGGCACCCACCCGGATGACGTACCTGCCGGCGGGAAGGGTGGCGGGAAGGATCCCCTGGGTGAGGGCTCCCGACACCGTGGTGCCGACCATCGGGTAACCCTTCTTCCAGTCGCCTTCGCCGTTGTAGGCGTGCTCGGCCGAATTGGACGCGTAGGCCGTGAACTTGCCGGAAACCGTCGCGCCCTTGGACGTGAGGGTGCCGGATCCCGCCAAGGCGCCGTTTTCACCATGCACGGTGAACGCGGTCCCGACGCACCCTACGCAGTAGAACTTCGCGTACCCCGCCACAACATCCATCTGGCGGTACCCGGCCTGGTTCACGCGCACGCGATTGGGCGCGATGTTCAGCGAATCACCCTTGCGCTGGATGGTCCTGTCGGACGCGGGCAGCTTGTTGAGGGGGTTCCCGATGGAGTCGTAGGGCATGGGGTCGGCGAACACCGCCGCGGCT
Source organism: Fibrobacterota bacterium (assembly GCA_029557215.1). Classification (GTDB taxonomy): domain Bacteria; phylum Fibrobacterota; class Fibrobacteria; order UBA5070; family UBA5070; genus UBA5070. Next base: position 15,406 of record JAKPQQ010000129.1, on the reverse strand, counting down.
GCCGCCACGAGACCCAGGATCGAACGGTTGCAAGACGGAACAGGTGCCACGGCCTTAGACTCCCCCGGTATTGTCCATCGCGCCCGTTGGACGAACCTGCGGACGCGAGGGAGATCGATTCGCCCGCGACGCTTGTGTCTGCGTCCACGGGATCTGGAACGAACTTCCGTGCTCCGATGGAACCGTTCGCGTCGGATCACGCTGCACGGTTCCCGTTCCGCCGCACGGCAGGGCGGGTCATTTCATCCGTTTGATTCCGAACCCGAAGACGCGGTTGAGCATCCGGACTCCCTGGCCGTCTTCGCCCTGGTCCTTGAGCACCAGACGCATCCAATAGACGCCCGACGCGACCTCCTTGCCCACCTGGTCGCGACCATCCCAAGCCAAGCGGACCTGGAACATGCCCGATCCATCGACAGGCAACGTGCCGGCATCGGCCATCTTCTTGAGATCGGCCAGATCGATCCCGACCACGAAAACGCCCAGGTTGTCGAAGATGTGGGCGCTGCCCTCGAAGGCGCGATTGACGGTCATGGTGACATGGAGGCTGTAGGCTTCGGCGGGAGGCGGGAATCCGTCCAGACGGGTCCAGGCGGTGTCGAACGAGCCTCTTTCGGGTCGCGCGCGGACCATGAGGGCGAACCCCGGCTGCTGGGGAAGCGCCAGCCCGGCGGGGGTTTCCATGTAGTTGCGCGTCTTGAAATCCAGGCGGATGGGACGCGCGCCGATCTTGACCGGAACCCAACCGTGGAACGGACCTGGCACGTTGCCCGCGAGGTCGGCCACGCCACCCACACCGTCGAGCTGCGCCGAGTCGCCGCGCCGGAAGTTCATCGAATCGGCCCAGACAAGAATCGTCGCGCCCAGACCGTCGGCGTCCACCGACAGCGCGGCGGGAACCGGCAAGCGGTTGGCCGACGCGCCGTGGACCACCAGGTTGCGGACCCCGTTGTCCTTGATCGGCTCGCTCCAGCGCACGAACAAGGTGTCGGGCGTGCTGTCGGCGGCGGCGTAGCGCAGATTCGCGGACAACAGCACCGGAGCGACGCTGTCGAACAAGGGAAAGGCGGTTTCCTGCCCCGTGGAAATCCACGTTCCAGTCGCATCGGTTCCAAATCCTGTCCGGCCCTTGGGCAACGGACCGACGGCCACCTTGGCGGCCATTCCCGAAGCGTCGAGCGCCCAGCTGCCGGAATCGATCGCGATCCGGGAAATCCCTTGGAACTGGACCGCGAACCCTGGACGGGTCTTTGGCGCCGCGTTGCGGAACTGGATATGCACGTGGTCCACCGCACCGTCCTGGTCTTCGTCGGTGTACCACCCGTACGCGGGAGCCCGCTCGCCGCCCGTCACCGGAATCCAACGATGCCCGGCCGGGACACGACGCCCGGAGGCGAGATCCACCCACGAGTGGGTCGGGAGAGGTTTAACAGAGTCCGACGCGGCCACGATGCCGGCCGCGACCGGGTAGCGCCACGAGGTCGAGATCACCTCGAGCGGCAACGCGGTCCCGAGATCCACACCGGCCTGGTGCAGCAACCAGCCCGATCCCAGGTTGGCACCCACAGGTTCGGAGAACGAGAGCGCCAAGGTGTCCTGCGATCCCGACCGAGCGAACGTCAAGGCGGCGGAAACCAGCACCGGACCCACACTGTCGGACAGCGCCGAAGTCGAGCTCCGGCCACCGCTCTTCCAGAGGGCGATGGTTCCGGAACCATCGGTGGCATCGCCACGGGTCTGTCCCCAGGCGAACGGAATGGGCAAGCCCACCGTGACGAACGAATCGGTGGCGAAGAGCGGCGAAACCGGCGCGAACCGCACCGACGGCGCGTTCCCGAAGGCGACCTCGATCGAATCGGGAAGATCGGAGGCGGCCACCACCTTGCGGTAGACCATCTTCACCTGGTCGGCCAGACCGTCGCCGTCGGAATCCAGGATCCAGGCCTTGGCGAACGGCGCGGCGCGACCGATGAGCGACACCTTGCGCGCCTGGCTCGGGCAGTCGGAAGGCGCGTTGCCCGTCCAATCGGTGATGCCGGAACCGGCAAGCAGTCGCAGCGAATCGCCCGCCCGGAGAGTTCCCGCGCGCAGATACAAGGTGCCGCTGTTCCCCGTCGTCGCGAGCACCACGGATTCGACTCCGACCAGCGGCGTGGTGACACCGCCGCGCGTCACCGCGAACGAGGTGTTGCCGAGCCCCTTGACCCGCTCGGAAATCCAGATGTAGGCGGTATCCTGCGCGGTCCCGAGCACGTTTTCCACGATCTTGACCGAATCCAGCCAAGGGCCGATGCTGTCGGAAACCGCCACGGCGTTGGAAACCCACCCGCCGCGCCCGTCGGCGACGGGAAGCGTCAGCTTGGCGCGCTGCCAGGTCCCGAAGACGGCTTCCGTCAATGGCAGCGAGATCTCGTTGCCGGCCAGCTTGGCGATCTGGGCGGCCGGAACCGTCACGACGCCCACCGAATCGCCCGCGGAATTCAGCGCCACCACCTGGGCATCGGCCCAGGGCACTGCCTCCGTGAAGGCTTTGTCGAAGACCGAGCGGATCTGCAAGGCACCGTCGCAGGCCCGGAACAGCCCGGCGCGCACCGGCAGAGGCCAGGTCGCCTCGGAATGGACGAACGCCACGGAGGAATCGTCCTCGTCGGAGGCATCCTTGTACTTGAACCACACGGTGTCGCCGCGCAGGAACGGGATTTCGGTGGGCAGAAGCCCCGTGGTCTTGGCCGTGAGCGAAAGCGATCCGGAAAGGAACACCCCGGTATCCATGCCGATTTCCGTCAAGGTGAAGGTCTTGGCGAAGGCGCGCAGAGGGTTGGACACCGTGACCACCACGTTGTCGATGGTGGTCTTCTTGCTCTGGTCCTTGTCGGCGACCCGGATCTGGAAGGCGATGCTGTCGGGCGCGGTCTTGACCGGGTAGACGGAGCCGTCGGGAGCCAGCAGGGTCATGACGCTCTTGGTGAGGTTGCCGCGGGTGAACTGCACGAAGTAGTTGGCGTTGTAGAAGGCGCAGCCGCTGTTGCAGGTCGTGGCGGTGTCGGGGCACTCGGCGCTGCCGCCGAAGATGGTGATGTCCAAGGACTGGCCGCCGATCGCCAACTTGGCGGGGATGTCCAGATCCCAGCGCTTGGTGGATGGGTTCCAGACCGCCGCGGTGGCCATCTGCGCGGCGTCCAGACGCACGCCGTTGACCCAGATGTCGGTGACCACGCCCTTGGCGGCGGGGGTGAGCTTGTCGTAGATGTCGGCAGACCCGCGGAACCGCACGGTGGAATTCGCCTGGTCCAGCGCGATGGTGGACCCGTTGGGAACATCGAACGGAGCCTTGAGATCCACATCGAGATCCCAATAGGTCTTCTTTTGCGCCTGCTCGATGTAGGACGGCGAGAACCCGTACACGAACTCGCCCTTGCGGTAGACCGTGATGTAGGGGTTGAGCACGACCTCGGTGGACATGCCATCGATGAGATCGTCGGCGGCCGCCTGGTCGGCGACTTCCATCATGCCCGGGAAGTCGACCGGATCGCCGTTGGCCACCGAATGGGGCATGAAGGACCAGTCGCGGGTGTTGGCTCCCCAGGTGTGGTACTTCTCGGGCCCCACGGGCCCTTGGTCGAACCAACCCGTGTCGGGAAATCCGCCGTCGTCGGGCGTGAAGGCGCGGATCCAGTTCAACATCGTCCTCTGGTCGCCCGATGGAGCCTTGGAGTAGATGGACTTGTCGCCGAAGATCACGTCGAAGCGAATGCGGGACTGCTGCACCATCTTGGTGGGCCCCAGCGGCAGATTGAAGTAGTAGGCGTAGGTGGAATCCTTGGGGTCGTAGGTCTCGGGCATCTTGACCGGCTGGAGCATCTGCACCGCCGCCCCCATCTTGCCCCAGTCCCAAGCGCCTCCCGTCACGGGGTGCCTTCCCCAGGTGGAATCGCTGCACGGAAGATTGAATCCGGCGCCGTTGTAGGCCTGGCAGATATCGTAGCGCGCCTGCACGGCATCGCCGAACCGGACAGGAACATCCTTGAGAGCCTGGCCCCAGAGGTGCCCGGTAGGCGCCACGGTATCCTTGGAGCGCACGTACACGCGCAAGGTGAGCGAATCGTAGGCGCGGGCTTCGTCGTTTCCGATGTTGATCGCGATCGCGGGCATGCCGCCGACTTCGTATTTCACCGAGTAGATGCTGAACCGAGCCATCTTCACCGGGGTCCGGAACCGGTAGTACGAGCCGTTGTTGTCGTCCCAGACGCCATCGGAGCCGACCTTGAACCAGTAGTCGGTCTGCTCCTGCAGGTCGCCGATCTTCACGTAGTGGAACTTGGTCGGGTGGCCCGCCACGTCCACGTTTTCCTGGCAGGTCCACGACGCGTCCTGTACCGGGGTCTTGCCCCAGCAGATGCTCGATTGGTGGTTGCCATCGGGCGTGAACCACATGATTTCGGCGGAATCCGACGTGACATTGCACACCTTGACGTTCTGGATGTCGGCCGGTCCCGGCGCCACGGTGAGCGTGGTGAAGCTGTAGGGCATGCCGTCTGGAAGCGGGTTGGGCCACTTGGTGTAGGTGGCGGTGTTGCCCGTGAGGTCGGTGGCGACGACGTCGAAGAAATACTGGGTGGCGGGCTTGAGGCCGCCGATCTTGAATTCGAAATCCACGCCCGGAGTGCTTCCCACGACCGTTTGCGAAAGAGTGCCCGCACTCAAGCCGTAGTCGAGCTTCATGGTGCCGTACTTGTCCAGGCGCACCTTGATGTGGGCCAAGGTGTCGGAGACGTAGACCACGTTCACCGTGACCCGGGGCGGCAGGACGGGTTCTTCTGCCGCAAGCCCCATCACGGCGGCCAGCGACACCGCCGCGCCGTCGGTGCAAACCTCGGTATGGTGGTAGTCGCCCCAGGTGTCCACGAACGCGCCCGCCGTGGATGGGTCGTACCCGCCGTACAACGCGCCGACCGGAACCTGGTACTTGTAGGCGGCTCCGGGGGTGTTGCGCCCTTCGGGATTGGCCGCGCGATGGTGGGGGTGGTTGAAGTTCTTTTCGCCCAAGCCCATGACCATGGAAACGTCCCAGGGGTTGACACCCAGCTGGAAGTCCAATTGCCTGACCATGAGCTGACGGATTTCGGGAAGCTTCCAGTCCTTGGCGGTGAAATCGGTTCCGAACCGGCCGTTGGCGAAATCGGAAGCCATGTCGTGGTAGAAGAACAGTTCGGCCGCGTTGGCGATGTAGTAGCGGTTCCAGACCCATTCCTGCTGGGTGTACATCTTGAACCAGTTGGGATCGTAGCTCATGGTACGGGTGGCACCCCCACCATTATCCGGACCCGGCAGGGTGATGCTCGCGCCCGTACCGCTCACCGCCACCAAGCAGCCGATCATGGCGTTGATCGTTCGGCGTCCCAGCTTGACACGCTCGGCCTCGCTGGCCACGCCGTAGGCCCTGGCCGTATCGGGGTGGGACAGGATCAGCTTGTGGAAAGCGTACAGGACCATCGGGTGGATGCTGGCGAAGTCGAAGTTCGCCGTGCCCCGCGCCATGTCGAAGAACTTGTTTTCGGCGGCGAGCCAGCCGCCGTCGAACACCGAGTTGGGGAAGAACGCGTCGCTGCCGTGCGGCCCGATGGCGCGATCGTAGGCGAGATCCTGGAGATAGGCAGGATCCTTGGTGGCCCAGAGCAAGGCCACGGCGGCCAACGCGAGATTGGCCTTGGCCTTGTCTTCACCTTGGCTGTAGGGCGCGATGCCCGTGTACGGCTGGATGTTGGCTTTCGCGTACGCGTACATGTCCTTGGCCGCCATCAAGGCCGTGTCGGCCCATTTGGCGTCGTAGGGACGGTATTTTTTGGACAACATCGCCAGTCCAGCGGCTTGGTTGGCGATCGAGCCGGTTCCCATGATCCTCCGGACCGGGCGCTCGCGCCAGCCACCGCGGCCATCTTCGGTCATGGCGTCCTGGTTTTCGGGCCTGCCCCACCAACCGTGGTCGTCGCCGAAATCACCGACACCGGTGACCATGTTGGCGGTCCGGCGGTTGTTGAGCACCCAGGAGCGCAAGAAGAACTCGCCTCCGAACCGGGCTTCGGCCAGGACGTCGGGAATCCCGTCCTTCCTTTGGGTTTGGGCGTGGTTGGCCCCGTACTTGTCGGCATCGCGGCTGGGGAGCGTCGCGTTCAGGGTGGCCAACGTGGCCAACGCGAACGACATGGTGATGGGCTCCTTGAGGTGGTCGCCGCAGTCGTACCATCCGCCTTGGTAGGCCCCGGGAGCCGATGGCGTGGCCATGGCGCCGTCCTTGGTGTGGCTGGGCGGGTGGAACCACGAGGGCCCTTGGCCGCTGCGCTGGATCCCGAAGAACTTCAGGATGCCGTCGCGCACCATTCCGTAGAGCGAATCGGACACGAAAAAGGTCGACGAGGTGTCGGTTCCGACCACCACCCGGTACTTGGCGCCTTCCTGCAACGTGGTCGGCAGAGTCCCTTCCAGAACACTGGAAGAAGCGATCGTGGTGCGCAAACCATCGGTGCTCATGGTGTAGCGCGTATCGCCGCCGGCCACCCTGCCCGCCCAGTTGGATGCCTTGACCCCGAACTTGGTCGCGCTGCTGAACCCTTTGGGCGCGAGATTCCCGGTTCCCACCGGCAATCCCGTGGCGCTGTCGATCACGGTGAACACGGCACCGACGCCCACGTAGTAGAACTTGGCCATGCTGGCCTTCACTTCCACAAGCCGGTAACCCGCCTGGTTCACCCGCACCCGGCTGGGCTTGAGAGTCAGGCTGTCGCGGACCTTCTGGTCGACCCCGGAAATGGGGTGCGGATTGGCGATGGGAGCGTACGGCACCGGGTCTTGAGCCTGGCCGAACGCCACCGCCGCAGCCACCAACAGGGCCCGGGTCAGAATGGAAAGGGGTGCATGATCAGTCACGGCCAACGCTCCTCCGATTTGGACGCACCGTGCACAGGGCATCCGACGGACGATTGGAGGATAGTTCCACCCCCGCCGCTTCGCCCAGCGTTCGCAGGAACCGCCCTCAACTTCCGTGCTCGGCGGGCGCCGTTCGCGTTCAGAGTACACCTGCACCCCCTTGGCAATCCCCGCAACATCCATCAGACAACCGCCCCGCGGCAGCGGACAGAAGGTGACAACCAAGTCACCACTTTTCCCAAGGAAGCCGGGCCGCACCGCACTCCTCTATTCTCCCATCACCCAACCCCTCAAGGCATCAAAAACCACGTTCGCCCACCTCTGGATTCTACAGCCTCCCCACCGGACTCATCCTCGGTATGCACATTCTTTACTAGAGTTTCCCTTCACATCTTGAGCTTGGGCAGAATCAAACTGCTCTTTAACTCCGAGTTGATTCTACTTGGCCTTCTCTGGACAGTTTCATACTTAACAGGAGGGATCCATACGATGAGCGATATTCTCGACATCCTAGACATCGGCGGAATGGTGGTGGAGGCTGGACTACTGGGCCAGGTGGAAATCCAACATCAGGAGAAGGAGAACAGCTGCCCGGCTTTAGGAGTGTCCAGACGAGGCTAACACCTCACCTCACCTCCCCACCGTAGGCCCGCCACTTCGCCCCCTCCCTTTCCCCGAAGGGGAGGGGGTTCTTGTTCCCGACAGAGAATAACTAGCATGCCCTACTCCGGACTTCGGCATGCTAGTGAAGCGATGTCGCACCTCGCCCACCCCCCAAACCAGTGGGCAAGCCTCCCAAAGGGAGGCAAAGCCCAACCAGCCAAACTGGACTACCAGAAGACCTGACGGGCAGTCGGTGGATGCAGACGCAGCGATCCGAGCCCGAAGGCGTACAGAGACGTACGCCGAGTGGAGAGGATCGCAAGTATGCGCCGCCGAATGCCCGTCAGGAGCCGCCGCCGGCTTCGCGGCGGGAGTGTTCGAGCAGATCGTCCATCAGCTGCTGCGCCTGGGTGAAGGCGTGGCTCAGCTTGATCGCCCGCTGGCACGAAAGCACGGCCTCCTCCACTTCGCCGCGGTCGGACAGCACCAGCGCCAGGCCGTAGTGGGCGTGCGCGCTGTTGGCCTTGAACTTCAACACCTCCCGAAGCTCCTGTTCGGCGGCGTCCAGGCGCCCCAGACGGCGCCAGGCCAGGGCCAGATTGATGCGCGCGCGGGCGTTCTTGGGGTCGGCGGCTCCGGCCTTGACGAAATCCGACACCGCGTCGGAGTGGTGCTCCAGGCTTTCCGACGCCATGCCCCGGTGGTTGAGCACCACCGACAGGGTGAAGTTGTCGAGCTGGAACTCCAGGAGGTCGGTGTAGATCCGCACGGCGTCCTGCATCTCGCCGGCGATCTGGGCGTTGAGCCCCTTCTTGAGGAGCTTTTCGATTTCCGCCTGCGAGGTGCGGCGCGGCTTGGACGGATCCTGTCCGGGCGCCACGTACAGGGGGTGTTCGCCGGTCACCTGCTCCAGATGCGCCTCGCGCGCCCGGGTCAGGTCCGAGACGTTGGCCTTCTGGTAGTCGCGGATCTCCTGGAAGATCGTGTCGGACAGGACCAGGTTCGCGTTGAGCGCTGCCAATTTCCGTCGGATCTGCTGGTTCAACGGATGCGCGCCCACCTTGTAGATGAGCTCGTGCTCCACTTCGGCCCAGGCGTCCTGCAGGATGGTGCGGACCTGGATTTCCACCTGGAATCCCGCCAACGAGGGGAACTCGCACTGCAGCTCGTACGGAAGCCCCACCAGCAGATGCGTGCTGGAATAGCCGAACTCGGCGAACGAACGACCTTCGCCCTTCTGTTCCATTTCCTGGATGTCGAACACCGTCCTGGCCGCGTCGACCACGGTGTCCACGTCCTCCAGGAACGGGCACACCGCCCGCAGGGCCATGAGGTCGGTGGTCCGGCGAAGGACCGATGCCGGGTCCAGGAGATCGGACGGTTCGAACTTGCGGTGGAGCTTTTCCAGGAGGCTGGGCAGACGCTTCACGCGCCCCTTCACCTGGACCGCGGGCACCTTGTTTTCCGCCGCGCGCTGCAGGAGCTTGGCCATCTCCAGAAGCACGCGGTCGCAGGTGGGCACGAGCTGCTGGTACGAAGCCTCGAACGATCCGTCGTCCAGGTAGCGCAACGGATCTTCCGCGCCGGAGGAGTTCGACAACCCGATCATTTCAATGCCGCCGCGATCTGGGCGGGCGGCTTGGACAGTTCCAGGCGCGGCCTTCCGCCGGCGTAGTGCGAACAGGAATGGCGCCATCCGCAGCCGTTGCACACGCTGGCCTGGGTTTGCGGCTTGGGCGGCAGCAACCCCGAAAGCACCTTGTTGAAGCGCTCCAGGGAGGCCTCCAGCCGCCGCTGTTCGGTGGCGATGTCTTCGATCACCACCACGCGCGACTGCCTGCGTTCGTCCCAGATGGGAAGCGGAAGATTGATCACGACGGGAATGCCGCTCAGGTTCATCCCCATGGTTTCGGCGACCCGCTGCTGGGCGACGGCGTAGACCGTGGTCCAGTTCAGGCTTTCGCCGACGGAAAACGGCGTGACCAGCGCCACGACGTCCGATTCCCCGCGCACTTCCGCGAAGCGGTCGGGCACCCCCACCAGGATGTCCTTGGCATCGGTCGCCAAGGTGTTCCTGTCGGGCCGGTGGATGATCGCCTCGCCCCCGCGGAACCGTCCCCGCACTTCGTGGTACACCGGAATCCAGGTGTCGTTTTCCGTCGAGACGCTGAGCAGGTGGAGGTCGGGGAACCCCTGGTGGCGCAGGACTCCCAGCATTTCGCAACGCAGGAAGCCTTCCAGCGCACCCAGCGAAACCTGACCGGGACTCGCCTTGCCGGGCATCGGGCCGGCCTGCCAGACCTTCCAGGCCTTGGCGAGATCGGCCAGGGCCATGCTGGTCCAGCCCACCTGGATCCCCGGCCGGTGGTAGCGCCGTTCCAGCTCTTCGGCGGTCCAGGGCGACCAGGAAAACTGGTTGTACCACTCGAGCACGTGTTCGTAGGCCGACCCCGGTTCGGTTTCCGGACGCAGGAACGACGAGGACCTGCGGATGCTCTGCGCGTCGGATTCCGACGCGTCCCCCGCGGAGCCGCCGGCCCCGGACGAGTTGGACACGGGAATTTGGAACGACGAATTGGGATTGTGCGACGGTCGCGGCACGGAACGCAGGAGCGTGTTGACCGGAAGCTCCATGGTGGGGAATTCCACTGCGGGTACCACGGAGGGTTCTTCCAGGACCGGAGGACGCGGCGGCATGGAGTCGAGTCGCAGTTCGGCGGTCTGGGCTCCCGGTTGCGGCTTGATGGGAAACATCTGGTCCGACGAATCGGACAGCGCGAAATTCATGACCGGCGCTTCGATGGTTTCCGGCATCGGGGTATCGAGGGGCGGATGCGTGGATTCCCTGCTCTGCAACCCAGGCATGTTGGCACCGAACACCGACTCGCCTCCCGCGTCGTAGCTCGGTGCGGCCAGCGGCCTGGGCAGCGGTGCGGGAGTGTCGGTGGATGCGGAAATTTCCAGGTCGGACTCCGGTGCATGGAACACCGGGAAGGCCCGGCTTTCGGACATCGACTGGGGCGTTGTCGGCGGCGTTGTCGATGCGGCCGGCACCGGTACCGGAGCGGAGCTCGCGACAGGAGCAGGCACCGGAGAGCGGTTGATTTCTTCTCCCCCGCCACCAGCCATCAAACGCCGGGATCGGAACGCCGAATCTTCCGCGGACTTCAATGGCGCGGCGGGAGCATGTTGAGCGAGGGGCGCCGCGGCGGCGGTGCCGTAGGGCGCCTTGGCCTCCGTGGACCGCGCACGCGAAGAGGGAATGGCAAGCCAGGTCTTGGCGAGCATCCCCCAACCAAGCCCCAACGCCCAGAAAATGGCGATTTCTTCGATGATCTGGGTTTTCATGGGCGAATCGAGTTCGTCGGCGGCGAAGGCCACCGCCAACGACAGCACCACCGTCACACCCAGCGAAATCCACGGCCACCAGCCCAGCACCGCCGCCAGCATGAGCCCCACCGCCAAGTAGCGCCAATCGGCCGACGGAACGCGCATCCCGAGCCAGTACACGCTCCACGCCGCCGTGCCCAGGAACGTCACGAACTGGAGGGCGACATGCACCAGCTTCTGGAGTATGGCGGGTCTGGGCATGTTCACCGGATCCGGTATTTGTCTTTCAGGGCGGCGATGATCTCGTAGCGGGTCCGGGTGCTCGCCGCCACGTAGCGCTGGGAAGGCGCGTCGTAGACCAGAAGCTTCAGCAGTTCGGTTTCGATCTTCATGCCCAGCAGCTTGTTGGCCGACGATTTGAGCTCCGACGGCCCGAACGTGGTTCCCCATTGCCGCTCGGCCTTGTCGAAGAGATCGAATTGGCACATGTCGTCGGGAACCTTGCGCGCCAGGACCGGCTCGAAGCAGCGTTCGCGGTAATCGATCGCGATGCTCCGCGCCATGGCGTCCAGGTTGGCCGCACCGTCGGCCCCCATGCGAGGAGCCGATCCCCCACATCCCGACAGGAGCGCGGCGGCCAGCAACCCGAAGATCCAGATCGTCTTCATGTCCAGAAAACTAGACCATACCAACCTGCGGTGTGGCAACAATCTTGACCACCCGCCTTTGCGGCGCCTGTCGCCTCAGGATCTGGATAGCTGCATCAATCGCCACCTGACCCGCAGATCGTGGAAGATCGGCCTCACCGCCAGGAAGACCAGGAACGCGGAAAAAAACAGGGCGCTCTTGAATCCCACGTGCTTGAACGAAAGCGCTCCGATGAACCCTCCCCCGAAGAACGCCCCGAGGATCAGGCCGTGCAGCTTGAGCTTGTCGCGGTTGGCGCGGATCGGCAGCATCTTCTGGTTGCGGCTGCGATTGAAGTAGAACAGTCGGCTGAGCTCGATCCCCAGGTCGGTGACGATCCCGGTCATGTGGCTGGTGCGGACCTCGGCGTTGGAAATGTTGGTGACCATCGAGTTGTGCATGCCCATCATGAAGCTCAGGAGCATGACCGTGAACGGCACGAACAACCCGTGGACGGCATTCAGGCTGGACCCGATCAGGCCGAACACCATCATGAGAGACGCTTCGATCATCAGGCTCAGGGCGTAGTGGCTCTTGAACCGATGCCGCCGTCCGTAGCTCATCAGCAGGGTGGAAAAGAACGCCCCCATGCCGAAGCTGCAGACCACGCCCACGCCTTCCAGCGCCAAAGCGGCATTGCCCAGGACCAGCTCGTCGGAGATCTTGGCGACCGCTCCGGTCACATGCGAGGTGTAGGATTGCACCGCAAGGAACCCGCCGGCGTTCACCCCTCCCGCCACGAACGCCAGCGACCAGGCGAGCTGACGGTTCAAATGCTTGTTCCGGGCCTTGTGGTTGGTCAGAAGCCCGGAATCCAAGGGCATCAATCGCAAGGTGATTTCAAAAACCCGCTCAACGGACCGCCGGAGGGCGGCAGGCCCCAAGTATCCCAACATGATCCGATCGAAGAGCGTCCGCAGACGCGTCAACCATCCGCTGGCGAAAAACCGGTTCAATTCCATCGGTTCAGGTCTGGTTTCCCGAATCTTTCCGGGGGGCGAAGGCGTGAGGGATCCAATGCAAACAATCGATCTGGCACTCCGACAAAATAGTCCCCACGAGCGCCCATCCCCTCCGGAAATCGGGGCCGTCATCGTGTGCCAAAAACGGTCTCCTTGTGGGGATGTACGTTTTCTCATTGGCCCCAATCCTTACTCGGAGACCCTCCATGACCTTCCGCCGCACGCAGCTCACCCTGGGAGCGCTCCTTAGCTTGATGTCATGCGCCACGAACACCGGTGAAATCAAGGCAAAGCAAGAGATCAATGCGATCCACGCCAAGATCGACAGCATCGGCGCCGAGCTGAAGATGCTGGAGCGCATTCTCACCTCCGCCGGCCTGGACGTGGAAAAGGGCCGCAAGTCGATCGCCCGGCAGGATTCCGTCTACGACATCCCCGTGGCGGGAACCCCCATCCTGGGCGACGCGAATGCCCCGGTGACGGTGGTCCTGTTCACCGATCTGCAGTGCCCCTACTGCGCCCAGATGGCCCCGGTCCTTCGCGAAATGCAGGCGCAATCCCCCAAGCACCTGAAAATCTCGTTCCGCCATTTTCCGTTGGTTTCCATCCACGACAAGGCCATGAACGCCCACATGGCGCTTTGGGCCGCAGGCAAGCAGGGGAAGTTCTGGGAATACTTCGACAAGGTCACGCCGCTGTTTCGGGGCCTGACCGACTCGGCCTTGGTGACCGCGGCCCAGGACCTGGGGCTCGATCTGGCCAAATTCAAGGCCGACAAGCACTCCGACGACGCGCTCAAGGCGGTGGAAGCCGACATGAAGCTCGGCGAAGTGGTTGGCGTGGAAGGAACTCCTTCCTTGTTCCTGAACGGCAAGCCCACCCGCAGCCCCAGCGAAATCAAGGCCGCCATCGAGATGGCCACCGCCAAGAAGTAACCCTCGAGAAACTGATTCTTTTGTTTTAAGTTTCCCGCTAACGCAAGCAACACCGAATCGAGGAGGTTCGGTGCTGCATTGCGGGTTTCTCTGGAATTGTTCTGCAGAGACAAACCTGCTTTCCTATGACTTCTTTTAGCTGGTCATGTTTCTAGTACATACCAGACTTTTTTCTCCATTATTGATGACTCTCTCGATCTCGGCTTCTGTGCCCGGATGGCCGGCATGACCCGCGCCCCTGCGCCTCGGCTGGAAGAATTCGAGAGCTTCCGCGACTACCTCGCGGCATGGCACGCGTCCAAGCAGCGCCAGGACCCCGGTTTCACGCGGTCGGAAGTCGCTCGACGCCTGGGTGTCCCCAATTCCCGGGGACTTCTGGGCGAGATCATCGAAGGACGCAAATTGACCGATTCGTTCATCGACCGGTTCGTTGCGGTCCTGGAACTGGAACCCGAAGCCGCCCGCGCCTTCCGGGTCCGGGTTCGCTACGAACAGGCCGAATCGGAAGCGGAGCGCTCCCTGTTCCGCCCCCATCTGCCTTCGGCGGCATCCCCGGTCGGGGCCGATCTCGTGAGGACGGCCCTGGACGCGTTCCAGGGCGTCGCGCCAGCGGATCTCGACGGCACCTGCCGGCAGATCGTGGAGGCCACACGCACGGCCTTGGGGCATGTCAGGGCGGGATTGCTGCTGTTGCCGCACCCCGGCGACCTCGAGATGCGGGGCACCTGGGGCACCGACCACCACCTGAACACCACCGACGAACGCGCCTACCGGATCAACCGGTTCGAGACCATCGACCGCGTCCTGGAAAACCTGGAGAAGACGGGCAGATCCTGGCAACTGCGTCGCCCGGCGTCCATCATGTACGCCGAGGCGGGCGAAAAGGTGACCGTGTCCCACGCCTGGGTGGAAGGACACCTTCTGTCGACTCCGCGCAGGCACCTGGGCGTGCTGTACGTGGACCCGGGACTCTCGCTGCGCGAGCCGGATCCGGTGCTGCAGGAAGCCACGAGCCTGTGGGCCAAGCTGGTGTCGCCGCTGGTGGAACGGGCGCTCTGAAGACTCGACTTCAGGAGATTCCCAATTATGGCAACAAAAACAAAGCCCCAACCGTACAAAGCGGCCGGGGTCAGAGAACAATCAGCAATATTGGCTGATTAGTTTCCTTACGGTATCAGATGCTGTATTTGAAAGCAGCCGCGATGCCCCAAGCTGCAGGGTTGCTCTTACCCATGACAGTCACGGGTACGGACAATTCAGCCGCCATATTCGCATCGATGGTAACGTTCACACCGGGCTGGAGCGTCAGCAAGTAGCCAGCGCTTTCCTCAACAGTTTCGCCATCGTATTGCGCGTCGAAGGTCTTGAAGAACTCCACTCCAAGGTAAGGACCGATCATCTCGTTGACGTTGTATTGTCCCTGGGCATAGATCTCAAGCGCATCTTGCTTGGACTTAAGGTCCTTCTCTTCTGTTTCGAAGACATACCCAGCCAAAGCGTTGACAGCAATCTGACCGAACGCTTTCCCGTAGATCACTCCGCCTTGAATCTTGGTCTGAGGATTCTCCCCTACGATATCCTCGGAACCGAAGGGCAGTTCGACATTCAAAAACCCGCCAACACCCAAGTCGGGAGCGACGTACTTCAATCCGATTTCCGGCTTAGCAAGACCACTCACATCACCAGCATCTTCATTCTTCATTGCATACGCAAGGGCGACTTCGACATCGAGCCCATCGATGATTCCGTACTTGACCTGAAGGCCAGGCATCATGACCGCGGGACTGCCGTTGAATTCGAATTTTTCGCCTTCGTCATCATAAATACTAACCCGGTATCGAATCTCGGCCATCACGCAGCGTACTTGACTTTATCATACGAGAAGAATGACTGGACTAATTCTTTGTTGCTTTCAAGCTGATCCATATAACTCAAAACTCGATTTTCCAACACCTCTGAATTTGA
>JAKPQQ010000202.1 GCA_029557215.1 Fibrobacterota bacterium | reverse complement strand
CGGCGATACGCTCGAAATTGGCGATCAGGTATTCCTTGGACTCGTATTCCTTCTTCTTGGTCATTGCTCCGCCTTTACCAAAACCCCTCGGGGTGGTGGATCTTGACGCCGATCTTGTACAGCTTGTTGGTCATCACCGGGGTCGGGCGACCCTTTTCCTTGACGTAGCTCACGATGCGCCACAGGTAGATGCCCGAGGCCACCAGGTCGCCGCGCACGTCGCGGTGGTTCCAGGCCAACTGGATGCGGTAGCGGTCCAGCTTGTCGGGCACCAGCGCGTTGGGGTTGGAGGCATCCAGGTCGTCGTCGGTGAACGACTGCTCGAACTTCATCACGAACGTCCCCGCGTTGTCGTACACGTACACCAACAGCTTGGCCGGACGGTTCATGTACAGGATCGGGCCGTTGCAGAATTCGGGCGAAGGGCAGATCGACTTGGTCTGGTCGTCCCCGGATCGACTGTACCCGGAGCCCGGCTTCCACCAGGTGAACGACTCGGCGGTCGCCTTGGAATGTGAATCGGAGGCGCGGATCACGATCCCTCCGGGACCTCTGCGGTCGCGTTCGGCGCTGGAAATTTCCACCACCGGCTTGGGGACCACCACGTCCACCAGGGGTGGGCGCGGATCGCCTTCCACCTTCGCGGTCCACTTGCGGTTGTTCACGTCCACCTTGTTGCCCAACTCGTCCCTCACGCCGCCGCGGAACCGGATCTCCAGGCCCGGACGCGGCGAAACCGAATCGCCCGGAGGCAGCACGATCACAAGGTGTCCGTACTTGTTGATGGACAGCGACTCGGGGGGGATCACCACCCATTTTCCGTCCTTCTTGATCTCCAGCCAGTCGCCCACCGGCCACAGCGGTTCCGACGGCACCACCACCAGGGAGTCCAGGCCGTCGTAGAGTTCCGTCCGCACGAGGGTGGCGCTCAGGATCACCGGCGCGACCTTGTCGCCGACCTTGAAGTCGTCCACCACCTTCACCAGCGAATCGCGGCCCTTGGAATCGCGGAACACCACCGAGGCGCGCAAGGTCGCCTCCTGGTCCTGGTCGAACCCCGTCACGCCGTAGGCGAACGGCGGCTTGATCGGCACCAGCAGCCGGGTGCTGTCCACCATTCCGGGGCCGGGCACCTTGAACAGCAGCCGTCCCAGCGAATCGCGGATCGCCTTGCCGTCGGCGTCGTACAAGGTGTCGCCCAGGATCGTGGTCTGCGGGAACCCGTCGACCACGCGGGGCTTGCCGTCGGTGCCGTACAAGATCTGTCCGGCGGCGGCCCAGATCGTGTCGCCCTTGGCGCCCAGCACCAGCTTGCCGCTGGAATCGCGAAGCGGCGTTCCGCGCGAACCCATGGTCGCCCAGGGCTTGGACGAATCCGGCTTCTGGCCTTCGCGAACCTCGTCGCCCAGTTTGAAGTCGAAGCTCGGGAACGGCCCGGTGCCCCAGCGTGCGTCCAGCTCCACGATCGCGGCGTCCACGCGCCCGTCGCCGTCGGTGTCCACGAACCAGGAACGCTCGGCCTCCACCGGCTTCACGAACACGGTCACGGTGGCGCAGCCCTTGTTGCCCACCGAATCCACGGCGCAGCGGGTGATGTCGTGCCAGCCCGGAACCGGGAACGATTCCTGGTCGCGGGTCGTCCAGGTCTCGCCGGCGTCGGTGGTGCTCCAGGTCACCGGGCCGATCCCCGAAGACACCGTGTCGAGCGGATGCGGATCCAGGATCTCGATCTTGGGGCGGCTCTGCTTGAGGCTGATGACACCCGTGTCGCGTCCGCAGTTGCCCACCGCGTCGCACGACTGGACCGGGATCCGGAACGTGCTGTCGCCGCGCAGATCCACCGCGACCTTGAACGAATCCACCTTCACACGCCAGTTTCCGTCGGGCCCTTTGGCCGAATCGCGCACCCAGTAGCACACGGTGTCCTTGCCGAACCGCGTGGCCACGCTCTTTCCGGGCACGTCCAGGGAACGCGTGGAATCGGTGGGGTCCGGCACGATGATCTTGTAGACCTGCACCGACGGCGGCGTGAAGTCGGCCAGAACCCGCACCGAATCCGACCCGAAGTTCCCCGCCGAATCGGTGAAGGAACGCCGCAGGATGTTCCAGCCTTCTTCCAGCGTGAAGGTGGTGTCTTCCTGCGGAACCGCCGGGCCGTAGGCGCCGTCGCGGCCCTGCTTGAGCGTCCACTTCACCAGCATTTCGCGCGAACCCGTGAGCGAGTCCTGCGGCTGCGACGGCTTGTGCGAAGGTGAGGTGATGAGCACCACCGGCGGCAGGTTGGTGTTCAGGATGGTGATTTCCAGAACGCTGTCGGCCCCGGCTGCCGCCGACACCACGTCCGACAGATGCAATCGCAGCACGCGATCGGGTCCCACCTTGCCGTCGTTGTGGATGGCAAACGAAAAGACGAACGCCACCGACCCCGTATCCAGCTTCACGGCGACCACCGTGTCGGGCGCAAGCCCGATTCCCTTGATCCGCTTGGACAGCGAATCCAGCCGCACCGAAGCCGTCGTGACGGAATCCGACACGATGCTCTGCACGATCCGCACATCCACCCGGCCCGCGTTGTCGCGCACCGTCATGCGGGCGGTGTCGAACTCCACCACCGGTCGCGCGCTGGATTCGCGGATCACGACCACCGCCGAATCCAGTCCCAGCGTGGCAGATTCCGTCTCGCCCAGTCGTACGACCAGACGACGATCGGGGCCGTAGCGGTGATCGTCCACGATCTGGATTCCAATGGACTTGAGCGTGTCGCCAGGCTGGTAGCCGGGCGTGCGTCCATCGCGCAGAAGGTGTTCCAACCCGTAGCGCGCGGTTCCCGACACCGCGTAGGGGGCGTCGACCACCCGACCCGACGCCGGGCGCAGCGCGACGCGCAGATGGATCACGGTGTCCGTCTGGCGGATCACCACCAGGCTGTCCACGAAGCTCAACCTGGGAAGCGAATCGGTGTCGCGGATCACCAAGGTCGCCAGCGAATCGTCTCCCACGTCCACCCAGCGCGCGGGCTGCACGACCATGGGCAGGCGCTTGTTTTCCGTGCTGATGCCGTCGTCCAAAATCCGGATCCACCAATCCACCTGTTCGGTGGCGGCCGGGAACCGCACCACGGGATCGATCAGACGGAAATTGCTGGAACGCGCGCGGTTCAGTTCCGGAACGAACGCGGTGTCCAGTCGCACCGGCAAGGTGAACGGGAACGCCACCTTGCGCGACAGCCGCACCGGGAACGACACCGAATCGGGCCGCACGTCTTCGCGCACGGTATCCAGCGTCTTGGCCCACACCACCCACGGCGTGGGACCCGATTCGGAGATCCAGGCGTCGCCCACCGAATCGCCCAGCACAGCGAAGTCGTCGAGCACGTCCAGCAACCGCGCCTGGTAGGTCAAGAGCGTGTCGAACAGGCTGTCTTCCAGCGTGGCGACAGGAAGTGTCAAGCTGGTGCGCTCGGGCAGGAACATCACCGTGTCGCGCGCGATGCCGGCGTAGTTCACGCCCGACTTGGCCGTGACGTCGCGGGTGGCCACCACCACCTTGATCGTGTCGTCGCTGGGCCCCGGAAGCGTCAGGCGGAAGATGGATGCCTCGCCTTCCACCACCGTGTCGGCGTCGGAAATATCCACCGCGGGCGGCGGATCCATGTCGCGGATGAACGCGGGCACCGAAGGCGTCACGATCGTGACGGTGTCGGTTCCCGAAAGCCGCAGGCTGAACGTGCGCGGGTTCTTGTACCAGTTCACGGGCTTCAGGATGCGCACGGGAACCTGGAACTCGGTCTGTCCGGCGCGCAAGGCCAGCCGACCGGAGGTCGCCACGTAGTCGCGTCCGTCGCGGGCCGTGCCGTCCACCATGGCGAACGCCACGGTGTCGTCCTGGAGCATGGGCTGAGTCAGGTGCAGCGTGAAGTCCACGATGGTGTCGCGCTTGGGCGCGCGCAGGGTGTCGCCGAACAGTTCGGGAGCGTTGTTGTACTCCATGACCATGCCCACGCCGCGAGGGTCCGGGATCCGGACGGAATCCGTCCCCTTGGACAGGTCCACGTAGAAGCTCAACGGCGTGTTGGTGAAGATGCCGTCGTTGTGGACCAGGACGGGGATGTCCAGGTTCAGGGAGCCGCGCGGCACGAACGCCAGGGTGCCCGACGTGGCCGTGTAATTGTCGCCCGCCTTGCCGGTGCCGTCGGCCGTGGCGAACGGGATCCGGACGGGGAACGCGCTGCGGCGCGAAAGCGTCACGGTGAACAGGGCCGTGTTGGATCCCACCGACCGCTCGCGCACCCACACCGTGTCGGTGATGGTCGCCGTGGGGGGCTCGTCGGAGTTCACGATGCGCCCATAGCCAGGCACGGTGGACGGATTGGCGTGCGCATCCACCCGCGAAAGCCGCACGACGAACACGCGGGCGGTGTCGAAGATGTCGTCGGCCACCACTCGGACAGGAACCGTCACCGTGGTCGCTCCAGGAGCGACGCGGACCAGGGTGTCGCGCGATCCGTTCCCGAACAGCTGGTAGTTGGTACCGGCCAACGCGCTGGAATCCTCCAGCGAGAACCGGATGTTGGATTCCAACGCGCTGCGTTCGTTGAGCTTCACGGTGAACAGCGCGACGGCGACGCTCCCCTTGGCGGGTTCCTGGACCGTGACGGAATTCACGGTGGCCTTGGGGGCCGCGCGCGCATTGCGGATGGTCCCGACCCCGGTCAGGACGCTGCCCTGCGGCGTGTACAGACCCGCCTGCGGAGCCACGGCCGCCTTGAGGTACCGCGACGGCACGTTGTGGCGCGAGTGACCCGGAACGGCCACGAACACGCGGGTTCCGGTCGAATACGCGGGAATGGTTCCCGGAGCGTCGGTCACCTTCACGTAGTCGTCGGGCTGCTTGGCGGTGCTGTCGGCGGTCGACCAGGTGAACGGGATCGCCACCCGCGTGCCCATGGATGCGCCGGTGGCGTCCACCAGATCGATCCGGAACGGCAGGAGGGTGGTGTCGCCGTCCTTGCCTTCGTTGGTGGTTCCGCCCACCACGCGCACGCGCGGGGCGTCCACGCCGCACACGATCAGGCCGCGTCCCACGGAATCGTCCGCCACGCGGACCACGTTGGTCAATTTCTGCAGATCCACGAAGAAATCCAGATCCGGGGCGTAGCGGGAATCGGGAAGCACCGTCACGGTCAAGGTGCGGCGCGAGGTGTTGGGCGCCAGCACTTCCGACCGCGAGACCACCTGCGCGTAGTCGCCCTGCGCCACGGTGGCCGAACCGTCGCGGGTGGACCACGCGAACGAAATGCTCTTGCCGCTCACGGTGTCCTTGCCCGAAGCCCCCACCAGCCGCACCACGAACGGGAACGGCACCGAGGCGGTCCCGTCGCGGGAACGGACCACGCTGTCGACCACCACGCGCGGGGCCTGGTCGTCGTCCAGGATCGTCAAGGTCGCGCTGGAACCCGAGGTCAAGCCGTAGGTGGGCACCGCCGTGGCGGTGAAGGCGCGATCGTCCTGGTCCAGGCCGTTGCCCAGCACCTTCACGCGGATCGTGTCGCCCGATTTCCCGGCGGCCAGCACCGCATGCGCCGACACCACCTTCACGAAATCCGTCAGTCCGAACACGGCATCGGGCGCGTCCAAGGCCGACCCTGCACTGGTGGACCAGTCGAACGCGGCGGTGTCCAGGCTGGTGGTGGGATTGCCCGATCCGTCGACCAGGATGTAGGGGATCTTGAGGATCGCCGTGTCGCCCGATTTGCCTTCCTGGACATTGGCGGGCTGGAGCCGGATGGTGGGGGCCGCCACCGCGGCCTGGATCACGCCGGTTCCGTCGTTGGCCCTGGAAATGTCGGAAACCGGCACGAGGTCCAAGGTGAAAGCGCGATCGGAATGCCACACCGACAATCCCTTGACCACCACGTCCACGAAGGTGTCGCGCTGCTGCGGACGCATCGAGATCGTGCCGCTGTCGCCCACGAAGTCGAACCCGGCCTTGGCGGTGCCGTCTTGGGTCCTCCAGCGGAAGATGCTTTGGGTACGCGACGAATCGGAAAGCGAAATGGCGAATCGCCAGACCGTGTCGCGCACCGACCGCGCATGCACGATCGTCTGGGCGGTGACCACCGGAGCAAGGTCGTCGTCGTGGATGGTGACATCGCCCGACGCCTTGGCCCAGGTGCCGGTCAGCGACGCCCCGACGGCGTTGGAAAGCGCGAGCCTGAACACCCGCGCGGTGTCGTGTCGTCGATCCCCCAGGATCCGCACCGGTAAAAGAGTGTCGGAAGCGCCAAAGCGCGTGAACGACACCGTGCCCGACGCCCCGCGGTAGTCCTTGCCCGATTTCGCCGTGAGATCCGACGTGCTCCAGTTGAACGACAACGGGCGCGCCAGCCGCGCGGGCTTGCCGGTGGCCGACGACAGGATCCGGACACGCACCCGCGAGATGGTGGTGGAATCGTGGCCTTCCAGCACGGATGTGTCGGTCACGGAAAGCACCGGCGGACCGTCGGAATCAAGGATGATCCCAGTGGCCAGCACGCGCGCCCCGCTGTCGATGAGCGTGGTCGCCCCGTACACCCAGTCGATCTGGACAAAAAGCGTCTCTGCCTGCTGGTAGACGCCGTCGGCGAAGGTGGGGATGGAAACCACCGTGTCGGAGGTGCGCGGCAGCAACGAATCGGTCCGCCACTGCTTGAACGCGGTGTCCCAGGCCGGGATCAGCGCGGGGTTCTTGGGAACCACCCGCCAGCGGTAGCGCACCCAGCGGGCGCTGGCGGACGCCACCGATTGTCCGCCCTTGCTGGGCACCTGCACCAGGTGCACCCTCATGCGCAGCGGGTCGCCTTCGGTGGTGGAGCCGTCTTCGATCCGGAACACCGGGGGGAGGTCGTTTTCCAGGATGGTCCCGACGCCGACTTTTGTCATGGGGTCGATCTCGCCGTTCCAGATCGAGTCGATCACCACGTGGAACTTGCGGTCGCCTTCGTACCAGACGTTGCCCAGGACCTTGATCCTGATCGTGTCGGAGAGCGTGTTCACCGCGATGCGCGTGGATCCCTTGGGCACGTCCACGTAGTCGGCGCCTTCCAGCGCCACACCGGGGCTGTCGGGCGGCCCGATCATCCGCGTGTGGTACCAGATCGTGACGGGAATGCCGTTCACGTGGTCCATCTCGAGCAGGAACTTGGCCACCACGGTGTCGGGCTTGCCGGTGGCCAGGGTGTCGGGTTCGCGCACCGTGGCCGAAAGCTGGGTGATGGTCACCTTGGGCGGAACGTCGTAGTACGGGATGTACTGGCCCAGGTTGGCGTTGAAATCGGTGCGGATGAACAACCGCTTGGCGAAGGCCTGGCCGTACAGGGCGGTCTTGTCCCTGAGGTTCAGGTCGGCGTTGGGTGCGGAAATCGTGGCCGTGATGTGGGTGCCGGTGCCGATCGTCATGGGCTGGGTGCCCTTGTAGAGGATCATCATCTGGCCCATCGCCTCGTTGGAAGGCCGGATGTTCATGGTCGCCGACGCCATGCTGTCGTTGCCCTTGGAATCCTTCACGATGGTCGCCGACCCGTTGCCCTGCTGCCAGGAATTGGCGCAGATCAAAAGGGTTCGCCTGCCTTTGGGCTGGTTGGCCAACAGCGAAGCGTTGCCGCCGCTCTGGAGCATGGACATGTCGCGCACCACGTAGGTGCCTTCGTCGATCGTGAGGGTGTCCAGGTTGTTGATCGTGATCTTGCCGTAGCAACCCGCCGGGATGTGGACGTTGGTCCCCTTGTTGGGGATTCCCGGCGTCGTGACGTCGGGGCACTTGGACCAGTCGTAGGTCGCGAAGTCGATCGCTGTGTCCGGAAGCACCAGGCTGGTGGGCGGCTGGGGCAGGGCCGGTCCCGTGTACGACAGGTTTCCGCCGTCGGCCGGAAGCGCGAAGGTCGGGGTGGCGCCTTGGGGGAACACCGTGGTCCCGGACGGACCCACCTTGTTGTTCCAACCTCTCCAGGTGATGCTGGATCCCACCGCGCCCAGCAGGCCGCCCTTGTAGTTGTTGTTGTGTCCGCCCATGCCGCTGCCGTCGATCATGGCGCGCGTGTACTTCATGGTGTCGAAGGTCGCCCCGTTGGCGTCGATCGCGAGGGTGCCCGCCAGAATGGGCCGCAGCGCGGTTCCCGCGTAGGAACCGTCCAGGATCAGGCTGTCGCCTGCGGTCACGTCCCAACCGAAGACACCGTTGCCGTGCTGCATGTCCTGGGGGTCCAGGTTGGTCACGGTCTTGTTGGATCCCACTTTTCCCGAACCCTTGAAGGTCTGGAAATTGGCGTTCAGCACGGTGCGATCCGTGCTGTAGAGGGAATACAGGTTCAGGATCGAGTCGACCTTGACCGCCGAAGCCTCCAACGCCAAGGTTCCGACGAGAAGGGATGCGATTCGAAAACGATTCAAGCGTGTCTTGAGCACCAGGCGGAGCATCGTGCTGTGGTCTCCGGGTATATGGGTCTACAAGTCGAACATAGGTGTTCTCTCGAGAGGACAGGGACGGTTATGCCCAAATCCCGTACTCGCGACAGGAACACCCGGCTCGATCCTGAACCGATCAAGTTAGGTAAACGCCTGCCGGATCCGGCATTTGGCCGTTTCCGACCGGACCGGCCGCACCCGCCTGGCCGTGCCCGACGGGACCAGGCCGGGAAATCGGGGTTATTCGGTTCCGACCTTGACGCCCACCTGGACCAGCTGGTTGGTCATGACGGGCATTCCCCGGGACTTGGTCTTCATGTAGCTCACGATCCGCCAGATGTAGACCCCCGACGACACCATCTTGCCGGATTCCGTCCGGTGGTTCCAGTTCAGCTCGATCGAGATGCGGTCCAGCTCGTCGGGGATCATGCGGTCCAGATCGGCCTGGGTGATGTCCACGGTCCGCTTTGCCGCGAAGGTCCCCGCCTTGTCGTAGACGTACAGGATCAGGCGCATGGGCCGGTTCACCAGGATCTTGGGACCGTTGCAATGGCCCTTGTCCGGGCAGATCGACTGCACGCGAGGATCGTAGGGATTGGTGATGTAGCCACCCCCTGCGCCCGGTTCCCACCAGGTCATGCTCGACTCGCCGCCCTGCCCCCTGGTGGCTCGGATCAGAATCCCGCCGGGTGCCGTCCGGTTCGCCTCGTTGAAGGGAATCGACGGGATCCTGGAAGGCGGCGTGACCACCACCAGCTCGGGACGCTCCTGGCCCGAGATCGTCGTGGCCCAGTTCAGATTGGCGGTGTCCACGCGGTTGCCAAGAGCGTCCGACACGTCGGAGCGGAACTGGACCCGGTAGTCGGGCCTGATCCCCAACGAATCGGGCGGCACCAGGAACCAGTAGCGGCCGTCGGGAAGCTTCTTGACCGCCGAATCCGGCACGTCCCTCCATTCGCGTTCGTCCGGAGCGCAACGAGGATTGTCTTCCGGACACGCCTCCACCTGCAGCCAGTCGCGGCCCCCGCCCAGGGCCACCGGCTCCGATGGCGTGATGAACAGGGTGTCGGGCTCGTCGTAGTTTTCCACCCGGCGGATTTCCGCCTCGACGATCACCGGCGGGACCTTGTCGGCCACGGCGAAGGTGTCCACGAACGTCATGGAACGAGTGCTCCCGGTGCTGTCGGTTTCCGTCCAATTGGAGATCATGCGCGCCGTCTGGGCGCTGTCGAAGCCGGTCATGCCGAATGCGAAGGGTGGGTCGATGGGCACCAGGAACCGGGTGCTGTCCACCTGGCCGTGCCCTGCCACCTTGTACAGGACCCTCCCGATGCTGTCGCGCAGAGGCGTGCCGTCCAGCGCCTTGGCCGTGTCGCCCATGGCCCCGGTGAGCGGACGCCCGTCGGCGTCCACCAATGGAGTCCCCAGCGAATCGGTCAGGTACGGACCGGCGACCACGTGGATGGTGTCGGATCCCACCACCATGGCGGTCCCGCGCGAGGCCCCCGAATAAAACGGCGCCTTGGGGTCGGGCGAGTTCCCGGTGCGGACCGAATCGCCCCACCGGAAATCGAACGACGGATAGGTGGCGCCCGACCAGCGGGTGTCCAGCTCCACGATGGCCGCGTCCACGCGACCGTCGCCGTCGGTGTCCACGTACTGCGACTGCAGCACGTGCACCGGCTGCACCTGCACCGTGGACGTGTCGCAACCCGTGTTGCCCACGTCGTCGGCGAAGCACCGCGAAATCCCGCGCGGCCCGGGCGTGGACACGACCTCCATGTCGGATCTTGTCGTGGTCTCCCCGCCGTCGCGCACCTTCCACCGCACCGGCACCCAACCCGCGGGCACCCGCGAACCGTCGGGAGGCGTGACGATCTCGACTTCGGGCCTGGACTGCTTGAGGTCGATCCAACCGGTGTCCACCCCGCAGTTGCCCACCGAGTCGCAGGCGCGCACCTGGGTGGGGAACACGCCGTCGCCCGCGAAATCTGTGACCACCCGGAAGGTGTCCACGAGCACGCGCCAAGCGCCGTCGGACCCGAGGATGGAATCGCGGACCCAGTACCAGATCGTGTCCTGCCCGAACCGGGTGCGGGCGCGGTCGCCCTGCCAGGTGGTGTCGAGCTCGGGACGCAGCGGATTGGGGCCGGTGATCTTGAACACCCGCACCGCCGGAGCGGTGAAGTCTCCCCAGACGCTGCTGGTGTCGCAACCCGTGTTGCCGGCGGTGTCGACCGCGCAGCGGACCACCTTGTTCCAGCCTTCGTTCAACACCGTGTCGGCGCCGGCCTGGGGGACGCCGTCCACGGTCCACTCGATCCGCTGCACGCTTTCGCGCACGCGGCTGGAATCGGCCGGGACCACCACCTTCACCTGGGGCGGCGTGTTCGTGTTGCGGATCACCACCACCAGCACCGAATCCTTCCCGAGATCGGCCCCGCGGGGATCGCGCAGGACCAGGTGCGCCACGCGATCGGGCCCGACCTTGCCGTCGTTGGCGAACAGCAGGGTCCACGTGGCGTCCAGCGAACCCGGTTCGATGCGGATGGGATATCCCGAATCCGAAGCCATGCCGATTCCCGTCACC
This sequence comes from Fibrobacterota bacterium, assembly GCA_029557215.1. Taxonomy (GTDB): domain Bacteria; phylum Fibrobacterota; class Fibrobacteria; order UBA5070; family UBA5070; genus UBA5070. The sequence continues at coordinate 7,408 of JAKPQQ010000202.1, read as the reverse complement.
GCGCCGCGCGCGACGTCCAGGAACAGGTCGGCCAGCGAGACGGAATCCGACAAACCGTCGATCCCGACCGCGAGATCCACGCGGCCCGCCACGTCCGGGACCACCAGGGTGTCGCGCAGGAACGAAAGTCGCGGGCGCGGGTCGTTCTGCAGGATCACCACCCGCTCCCGCGAGCGCGACGGATCGAACCCCACGCGGGAGCTGTCGGCCACGCTCCCCCACGACAGCACCACGTCGCGGGTCGGGCCGTAGCGCGAATCGTCCAGCAGCCGCAGCGGCACGGTGGTGGACACCGCCATGGGCGCGAACACGAACGAACCCGAACCGAGCAGGTAGTCGGTTCCCGACCGGGCCGTGCCGCCCACCGCCGCGAGGTTGCCCGCGACCGCCAGGGTGGATGGCCTGTCCAGAAGCAGGGTCACCAGCACGGTGGTGTCGGATTCCGTCACCACCGCCAGCGTGTCCCGGAACGCCAGGCGCGGTGCCGGGTCGGCTTCGCCGATGCCCACCCGCACGCGGGACGGATCGACCACGCCCACGGTGTCGTCCAGGTTGGGCAACAACCGCAGCACGACCACCGTCCCGCCCCCGTACACGGTGTCGTGGACCACCTGCAACCGCAGCGTGTCCAGCGTGTCGCCGGGAGCGAACACCGCCACGGTGTCCAGGAGCCGGTAGTGCCGGTCGGCCAACGCCGTGGAGCCCGAAGGATCGACCACCACGGGCAGGCGCACCGGGTCGGTGGACGGTTTCTGGATTCGCACCACCACCTGCACGATGTCGGGCGAAAGATCTTCCCTCACCGAGGTGTCGGGCGTGGCAAAACTGCCCAGGACGTTGCGCGGATCGTAGATGGTCCCCACCGCCCGGGCGCGCGACAGGTCGCCCGAAATCCAGGTGGTGTCCTGCGGCGCGATGGCCACCCCCACCAGACGCGGTCTGGAGTAGTAGCCGAGGCCGATCACGGTCACGCGAAGATCGCCTTGCAGGGCCTGGGCGCCGAGCGTGCTGGGCGCGCCGCTCACTTTGGCGTAGTCGGAATCGCTCTTGGCCGTACTGTCGAAGGTCGACCACATGAACGGCAGGGCCACGCGGCTGGTTGTGGTCGCGCCCGTGAGCGGATCCACCAGGTGGTAGGAAAACGGCAGCGAAGCGGTGTCGCCCAGGGACGGCCTGCGCACGACCGATCCGCCTTCCAGCACCACCATGGGCTTGCGCGCGCCGCCGCGCAGGGTGGCGACGCCCACGCTGTCGGCGAAGGTCCCGCCCGACAAGCTGTCGAGCACCACCTTGAAGGCGTTTTCCGGAACGAACCGGGCGTCGCCCAGCAAGGTCACCTGGAACGAATCCGACACCGCCCCGACAGGAATCGTCAAACTTCCGGAAGCCGCCTGGTAGTCCAGCCCCGCCACGGCGGTGCTGTCGAGCGTGGTCCAGCGCACGACCACCGGCAGTCCGCTGGCCGTGGGGGCACCCCTGCGGGGATCGGTCAGCTTCACCTTGAACCAGGCCGGGGTCCGGGAGCCGTCCACGGTGTCGCGCACGGCCACCACGTCTTCGATGCCCACCAGCGGCGCCGGGTCGTCGTCCACCACGGTCCCCGTGGCCGTCGCGCCGGTCGGGCGCAGATCGCTCCCGGCGGGCGACACCGTCACCGTGAAGGTGCGATCGGCCTGGTGCAGCAGGTTCCCGATCACCGAATCCATGACCACCGAACCCGAGGCCGACCCCGCGACCACGCGGCCAGACCCGTTCATGGCCTTGATGTCGATGCCGTCGCGGGCGGTCCCTGCGGTGGTGGTCCAGGTGAACGGAAGGTCCACCCGGCTAAAGACGGGATCGCCGGTGGCCGAATCGCGCAGCGACACCACGAACGGGAACGCCTTGGTCCCGGCGTCGCCTTCGGGAACGCTGGAGGCCGCCACGGCAATCACGGGGCGCCCCACCGCGCCGACGATGGTCCCGGTGGCCGCAAGCCTGCTGGTGGCGCCCGACACCACCGACGGCGTGTCCAGAACCACGGCGAACTGGAGCGCGGGGTGGTAGCGATCGTCGCCGCGCACCAGGATCTTGATCGTGTCGGTGGTCGCACCGGGCAGGATGGTGTCCGTTCCGGAGGCCGCCACGAAGTCGGTATCGGGCAGGGCGGTCCCGGCCACGGTGCGCCACGAGTACACCGTGGGCACGCCGCTGGGGGTGGCAACGGATCCTGTGGCAGAATCCAGCAACCCCACCACGAACTTCATGACCGTCCAGCCCGCCTTGGGGCGCTGCACGGATGTGTCGCGCACCCAAAGGCGCGGACGCGCGTCGTCGTCGGCGATGCTCCCCACGGCCGCCAGGCGGCTGCCCGCGGCCGTGATCCCCGACACCGGAACGGCCACCAACTTGAGCCATTCGGCGCCTTCGTAGAGGGCGTCGGGCAGGGTGGAAACATCCAGGTTTCGCGAGAGACTCCCGGCGGCGATGCACACGCCTTTGCCGGAATCGGCCAGGTAGTCGGAGCCCGCTTTGGCCGTGCTGTCCAGCGTGCGCCAGTCAAAGCAAGCCGGGAAGGCGCTGGGCACCGACAATCTGGCCACGAACCGCGAAACGCCGCCTTCGGTGGCGGCGGCGTCGACGATCCGCAGGGTGGGCGGCAAGTCGTCGTTGGCGATCGTGTCCGTTCCGGTGGGCCTGGCCCAGGGCGACACGATCTGGACACTGGCGTCCGACGGCGCCACGGTGACGGAAAACGTCTCGTCGGATTCCCAGCTGGAATCGCGGCGCACCTGCACCCGCAGGGTGTCCCGGCTTTTGCCCGCGGGCCACACCGCCTGGGCGCCCGACACCGCGACGAAATCCGACCCGGCTTGCGCGGTGCCCGCCACGGTGGACCACGCGAACCTGGCCCCGCCCGACATGGCCGGAACCAGAGGCGCCCCGGTCGCGGAATCCACCAGCGACACGAAGAACTTGAACTCGCCCGTGCCCGCTCCGGTGCCTTCCGGCGCCTTGAACCCCTGCACGCGAAGCGCCGGGGTCGGGTCGTCGTCCACGATGTACCCGCCGCCGGCGACCTTGCCGTTCCAGAGCACCGACGAATCGAGCGTGCCGTTGCGGATGGAATCCAGCACCACCACGAAGTAGCGGTTGGCCTGGTGGATGCCGTTGCCGTGCACGCCGAACGAGAACGTGGCCGCGGTCTGCGTGGGCGCCACCGTCACGAATCCCCCGCCCGGAAGCGAATCGTAGTCGCCCGGCAAAGCGGGCTTGAACAGACGCCCGCCAACCACCGTGTCGCGCACGGGCGTGACGGTGTGGTACCAGACCGTCACCGGAAGCCCGTTCACGTGGTCCATCTGGAGCGTGAACACCGCCGGAGTCGTCTGTCCGATCGCGCCCTCGGGACCCGTCCACCCGAAGTTCGCCACCTTGACCACCGGCTTCTTGGGAAAGTACGGGATGAACGCGCCGTCGGTCCCCTTGAAATCGTTGTCGACCAGGATCCGCTTGGCGAAGATCTGGCCGTACAGCCGCACGGTCTGGCGGATCGTCACGGTGTTGCGCGGCGAGACCACCGTGGCCCAAACGTCCAGGTGGTTGGCGAGGTTCAACGACGCCTCGCTGAACAGCAGCATGGTCCCGCCCGCGAACTGCGAGGTGTCGGTGCCGTAGCCCTTGTAGTACAGGCTGGGCGCGATCACCGCCGGCCTGGAGGGGATGTTGTTGCCCAGCGTCACGCCGTTGGCCACGAGCACCACGGTGCGCGCCCCTGTGGGCTGCAGGGCCAGAAGCCTGGTGGGATTGGCCATGGTGGAATTCTGCATGGTCAGGCTGTTGAACTCGTAGACGCCTTCGCCCAGGTACAGGGTGGACCCGAACCGCACGGTCACGTCGCCGTAGCGCCCCGGAGGCAGCACGCTGTCGCCGGCGGGGCAGGCCGGAACGGGTTGGACGGGATTGTTGGAACAGCGCCAGGTGCGATCCTGGGCGGGGTCGGAAATCGTCAAGGTCCCCGGGGGCACGACCGTGTCGGGGAGCGTCAGGGCGAGGTCGACCGCCGGGTCGGCGGCGTTCCAGGACACGCCCGCGATGGCGGTGGCCGGCGTGAAGACGGTGGTCGCGCCGTTGGCGAAGGCGTTGCCGTCGAACACGTTGGCGGGATTGGCCCAGGCGTCCATGGAGATCGTGCCGCCGGAGAGCCTCAGGCCCTGGTCGATCCGCACGTTGTGCATCATGGAAACGTTCCCGCGCACGCTCACTCCGCTGTCGAACCGGGCGTTGTAGAACCCGCTGCCGGCCATGTTCCGGTTCACGCGCACGCGCCCCCAGACCGTGTCGGCCGTCCCCACGACGTCGAACTGCCCCGCCGTGATCTGCGAACGGACGCTGTTGTTGCCCTGCAGCAGGAAGGTGTCGGCACCCACCCACCCTCCCGCGGCGGTGTTGGCCCGGTACCCGATCGACACGCGCTCCAGACCGAACAGCGAATACCGGTTGAGCGAATCGCCCACCACGAGGTCGGCCTTCGCCGGAAGCGACGCGGCCAGGAGGATCCCGACGAACCATGCGGTCGGATTTTGTCTACGGGAGCGGATGCGGCGTTCGTGGATGGACATGGTGCGGAACGCTCCAGGACGTAGGATCGCGGACAGGGGTGTACCGTGGATTCCAGTGGTCCCCGGACCGGTCGATGCGGTCGATCGCTCCAGGGCTTTGGTCCGAACTCGATCGGACGTTGGTTGGACTTCAGGAGGCCGGGCGACGTCCGCGACCGATCGCGCGGAGTCTCTTGTCCGGAACCTTCCTGCAAAAATTCTACCGCATCCCGGGAACGATTGCCATGGAATCGTCGAACCGCGACTCGATCTCGATGATCCTGTTTGGATCATTCGCTTCGCGAACATTCCGATTTCTCCCAGGCACCACGCGCGCGACCGGACGTCGCGGCGGGACGGATCCGCGACGAAAAGCTCCGGCGCCAGGACCGAAGATCCGGTGGCGTCGCTCGATCGCGGAACACGATCCTTGGCTTCGGGAAGGGAGGGCACAAAGGAAGTCTATCGACACTCGCCCAAACCGCCCGTGGCATCCGCCAAGCACCCGGAAAACCTCGGCGAGCGCGACATCCCGCGCGATGGTGGGCGACCACGCTCGGAACACTCCGGGACATCGGTGCGGCAAGAGCCGACAAAGGGCCGTTCGAGCCCCGCGACGCGCAGGTCGCGGAGTTCCACCCCCGCGAAACGCGGGGTTGGAACCGGAAAACAAATCCGCGCTAGTCCGTCAGAACCAGCCTTCGGGACTCAGGATCTTCACGCCCACCTTGAGGGTCTTGTTGGTCATGATCGGCTGGCGCGCGCCCTTGATCTGCAGGTAGCTCACGATCCGCCACAGGTACACACCCGACGCCACCAGCTTGCCGTTGGTGTCGCGGTGGTTCCAGAGCAACTGGATCGATACGCGGTCGAGCTGGTCGGGATTCATCTGGGCCAGGTCCTTTTCGCCGATGTCGATCGTGCGCGACGACACGAAGGTCCCGGCGTTGTCGTAGATGTAGATGATCATGCGCGCCGGCCGGTTCACGTAGATCTTGGGGCCGTTGCAATATCTGTCGTCGGGACAGATCGATTTGACCGACTCGTCGCCGTCGTCCAGATATCCGCGTCCGGGCTCCCACCATTCCAGTTCCTCGACCCCGCCCTTGCGCACGCCGTTGGTGGCCTGGATCAGGATTCCCGAAGGAATGGTGCGGTCGCGCTGCGACGACGGGATCACCGGCAGGCTGCGCGGCGGCGTGACGTCCACCAGCTGGGGACGCGGGACGCCGTCCACGACGGTGGCCCAGTTCAGGTTGTTGGTGTCGATCTTGTTGCCGTGCAGATCGGCGATGTCGGACCGGAACCGGACCCGGAAGTCGGGCTTGATGCCCAGCTCGTCGGGATAGACCGGGAACAGGTACCTGCCGTACTTGTCCTGGCGCACCAGCGAATCGGGAACGTCCTCCCAGATCAGCTGGTCGTCCTTGCAACCCGAAATCCCCGCCGGGCAGCGCCCGACCTGCAGCCAGTCGGACCCCGCCCCGAACCGGATCTCTTCCGACGGCACGATGTAGAGGGTGTCGGGGACGTCGTATTCTTCCACCCGAACGATCTTGGCCGACAGCACCACCGGCGGTACGCGTTCGTCCACCTGGAACGAATCCACGAAGCTGGTGGGCCGCGTGTTGCCCGCGCTGTCGCGCGCCGTCCAGGTGGCCGTCATGAATGCGTCCTGGAGTTCGTCGAACCCGGTCATCCCGAACGGGAACGGTGGCTTGATGGGCACCACCAGTCGCGTGGAATCGGTCTTGCCCGGACCGGGCACCTTGTAGAGCACGCGCCCGACGCTGTCGCGCATGGGCTTGGAATCGGAATCGAACAGCGTGTCGCCCAGCACGTTGGTGAGGGGGTAGCCGTCCAGGCCCATCAGGACCTTGTCGCTGGAATCGCGCAGGTACGAACCGGTGGATACCCATGCGGTATCCTTGCCCACCACCATCGGGGTGCCGCGCGATTCGCCGGCGTAGTAGGGCGACTTGGGATCCGGCGACTGCTTCACGCGGACCGAATCGTTGAGCACGAAGTCGAACGTGGGCAGGTTGTTGGAGCTCCACTTGGAATCCAGGTCCACGATCGCGGCGTCCACGCGCCCGTCGCCGTCCAGGTCCACATACACGGCCTTGATCACCTGGATGGGTTCCACCGTGACGCGGTGGGTGTCGCACCCGGTGTTGCCCACGTCGTCGGTGTAGCAGCGCGTGATGGTGTCCTGTCCCGGATCGGGAATCAGGCGCACGCTGTGGACCGTCCAGGTCTTGCCGCCGTCGGTGACCTCGTGCGAGACCGGGAGCGCCCCGGTGACCACCTTGGAGCCGTCCGGCGGCGTGAGGATGTTCACCTGGGGTTTGGACTGCTTGAGATCGATCCAACCGGTGTCGACCGCGCAGTTGCCCACGCTGTCGCAGACGCGAACCTGGGTCGGGAACACGCCGTCGCCCGTGAAGTCGGTCACGGTGGAATGCGTGTCGGCCACCACGCGCCAGGTTCCGTCGGCGTTCTCGATCGAATCGCGCGTCCAGTACCAGATCGTGTCCTGTCCGAACCGCGTGCGGGCCTTGTCGCCCCACCAGGTGGTGTCCAGCTCAGGTCGCAGCGGGTTGGGGCCGGTGATCTTGAACACCTGGATCGCCGGCGGCGTGAAGTCGCCCCACACCCGGATGGTGTCGGAACCCTTGTTCCCGGCGGTGTCCACGTACACGCGCACGATCGTGTTCCAGCCGCCGGCCAGGGTGGTGTCGGAATCCGGCATGGGTCGGCCGTCCACCGTCCACGACACGGTCTGCCGGGGATCGGCCACATGGACGCTGTCGCGCGGACGCGTGATC
>JAKPQQ010000077.1 GCA_029557215.1 Fibrobacterota bacterium | reverse complement strand
GTAGTTCGCAGGGGTCAGGCACTCGTGGTGAGCGGAGCCGAACCATGCCTGACCCGCGAACCGGGAAGGCCGGGGAGGCGCCCAGAAAATGTCCGGAACAGAAGGCGCCCTAAGGCGCCATCACGCCGGATTTGTTGCGGTTGTGGGCGGCCTGGTTCTTGAACCGCACGTGCTGGTTCAGGTCGCGGCCAAAGTAATGTTCCCGCGAGCCGTCGTCCTTGGCCACGAAGTAAAGCCACCCTCCTTGGGTGTCGGGTCGGAAGGCCGCCTTGAGCGCTTCGCGTCCGGGGTTGGCGATGGGGCCGGGCGGCAGACCCGCGTAGAGACGGCTGTTGTAGGGGGAGTTCAAGGCGAGATCGGATTTGGTGAGCGATCCGGTGAACTTGCCCAGCGCGTAGCGGACGGTGGGATCGGCGCCCAGCGGGATCTGCTGCTGCAGACGCAGCCAGAACACCCCGGCGATGCGGGGGGCTTCGGAGCGGACCGCGGCTTCGCGTTCCACGATGCTGGCCAACGTCACGGTGCCGTGCCAGCCCAGCGATCGCACCACCGGGCTCAGGCTGTCGGCGACCTCCGACATCACCTGCTGGTGGCGCCGGTACATGGCCCTGGCGACGTCGATGGGCTTTTCGGTTCCGTCGAACAGGTAGGTGTCGGGGAACAGGTAGCCTTCCAGGCCGGTGGATCCCGGGATGCCCAGCCGGCGCGCGACCGCGGTGTCCTTGCACAGGGCGGCGAACGAGGCGGAATCCGCCACCTGCGCCCGCTGCAGGATGCCCGACAGATCCTGGCAGGTGCGGCCTTCGGGGAGCGTGGCCTTCAGTCCCGGGCGGGCCGGACCGGTCAGGATCCCGACCGCGGTCCACACGGACATGCGTTCGTGCAGGCGGTAGAATCCGGGGCGCAGCCGCTTGTCCAGTCCGCGCACGCGCGAGACGATCCGGAACGCCGCGGGGCTCCAGGACGGAATCCGTCCTTCGCGGGCCAGGCGGACCGAAACGCCGCGCACCGTTTCGCCGGGCGTCAGGCGCCAGACGGAGACGGGACCCGACGCGGCGGGGGTGGTGACGGCGTACCCGGCGACGCCCGAGGCGACCAGGGCGGCGGCGATCGTGGTCGCGAGCGCGCGCTTCATGTCAGAAGAGGCTCGGGCCCTTGCGGACCGGCGCGTTGGATGTGGAGTCGAGCCTGGGGCCGACGCCGGGTTTTGTCGCCGCCGGGGGCGCCGCCATGCCGGCGGAAAACCGCAGCATGCGGGCCCGCGTGGCGGAATCCATGTTCACCTGGTCCAGGTTGGGGTTGCCCGCGACGCCGAACTCCATGCGCTGCTGGGCGCAGGTGCCGTCGGCCTGCGGCTTGGCGCATGCGGTGAAGCTCACCACCCGCGAAGGCCGTGCCCATTCCACGGTCTGCTTGCCGCGGTGCGCGGCCTTCATGACGTCGATCCAGATGGGGAGCGCCACCTTGCCGCCGGTGAACCCCGACCCGAGCTTCTTCTTCTGGTCGAATCCCATCCAGACGCCGCAGGTGTACAGCGGGGTGAACCCGATGTACCAGGCGTCGGTGTAGTCGTTGGTGGTGCCCGTCTTGCCGCCCGAAGGGAAGGTGAAGCCCTTGGCCACCACCCCGTAGGCGGTGCCGTGGCGGACCACGTCGCGCAGCATGTCGACCAGCACGTAGGCGTTGGCGCTGTCCATGACCTTGTTGGATACGGGGTGGGTGCGTTCCATCACCGCGCCGTCCTGCGAGCTGATGGAATCCCACATGCGCGGTTCGTACCTGGTGCCCAGGGTCGCGAACGAGGAATACGCCGAGGTCATCTCGAGCAGTTTCACGTCGGCCGAACCCAGCGACAGGGAATAGACCTTGGGCAGCGGCGACTGGATCCCGGCGCGTCGGGCCAGGTCCACGACGCCGTCGATGCCGTAGCGGATCGCGGTCTGGACCGCGGGCATGTTCTTGGACAGCATGAGGGCGCGGCGAAGCGTGATGGGCCCTTCGTAGGTGTTGTCGTAGTTGTGGGGCGCCCAGAGGTTGCCCGTCCCGTCGTCGATGGCCACGGTGTCGTCGAGCATGATGTCGGAAGGCAGCGCGCCCTTTTCGATCGCCGCGCCGTAGACGAACGGCTTGAAGGTGGACCCCGCCTGGCGCTGGGCCTGCACGGCGCGATTGAACTTGAAGTTGTCGAAGTTCTTGCCGCCGACCAGCGTGCGCACCTGGCCCGTCTTGTTCTCGATGAGCACCACGGCGGCCTGCACCGGGTAGTATTCCAGAGTGTCGGCGTATTCCACCGAGTCCTTCCAGGTCTTCTTGCCCTTTTCGTCCAGGTACAACCGGAACAGCGAGTCCAGCTTGACCGAGGCGATGGAATCCCGCATCCCGTATTTCTTGCCCAGCTTGAGCTTGTTCACCACGCGGCGGTTCACCAGGCGCTGGACTTCCCACACCCATTTGGCCACGGCCGAATCCGCCGCCATCTGGATCTTGCGGTCCAGGGGCAGATGCACCACCAGGCCCTTGTGGTACAGGGCGTCTTCGCCCCATTCCCGCTCGATGTGCGCGCGGACCACCTCCAGGAAGTAGGCTCCGTCGGTGTTGGCCTTCTTTGTCCTGAGCACCTTCACGCCCAGCGTGGAAGCCTGTTCGGCCTGTTCTGGAGTGATGTAGCCCACGCTGGACATCGCCTGCAGAACGACGTTGCGCCTGCGCTGGGCCGCGTCCTTGAAGCGGTCGGGGCGGTACTTTTCCGGCGACTGGATCATGCCGGCGAGGGTGGCCATTTCCACCAGGTCCAGCTTCCACACGTCCTTCCCGAAATACACGCGCGCCGCGGCCTGCATGCCGTAGGCGCCGTTGCCCAGGTAGATCTCGTTCAGATAGAACGTCAGAAGCTGTCGCTTGGTGTAGTAGCGCTCCAGCTTCACGGCGGTGATGGCTTCCTTGATCTTGCGCTTGAGCTTCTTTTCCGAGGTCAGGAAGACGTTTTTCGCCAATTGCTGCGTGAGGGTGGAACCGCCCTGGCGCCGGCGCTTGATCACGGTGTTGATGGCGGCGCCCACGGTCCGGTGCAGGTTCATGCCCCAATGGTCGTAGAACTTGCGGTCTTCGATCGCCAGCACGGCTTGCTGCAGCTGGACCGGAATGGAATCCAGCGGGACCCAGTTGCGCCGTTCCACGAAGAACTCGCCGAACGGCATGCCGTCCTTGTCGAGCACCTGCGTGGACAGGGTCGGGGAGATGCTCCGCAGATCGTCCAGCGGAGGGACTTCCTTGTTGTAATGGAGGAACAGCCATCCCACCACCAGCAGTCCGAGGACGACTGGGAACAGGACGGCCGCTAGGCAGGCGAAGTAGAGCTTGACGGAAAACCGCAGGTCGGCGATGGCCATGTTGCTGGAAAGTTAGACCAACGTTCTAACTTTGTTCGTCTATGTACGCGCCTGGACCGAACGAAAGCTCCTTCTCTCCGCTGGCCGAACCCGACGAACGCGGTCGATTCGGCGATTACGGCGGCAAATTCGCCCCCGAAGTCCTCATGCCCGCGCTGGAGGAACTGGAGGCCGCCTGGAGGTCCGCCAGACAGGATCCGGCGTTCCTGTCCGAATTCGAAGGACTGCTGGCCGACTTCGTGGGCAGGCCTTCGCCGGTCTACGAAGCCAAGCGTCTTTCCCGGGAACTGGGAGGCGCCAGGATCGTGCTCAAGCGCGAAGACCTCAACCACACCGGCGCCCACAAGATCAACAACGCGTTGGGCCAGTGCCTTCTGGTCAAGCGCATGGGCAAGCGGCGGGTGATCGCCGAAACGGGCGCCGGACAGCACGGCGTGGCCACGGCCACGGCATCGGCCCTGCTTGACCTGGAATGCGTGATCTACATGGGGCGCGTGGACACCGAGCGCCAGGCCGTGAACGTGGAGCGCATGAAACTTTTGGGCGCCACCGTCGTCCCGGTCGATCAGGGCAGCCGCACGCTCAAGGACGCCGTGAACGAAGCCATGCGCGACTGGACAACCAATGTCCGCGACACCCACTACGTGCTGGGCACCGCCTACGGTCCGCACCCGTTCCCGTGGATGGTCCGCGAATTCCAGCGGGTGATCGGCCGCGAAGCCCGTGCGCAGGTTCTGGCCAAGTTCGGGAAGCTCCCCGCCTGCGTGGCCGCCTGCGTGGGTGGCGGTTCCAACGCGATCGGCATCATGTGGGATTTCCTGTCGGATCCGGTCCGGCTGGTGGGTGTGGAGGCCGGCGGGCGCCGGATCGCTCCGGGCGAGCACGCCGCGCGCTTTTCGGGCGGTTCGGTGGGGATCTTCCAGGGATCCAAGTCCTACCTGCTCCAGGACGAGAACGGACAGGTCCTGGGCACGCATTCGGTCAGCGCCGGATTGGACTACGCGTCCGTGGGTGCCGAACACGCCTGGCTGCACGACATGGGGCGTGTGGAATACACCTACGCCACCGATGACCAGGCCCTGGGCGCGTTCCACCGCCTGGCCCGCACCGAAGGCATCATCCCCGCGCTGGAATCCAGCCACGCGATCGCCTGGGCCATCGCCCACGCCAAGGAATTCACTCCCGACGACATCCTTCTGGTGAACGTGTCGGGTCGCGGGGACAAGGACCTGCACACCGTGATGGAGGCCGCCCGTGCTTGATCGGTTCGAGGCCCGGTTCGGGCAGAAGCTGTCCAAGGGTCGGAAATTGTTCGTGGCCTACATCGGGGCCGGCGTGCCGGGGTTGGACGAATCCGTGGAAGTCGCATTGGAACTGGCGCGTTGCGGCGTGGATTGCGTGGAGTTCGGGATTCCGTTCTCCGACCCCTACGGCGACGGCGAGGTGAACCAGGCCGCGGCCGAGGCGGGGATCCGCAACGGCGTGACGATTCCCGTCTACCTGGAACTCGTGAAGAAGATCCGGGCCAAGACCGACATCCCCCTGGTGGCGTTCGGCTACTCCAATCCCGTCTGGAAGTACGGTGTGGAGCGCTTCGCGGCCGATGCCGCCG
>JAKPQQ010000063.1 GCA_029557215.1 Fibrobacterota bacterium | reverse complement strand
CTCGAACACGGCTCCGTCGGAATCCGTCTTCACCGAGATCGCCACCCGCTCGGTCGGCGGCGACGCCTCGCAGGCGTTCTTGGCCAGGGCGGCCAGCGACTGCAGGAGCGGAGGCAGGGGGGCCACGATCGAACCGGCCTCCTGGAAGCCCCGGAAATCCAGGCGCTCCAGCTTGCCCGAGTGCAGGAACGGACGGATCCTGTCGGGAATCTCCGAGATCTCCACCAGGACGGCCGGATCGCCGATCCCGTCGGTGGCGCGCTGGCCCAGCGATTCCAGGACCTTGCGGCAGCGTTCCACCTCGGAGCGGATCAGGCGCGCGTCGGAGATGCATTCGCCGTTGCCGCAATGCCCGCCGGCCAGCCGCTCGAAATCGGAACTCACCACCGCGATCGTGGACAGCGGCGTGGCCAGCTCGTGGGCGACCCCCGCGGCGAGGGTGGCCACGGTGGCGAACCTCTCGTGGCGCTCCGAACGCACGCGCGCGCGCTCGAGCTCCAGGTCCTTCTGCGAGATCGATTTGCGCAGGCGCCCCACGAAGAACGCCACCGACGCCCCCACGAGCACCAGGTCCACGAAGATCCCCAGCCGCGAGGCGCCTTCGATCCCCAGCGGCAGGGGCCGCGCGGCCACCAGCGGGTGCGGCGACAGGAACTGCAGGCCCAGGCACGCCGCCGACAACGCCAGGAACCACCACGACCACGACCGCGGAAGCAGCACCGAGGCGATGACCACGTGCAGCAGGAAGAACCCGTTGAAGGGATTGTCCACCCCGCCGGTCCACCACAACATTCCCGCCAGCACCAGCGTGTCCTGCGCCAGCAAGGCCGCGCAGATCCTGTCCGAGTCCTTGGACAGGCGCGAGCCCAGGGACTGCACGGCGAGGTTGGTGGACACCGTGACCAGAAGGAACGCACCCAGGACCGTCCACGGAATCGAGAATCCCACCGCGGTGGCCGCCAGGCAGGTGGTCGCCTGGCCCAGCACCGCCAGCCACCGCAACCTCAGCAGCCAAGGCAGACCTTGGGCGGAAAAGAACCCGGCGACGAGCCTTCCCCCGCTGGATGCGGCCTCGTGTTCCCTCGTGGACCGTCTGGACATCCGGACCAAGATACCTCGCCGAGCGAGATCGTCCGCGAACCAGGCTCCCGTCAGCGCATCGGGATCCGAAGCGAGCGGAACAGTTCTTCCGCCCAGCGCGGATCGAACGCCATGCCCACCTGGTAGCCGCGGATCCATTGTCCGTCCACCAAAAGGTGCGGCACCGCCTCCTTGCCGATCCCTTCGCGCAGGGCGAACCGATGGTTCATGTCCTTCTGGATGTCGCGGATCTCGTAGGCCACGCCCTTGGAATCCATCCAGGATTTCAGGGCCTGGCAATCGGAACACCACTCGGCGGAATAGACGATCAACGGGTCCTGGCTCACGATACGCTCCTTTGCGGCAGATTCCGATCCAGGACGGTAGGATACCAAGCCCGCCCTACCGAAGCAACTCCGCCGGCAACTCGGGATCGGGATGCGCCGTCCATTCCGCACGGAGCGTGTCGGCTGCTTCCTGGGCGTTCGACAACGGTCGGAACCTGGAATCGAGCCACAGATCGAAGTCGGGACGGCTCTGGTAGAGATGGTACTTCCAGTCGGCCGCGAACCCACGCTGCAGGGTCCGCCGGAGCAGCCGCCCCACGGCACCGCCGGGGTCGGCCGGCCCCGGTGGCGGCAAAGGATCGGGCGCGACCATTCCACCCCACGCCTGGGGCCGCATCCGTTCCATGAACAGGAACGTCTGGGGAACGACGCGCACCAGGAAGGTGTCCAGTGCGGCTTCGGCGACCTCCGCGGAAACGGCAGGGTCGGGTTCCACCAGAGGGCCGATCGTCTCGACGACCAACTCGTGGGCGCGGCCCGGCCGGACCTGGACCCGTTCCGACGGCGGCAGCGACCGTTCCCAGCTCGCGGCCCGGTCGGTGGTGGATTCGACCAACCGCGTCCAGATCCGGACGAACCGGGGATCGACGGCCCACGGGATCCGCCTGGCCAACGATGCGCTGTCGGGGATGACCCTCCACGTCCTCCAGCGTTCCTCCCACCGCCCGCCGCGATCCGCCGCACCGTCCAGGCGTACGACATATTCCGTCGCGACCCGCGACGGCAGCCCCAGCGCGGCCATGGACGCGACCAGGTCCCGCTCGAACGAACTGTCGGAAGCCACCGTCGCGCCACCTCCCGAACGCCGCGCATCCAGCCAATCGGCGGCTGCGGCGCCATCGCGGGCCGCCCGCACCGAGACGGCGCGCACGAATCCGGCGGCGGGAGCGGGAACTCCGGAGCGTTTGCGATCGTAGGCCCGGAATCCGGAATCGGAACGCAGTTCGCGCCACGGCAACCCGACCCCGAGGACGTCGTCCAGCAATTTCTGTCCGTTGGATTCCGCCGAGGCGACGTCCGAAGCCGGGAACCCCTCCGACGGATCGCGCGGAAGCGGCCCGAGCGCGACCGAAGAGAGAGGATGCACCAGGACGGTCGCGACGCCCGAGCGGACCACCGAACCGTCGACGGGAACCAGCGAGCGGAGCGTGTCGCCGCGCCCGCACACGCGGACCAGGATCCCTCCCACCGGAGCCCTGGGAAGCTCGGAGCGGAAGCCGCCGACGGAATCCGTCACGCCCGCGGCGATCACGGCGCCGGTCGCGTCCCAGGCGGTCCAGGCGGCCGAATCCAGCGCCACGCTGTCCATCGCCACCCCCTGCAGGGAGCGGGCGACGATCTCGTTTTCCACTTCGGTGCTGGACCGCAGCTTGTCGGAGCAGGCCGCCAGCCAGGCGACCAGGCACAATCCGAGCGAAATCCGGCCGTGGACGTTCATGGACGGGCCTCCTTGGCGGCGCGGGTGCCGCTCACCGGGAAGAGTTCCAGCACGACCTGGTAGACGCGCCGGGAGTCGCCCGCCACCCCTTGCCAGAACTTCTTGTTCTCTTCTTCCGACAGCTTGACCATTTTCCGTCTCAGTTCCTTGAGTTCCTCGCGCATCTGCGCGAAGCCCTCGCCGCTGAGCGTCAGGGTGACGGCCGAAATGTCGCGTTCTTCCTTGGGGGTCGATTCCATCGCGCCCATGCCCAGTTCCATCTGGGCCTTGAGGTAGCGGTAGTAGTGGATGGGCGCCGAAAACTGGCTTTGCTTCCTGACGTGCTCCACCGCCGGGCGGAGCTCGCCCGACGCGTAGCGCTTCACCATGCCCAGCCGCTCCAGCAGCTCCACCGCCTGCCGCGCCTGCTCCGGCGAAATGGCGGGGCGGATCCGGCTCGCGAGGCGCGCGGCGTCGCCGCGGTAGGGTTCGATCAGCAGGTATTCGCGGATCGCGGGAATCCACCAATGGCTGAAGTATTCGAACCGGTCCGGGTCCACCAGATCCTTGGGGATTTCATGGAAGGTCAGGAGCTTCTCGTAGCAGCGGTTCTTCTCGGGAAGCGTCCTGGCCTGGTCGTAGTCCACCAGCACCTGGAAGTACAGTTCCTCCCGCGCCGACAACGCCAGGATCTGTCCGAAAACGGAAGCCTGGGGGCGCGACAGATTCCGCCGTCCGGCGAGCATGTCGGCCAGCCACCCGGAGGATTTCAGTCCCAGGCGCTGCAGGACCCAGCGCTGCGACGACCTGGGGTCGCGCTCCTTCAGCGCCTGCAGGGCGTCCTTGAGGAAGGCCCGGTAGTCGGAATAGTCGAAGATGCGGATCGGAAGGTGGTCCATGGTGGTTCTCGTGTCTCCGGCATCAGGGCCGGACCCGGTCGGCTCGTCCTTTGCCCGTCGCCGGGAAGAACGGCCTTCGAACTGGCGACGTCCGCGACACCTCCGGAACCCGTGCATGGCGGCGCGAACATCGAAGCGAAAAGGAATCCTACTACATCACGACCGAGTCGACCGGCGGAACCGGGGGAATGGGGCGCAAGCTGTCGACCGGAGGAGCCGGGGGGACTGGGCGCAAGCTATCGACCGGGGGAACCGGAGGAACAGGGCGCAGGCTGTCACGCACCGGAGGAACCGGGCGCAGGCTGTCGCGCACCGGAGGGACCGGGCGAGGAGGGCAAAGAGTCGAATCCGCCAAGCAGGCCGAATCGCGCGCCGGGGGAACCGGGCGCCGAGGGCACAGGGTCGAATCGGCCTTGCAAGCCGAATCCAGGCGCGCCTTGGCTTCGCCAAGCGGTCCCTTCAGGGCGTCGGGTCCGATCCCGTGCGGCGGCCGGGCATAGGCGCCAAGACTCTTGGCCGCCGAGTCGGTGAGTTCGTCGATGACGACCTCCACGCGCCCCAGATCGGCGCCGGGAACCAGGACGCGCAGCTTGATGCCCGCCGAATCCGCCGTGAGCAGGATCGGGAAGCGCACGCCTTCGGGCAACCCGATATGGAACACGCCTTGACCCACCTTGCCGTGGGCGACCACGGCTCCCGAAGAGTCGACGACCTGCACTCCCGCGGAATCGAACGCGGCCCTTCCCGCCACGATGGGGCTGGAGTTCGACGACGAACCCCCGCCTGCGGAGCTGTCGCAGCCCGCGAACATTCCTGCCAATCCACCGGCGATGCACGCCAGGATCCATTGCTTCTTCATTTGTTCATTCCTGTGTTGGGGTTTCACCACGCACGGCGATCATGCGGTGCGGCTATTGGTGAAGATCCCCTCGCAGGGCGATTCCACGGGGCAGTCCAAAATGGAAACCGCTCTCGCGCGGGGAGCGGTCGCCAACCGAACGGAAACGCCCCGGCATCGCGTGGGATGCCGAGGCGTCGTTGGGGATTCGTGTCCTGTGATCGCGGGCGCCTCGGGTCGGGTCCTGTCCAACCCGCTCCGCCCGAGCGCGTCAGGGCCAGGTGGGAGTGGTCGAATTGGTCAGCGGGATCGGACAGGTCTTGGCGTTCAGCGAAGCCTGGACTTCGGGCACACGCGTGGTCATGAAACCGCGCAGCGCCTGGATCTTGGCCGTGTTGGGATTGGCGTTGGCGATCCAGCCCGCGTACTTGTCGACCTTGGCCTGGAAGCTCGCCACGCTGGCGGGCCCCGCGATGGCGTCGGTCATGTACTTGCGGTACGACTCGCAGTAGCCCTTGTCGGCCAGCAGGTTCTTGACCAGCGGGAAGGGCCCCAGGTTCATGAAGCCGCCCGCCGTGCCGTCGTACCAGATGCTGGTCCGCGACACGATCCCGTTCTGGGCCATCTGGTAATCGAAACTCCATCCGAAGTCGTAGGTGATGAACCGGAACGTCCCCTTGTCGTTGAACAGGTAGTAGTTGTGGGCCAGGGCGCCGTAGGCGTCCCAGTTCATGATCGCCGTGCTCGCGGCGAGCCAGCGCAGGAACCCTTGCACATCGATGGCCTTTTCCAGCGCGCGATGCCATGCGGCCGAATCGGTGGTGCGTTGCGACGAATTGATGATCGCGATCAGGTCCTTGGCGTCCTGGCGGTCGCCGGGGATGTCGTCGTCGACCCATTCGCTGTCGACGAACTTGTCGAGCTTGGAAAGCGGCTTGTACAGGTTCCCCGAATCGTTCTGGAAATTGCGGCTCAGGTACGGCTCGTCGGGGACCTCGACCATCTCGTAGACGCCAACTTCCTTGGTCGTGTCGCCGAATTTGAGCGTGATCTTGACAGGAACCGACAACGGCGCGGGAACTCCGAACTGGCGGAAGATCTCTCCGGCCACCGGCCCCCGGATGCTGGTGGAATCCTGCTGGGCGTTGTAGAAGCTGATCTTCTGGAATCCGTAGAACCGCTGGTTCTTGGCGGTCGGGATGGAATCCTCGAACTTGTCGGTGTTGATCCGGAACGGAAGCGCGTACTTCCCGCCCGCCCAGGCGCTTTGGAGCGAAGCGTTGCCCTTCAGGCGGATCGCCACGTCCCTCCAGATCTGGCCGTCGGTCTCGATGTCGACCGGCACCCAGATCAGGGCGGTCTTCTCGATCAGGTCGTACTGGCCGTCTTGACAGTTTTTGCTGGTACCGCCCATGAACCCGCCGCTCTTGCCGAACGCCCCGCACGAATCGGCCATGGCCTTCATCATGCGGTCCCAGTTCTGCTTGGTCCACTTGAACGTCATCGAACGGAACGCCTTGGTGAAGCCGTTCAGGGTGTCGGCCTTGAGGTTGGCGTGGGACGAATCCACCCAACCGTCGTAGCGCACGCGACGGATCGTGTCGCGGATCCCCGAGGCGACGGTCTCGAACACCGGCACCTTCTTCTGGACGTAGCCGTCCTTGCTGTACACCAGGGTGTCGATCGCCGCCGCCGCCGAACGCGCCGCCAAATCGCCGGTGCCGAGCGGACGGTTCCAGCCCGCGACCTTGCGGCCCATCAGGTCCATTCCGTCCACGCGCAGGACCAGGCGCCCGTCGCGGATCCGCAACTCGTTGCGGGAAACGTCGTAGTTGGATCGCGCCCCTCGCAGGATGGACGTCGTGCCCATCTTCCAGTCGCCGTTCTTTTCCGTGGTGACCACCAGGCCCGCGCCGAGCAGACGCACCTGGACGTTCTTGAGGCCGTTGCCTTCTTCCGCGTCCACGACCTTGCCCGACAACCGCCAATCCGCGGCGGCCACCGGAACGGTCAACGCCAGCGATGCCAAAAAGGAGAATACGGCCTTCTTCACGAGGAGCACCTCTTTCATTCCGGGTCCACCATCGACGTTCCGAGTACCGACGAGGCGTTGTTTCAACGATGTTCCAATGATGGACCGCAACCCGATTTCTGGCACCCCGGTTCGAGTCCCCTCGCCCGAAAACGGAGACGCCATGTCACCAAACCGGAGACACGTTTGTCACCGCGCCCTTCCCTGGCGAACGCACCTGGATCGGCGGCCCTACGCCCCCGAACCTTTCCCCGACGCTACCTGATCGGACAGGTTTTGGCGTCCAGAGACTTCTGGACTTCGGTGGTCCGCGTGGTCATGAAGCCTCTCAGATTCTGGACCGCTTTCGATCTGGAGCCCCCCTCGGCCACCCACTGTCCGTACTTGTCGACCAGGGACTGGAAGTTCGCCACGCTGGCCGGCCCCTCGAGCGCCTGCTTGGCGTAGGCGCGGTAGACCTCGCAATAGTTCCTGTCGGCCAGCAGGTTCTTGATCAACGGCCACGGCCCCTGCGGGCTCCAGGAGCTGGCGCGTTCGTCGTACCAGATGCTGGTCCGGGACCCCATGGTGTAGTTGAAGCTGTACCCGAAATCGTAGGTGATCCAGCGGAACCGCCCGTCGTCGTTGAACAGGTAGTAGTTGTGCGCATAGGTGCCGTAGGCGTCCCAGTTCATGATCACCGTGCTGGTGGCCAGCCATCGCAGGAACCCGTCGACATCCAGGACGGCCTCCAGGGCGCGGTGCCAGGCGGCCGAATCGGTGGTGCGGTCGGTCGCGTTGATCACCGCGATCAGATCCTTGGCGTCGGCGCGGTCGCCGGGGATGTCCTCGTCGGCCCATTCGGAATCGACGAACTGGTCGAGCTTGGACAACGGCTTGTACAGGTTGCCGGAATCGTTCTTGAAGTTGCGGTTCAGGAACGGATTGTCGGGGATTTCCAGCATCTCGTAGACGCCCACGTCCTTGGTGGTGTCGCCGAACTTCAGGACCAGGCGCACCGGCACCGACAGCGGAGCGGCCACGCCCGCTTGACGGAAAATGGAACTGGCCACCGCCCCGCGGATTCCGGTGGAATCCTGCACGCCGTTGAACAGGCTGATCTTCTTGAATCCGTAGAATCGCTGGTTCTTGGTTTCGGGGAGGGAATCCTCGAACTTGTCGGTGTTGATCCGGAACGGGAGGGCGTAGTCCTTGGAGGTCCAGGCGCTGCGCAGCGACCAATTGCCTTTCAGGCGCACCCCCACGTTCTTCCACACCTGTCCATCGGCCTCGATGTCGGCGGGAACCCAGATCATCGCGCTCTTTTCGATGTAGTCGTACTGGCTTTCGCTGCAGAGCCTGCTGGTGGCGCCCCCGGCCCCTTTGGTCCCGAACGCTCCGCACGAATCCGCCATGGCCTTCATCATGGCGTCCCAGCTTTGTTTGCTCCAGCGCAAGACGAGGGTCCGCGGCCCTCGCAGGAATCCATTCAGGGTGTCGGCCTTCAGGTTGGCGTGGGACGAATCCACCCAGCCGTCGTAGCGTACCCGACGGATCGTGTCGCGGATCTTCGACGCGACCACCATCTCGAACACCGGCACCTTCTTCTGGATGTAGCCGTCCTTGCTGTACACCAAGGTGTCGATGGCCACCGCCGCCGAACGCGCCGACAACTCCGGAGCGCCGAACCGCGGCTCTCCGACCGCGATCCTGCGCCCCGACATGTCCATTCCATCCAGCCGCAGGACCAGGCGCCCGTCGCGAATCCGCAACTCGTTGCGGGAAGCGCCCCGGTTCGATCTCACCCCGCCCAGCACGGAGGTCGCTCCGATCGTCCAGTCGCCGTCTTTTTCCGTGGTGGCCACCAGGCCCGCGCCCGCCAAACGCACCTGGACGTTCTTGAGACCGTTGCCTTCCTCGGCATCCACGACCTTGCCCGACAACCGCCATTCGGCGGCGAAGGCAGGAGCGATCGCAAGCAGGGATGCCAAAAGGGGGATCGCGATCCTTTTCACGAAAAACATTTCATTCCTTCCAGATCGACCAGGGAGATGCCGCGACAGAGCGCGTCGTGTAGCAATCACGGTTCAATGATGGAGTCCGAGCCGGGTTCCAGCCCTCCACTTCGCCTCGGTCCGTTCCTAAACCGGAGACGATTTGTCACCAATTCCCTTCAACGGCACGGACGGCCTGGCACGCCCGACACGCGTCGCCCACGCCAATGTATTGTTCCTTGTCTGCTCCGATCGGGCCTGGAACGCCGTTCCAACTCCCGGAGCCCGACCAACGACCGGAGCCGTTTCGCCAATCATGGACGCCAACAACTTCTACGACTTCGACGAACCCGAGGACAAGGCCCCGATCGATCTGGACGATCTGGACGACAAGCCCACCCCCTGGTACCGCCGTCCCAAGCTCTGGATCCTGACCGCGGTGGGGTGCATCGTCCTGGCCGTCGCGGGTTCCTTCCTGGTCAAGTACAGGGTTTCGTCGGGCATCCTGGAGCTGGCCGAAGGCGGGCATTACGATTCGGCCTGGGCCGCGCTGGATTCGGCCCGAGGCTCCTTGAGCAGCTGCAAGCGAAGCAGCCTGACGGCGACGATCGCGCACATGGACACGCGCGCCGACACGATCCTGTTCCACATGGCCGAATCGCTCAAGATGTGCTTCGTGTCGGAAGACTCGCTCCTGGGGCTGGCCGCGTTGGCCAACCTGCGCATCCTCGACAACTCCAGCGGCCTTGATTCCAGCAAGCGGTGGACCTTGCAATCCATGGCCTTCGGCGCGGTCTCGCGGTGCATCAGGATCGATTCCGCCAACCGCTCCTGCTACCAGCTCGGGTACCAGGCGCTCTCCCGCATGAACGACGCCCACGGGCAGGTGGCGTGGCTGGAGCTGGCCACCAAACACGTCCCCAAAGACACCCTGTTCCCGGCGCAGCTGGCCCAAGCCCGACGCGCCGACACCGTGACGACAAAATCCGCCCCGGACTCCCTGCCCAACCCGGCCAAGTGACCGCGGCATCGCCACAAGTCGAGCCGCTCCCGGCGTTCTAGCTTTTGGCGATGGAAACGATCGCCATCCTCGCCCCGATGCAAGAAGAACTGGACGCTCTCTTGCGCCTTTTGCCCCCCGGAACCAACGAGACGTTCCACGGGCTGGACCTGTCGCATGTGGAGTTCCACGGCCAGCACCTGGTTCTGGCGCGTTCGGGCGTGGGCAAGGTCAACACGGCCATGAACACCGCCGTGCTCCTGAGCCACCTGGCCATCGACGCCGTCGTGAACGTGGGCAGCGCGGGCGGCCTGCGCGTGGGCCAACAGATTCTGGACCTGGTGCTCCCCGACGAAGTCCTCGCCGTGGATGTCGACGTCACCCCGCTGGGGTTCGAATTCGGCCAAATGCTGGGCGAGCCGTCGGTCTACCACGCCGACCCCTCCCTTCGCGCGAAGTTCGAACGCGCGGTGGCCGCCTGGCCCGACATCCCGCCCGTGCACCACGGTGCCGTGGGGACCGGCGATTCGTTCGTCTACCTTCCCGAACAGGTGTCCCGCATCCGC
This sequence comes from Fibrobacterota bacterium, assembly GCA_029557215.1. Lineage (GTDB taxonomy): Bacteria > Fibrobacterota > Fibrobacteria > UBA5070 > UBA5070 > UBA5070. The sequence continues at coordinate 1,767 of JAKPQQ010000063.1, read as the reverse complement.
GAACGCTTTGGAGCCGACCGCGTCGCCTGCGTGGAAATGGAGGGTGCGGCGCTCGCGCAGGTGTGCCGACGCTTCGGGGTGCCCTTCCTGATCGTGCGCAGCCTGTCGGACGTCCCGGCATCCGGCGAAGGCAACCACCTGGACTTCCCCGTCTTCCTGCAAAAAGCCGCAAGCAACGCCGCCCGGCTGGTGCTGGAGATGCTCAAGGCGGGGTGAGGCAGATTCTGTCGGGCACTTCCCGGGCCGGAGTTCGCCTCCCCCGATCCTACAGCCAGCGCACCACCACGTCGCCGTGGCTCTCCCGACGCAAGCGTTCTTCCCAAGGCATCTGGCGTCCGGCAGGCGTGCGATCGAAGATCACCAGCGTGCGCGTCGCGTCGCGTCCCACTTGGTCGGCGTAGCGGGCGATCTGCTTCAAGCCCTTCTCCAGGGTGGCCGCGCGACCATGGCGCGGGTGCACCAGCTTGATCTCGACGATGTGCTTGAAGCCTTTCCACTCGATCAGCATGTCGATGCGTTCGCGTCCCACCGCCGCCTCGCGCGTGAGCCGCGCGCCGCCGTTCAGGATGCGCTGGAAGAACGCCATCAGCAACAGGTGCGGGAACACCTCGGTGTAGTCGGCCTTCTGCTCCCACAGATCGCCATTGCGACGCCAGAAGGTCTGGAACTCGTCGAACAGGGTCTCCATGTCGAGATCGCCATTGTCCTTCTGCCACTTGAACTCGGGGGCGGGAAAGGATTGTTGGTAGTTCACGTTCAAGGTGCGGATCAGCACCTCGCGATAGATCGGGTTGGCAATCTCCCAGCCATCCGAGAAGCGGATCAAGCCCAAATCCATCACCAATTGCACATCCGGATCGCTTTCGCCCAGGATGATCGTGCTGTCGCCCGCCAGGATGGGCTGGATCACCCGCTTGACTTTGGGGTCGCGCAACCGTTCCGCCAAGCTGTCGATGTGCACCGCGCGGCTCTTGATGAGCGCTTCCTTGGCCGCCTCGATGTGGTCGGCCGTGACCGGGGAGCCATCGGGAACAAGCCTGGTGACGCTGAGATCCGCCAAGGTGTTGACCAACCACGGCTGGCCACCCGTAAGGCGGAACACCTCCGACAATGCCTCCTCGGTGAAGATCTGCCCGGTCGCTTCGGTATGTTGCACCAGCAGATCGCGCACTTCGGATTCCGTGAAGTTCCGGAGCGTATAGGATTCCTTCTTGATGTTGAACGGCGAGCCCGGATTGACCGCCACCCCATCCTTGCTGTGGACGATGTAGTCCTTCAGATCTCTCACTTGTGGTGAGCCTGCGGCCTTTATTTCGGCTAGTGTCGAATCCATCCCTACCAAAGCGACGCTCGTCGGGAACCGTCCGACACCGCGACTGGCGAAGCCACCTCGCAACTGGCGCAGGAAGGAGATCAAGGTCGCCCCCGAAAGGGTGTCCACCTCGTCGAACAGGACCACCAACGGCTTGGGAGCGCAAAGTTCGGCCCATTGCTTGACCGTGGAGGTCAGGATGCTACCAGGATCGCCACCCACCTGCGGTGCATCCGGCACGGCGACCCCGAAATCACCCGCATATTGCCGGATGGCTGTACAGATCGCGGGCATCGACATCTCGACGTTTTCCATCCCCTGGCAGCGCTCCACGCTCACGTAGCAGGCCACCACCTGGTCCGACGCGTTCAGGGTCCGCATCCACGACATCAGGAAGCTCGTCTTGCCCGTCTGGCGCGGGGCATGGAGCACCCAGTACAGCTCCTCGTCGATCA
>JAKPQQ010000046.1 GCA_029557215.1 Fibrobacterota bacterium | reverse complement strand
CCCTTGCCTCCGGTCTCCCAGTTGCCCGCGGCTCCTTGGCGGTACCAGCCGGTTTCGCGGAAGCGTTCCCCGAGCGTACCGGCGGAGAATCGATGGGGAATGTCGGATTCGATGGCCCGGAGACGGTCGGAGACGTCGGAGCGCAGGGCATCGAAGCGCGTGTGGACCGTGCGCGACAATTCGGGGCGAGGAGGCATGCCCGGAGCTTCGCCGGTTTCGAGCAATCCCCGCAGCACGACCGCATGCGCGGGATCGAAACGGCCGGACAGCCGATCCAGCACCATCTCGTCGCCGGGAACAAAGATCTCGAGAGGGCCTCCGGAGAGGTCCTGCAGCGCGTTGCGAAGCTGGCTCACGATAGGATCGATGCGTTCCCCCTCCGTGGGCGGTTGGCCACCTACGACAGAAAGGGAAAGGTAACCCCGTAATCGGACGCTTGGGGACTCGCGGTCAGCCGTTCTGCCGCACCGCAGCCTGCTGGAGACGTTCCAGATAGGCCTGTGGCTGGGGAGTCCGGGTTTCGGCCCACTCGACGACACGCCGGATGTCCCAGAGGCCGCTCGAGTACGGATAGCGCCGTACCAGTTCGTCGACGCTCTGGTGCCAACGGACGAGATCGCCCTTCTGGAGCGCACCCAGCGCCAGGAAGAGCGTGAAATCGGGATTGAGGCCTTCCGGAGTGTTCATGGCCCGATACAGACCTGCCGAATCGAGATCTCCCTTGAGGAAAGCCGCCTGCTGACGGACCTGCCACGGAGACGACTTGCGATCGAGAATCGCCTGCCAGCGCGCCTTGCCGTCACGACGGGACAGGATGGTGGCGACCCCCCATTCCAGCAGCGCCTGCGACTTGTAGGTCTCGTCGGAACCTTCGGTATCCATGACCAGCTGGAACCATCGTTCGGCTTCGGCGGGTTTGCCGTCCCAAGCGTAGGTGCGCCCCAGTTCGACCATCGCGGCGAGGCGCCCACGGGTCGCGCTGGTGAAGACTTCCCCTTCGGCGATCTGGCGGAGGATCCGGATCGCATCCTCCGTCCGCCGGTGATCCCGCAGGTGGCGGGCGCGGACGATCCAGAGCTCGGCCGCGATCTCGGGATTGCCCTTCGCGTAGTACTGGTCGAACTGGAAAGCCGTCTGCAGGAAGTTGGAATCCGCGGCGATGCCGCCCCACAGGCGCAGAGCCTCGGCGAAGCGCGCGTGCACAGGGCCGAACAATCCCTGCCGGTTGGGTTGGATCTTGGCGAGGAAGCGGAACACGGCCTCTCCTTCGGAGGCGCATCCGTAGAACATCGGTTTGGACAAATCCAGGCAGCCTTCGATGCGCACGAGCTGGTTCTGGATGAGGGCGACGCTGGTCGGATGGTCGGGATCCGTCTCGACGAGCTGTTCCTGCGCCTTCTGCGAAGCGGCGAGATCGCCGACGGTCTGGAGGGCGATGCTCTGCAGGAAAAGGGCCTGGAGACGCAGATCGCGGGACATGGGCGACTGCACCACCACATTGAACAGGTCCAGCGCCTGCTTGTACTGGTTGCGCACCATGGCGATGGTGCCGAGCTTGAGCTGCGCC
>JAKPQQ010000043.1 GCA_029557215.1 Fibrobacterota bacterium | reverse complement strand
ACGTGCTGGTGCTCCACGAGGACTGGGGAGCCGCGCGCGACCTGCGCGAGCGATTGGTGGAGCGCCTGGGCGCGGGACGGGCCGTGGACGCGCGCGAGAATACCGCCGACGGCGCCGTGCGCGTGTGCACCCTGAACGCGGCGACGGGTCTGGAGAGTCCGGTGGTGTTCCTGGCCGGGGCGCAGCGCATCTTCGAGCGCGAGGGATCGCCCGGACTGGACGCCGAATCGCGCGACCAGGCCCGCGACGAGGCCACGCGCAAGTTCCACATGGCCGTCACGCGCGCCGGATCGCGGCTGGTGGTCACGAGCGCGGGCCCGCTGCCCGACGAGATCGTGGCGTGCTTCATGCGCAGACGCAGCCACGTTGAGAACCCCGGAACGGATGGTCGACTCTAGATTTGCGACATGCGCAAGACCATCCCCGTCCTCGTTGTCCTCGCTGTGTCCTCTTGGTCCGCCTGGGTTCCGATGTCCAGTCCGTTCCCCGGACCTCTCGCGGAAGTCTCCCGTCTCTCGAAAGGATGGCTGGGCCTGTGCAACTGGACACCGTACGTGTCCCGCGATCAGGGGCGGACCTGGGCGGTCGCCGAAAACGGACTTCCCGCCGAGACGCGTCTGGTGTATGCGCGCAAGCTTCGCGACACCGTGGTGGGATTCGGCGGTGGCTCGTTCTGGAGGACCGTGGACAACGGTGGGAGCTGGACCCCCTGGAACGAGGGGTTCGAAGCGGGATCCATATTGGAGATGTCGTTCGAAGCGGGCGATACGAGCTGCGTGATGATCCTCTAGACGCCATCCGGCACGGTGTCGTGGAAGCGCTCTCCGGGAACGTCCTGGACGCGTGTGCGGGGATCGGGATCCCTGCAGACCCGTGTCACGTGGAGCGGAAGCGTGTTCCTGGCGCACGACACCTTGTGGGGCGTGTCGCGTCTGTCTCCCTCCGATTCCGTGTGGAGGGAAGCACCGTCCGGGTATCCCGACATTCAAGCGACGACATGGCACGAAGGAAGAATCTGGGGCACCGATGGGTTCCGGATTCTGTCGTCAAGCGATTCTGGGTTCACGTGGACTCCGCGATTGGAAAACGACCGATGGATCAATCGCATCGCCTCGACATCGTCTGGCTTGGTGGGAATCGGAGATGATTCCATCGTGGTGGTGAGCACGGGAGAAGTGGTTCGCGCCCGCAAGCTGCGCAAGCCCGAGACGTACAGCGTGGGATTCTTCGAAGAGGGGACGCGCTGGTTCTTCCTGGGGGAGAACGCGATGTGGATCTCGGACGACGCGGGGGTGCATTGGTCGGTGGGGGGCGTTCCCGGAAAAGGTTCCAGTTTCACGATGGTCGCTACCTCGCAAGGG
>JAKPQQ010000015.1 GCA_029557215.1 Fibrobacterota bacterium | reverse complement strand
CCTCGACAAGGTGTTCCTGGAGCACGGATTCGAATGGCGCGAGGCGGGATGCTCCATGTGCCTGGCCATGAATCCCGACAAGCTCGTGGGCCGCCAGATCTCGGCATCCACCTCCAACCGCAACTTCAAGGGACGCCAGGGCAGCCCCTCGGGCCGCACCCTGCTCCTCTCCCCCGCCATGGCGGCCGCCGCCGCCCTGGAAGGGAAGATCACCGATGTTCGACAGATCCTGTCCAAGGGAGGGAACTGAACCATGAGCGAGATCAAGCGGATCAAGGGCACCGCCGTCCCCGTGTACGGCAACGACATCGACACCGACCGCATCATCCCGGCGCGCTTCCTGCGCTGCGTGAGCTTCGACGGCCTGGGCGAGCACGCCTTCGAGGACGACCGCGCGGGCGAGAAGGCGAAGGGACGCGTCCACCCGTTCGACGACGCTCGTTTCCAGGGCGCCAAGGTCCTGGTGGCCAATTCCAACTTCGGATGCGGATCGTCCCGCGAACACGCCCCCCAGGCGATCTACCGCTGGGGCGTACGCGCCATCGTGGCCGTGAGCTACTCCGAGATCTTCTACGGCAACAAGGTCGCGATGGGCATGCCCTGCGTCCACGTGAGCCTAGAGGACTCGCTGGCGATCCAGGCCCTGGTCGACGCCGACCCCAAGACCGAGGTCGAAGTCGACCTGGAGGCCAACGCCGTGCGCGTGTCCGGGAAGGAGTTTTCCGCCACCGTTCCGGAAGGACCGCGAGCGCAGTTCCTCACCGGCGGCTGGGATGCAACTTCGGAGCTCCTCAGGGACTTCGACGACATCCGCGCCGTGGCGAAGAAGCTCCCCTACGTGAACGCCTTCGCGTAATCGAAAGCACGGAAGTTCTCGAAGGCGGCTGCCACACCCGTCATTCCCGCGCAAGCGGGATTCCACGATTGCGGCACCCCAACCCGTCACCCCGGCCTCCGAGCCGGGGTCCATCCAGGATGGCCGGATCGTCCGACGGGATGGATTCCCCGGTCAAGACGGGGAATGACAGGGGATGCCAAGCCCGATGGTAGTGGCGTTCACCGACTGCCCCCGAACTCCTTTCGCGCTCGGTTTTCTCGCGCTTTCCTGTAGAACCATACGGAAATCCCGCCACGGATGCTAGATAATGAGGCGCATGGAAGGTCCCAGCAGCAGTTTGCAAAGCAAGCTCGAAAGCCTCGTCCGGGTGGGTGTGGCGTTGTTGTCCGTTCGCGACCTCGACGAATTGCTCGAGCGCATCCTCGACGAAGCCATGGATCTTTCGGCCGCCGACGGCGCCTCGTTGTACCTGAGGCGCGGAGACGAGCTGGAATTCCACATTGCCCACAACCGCTCGCTCGAATCCCGCCTGGGACGCACCGCCATGAGCATGTTCTACGAGCGGTTCACCGTCCCCATTTCGCGCCACAGCATGGCGGGTTACTGCGCTCTCACCGGCAAGATCCTGAACTTCCCCGACGTGCAGGCCCTGCCCCCCGATTCCGGCTTCCAGTACAATCCATCCTTCGACAAACGGGCGGGCTACTTCACCCACTCCATGATGACCGTGCCCATGTCCGACCGGGCCGGCCAGTGCGTGGGCGTCCTGCAGCTCGTCAACTCGATGGAAAACGGACGCGTGGTCGCCTTCGGCCCCATGTCCGAGATGCTGGTCCAGGCCTTCGCCGCCCAGGCGGGTGTCGCGCTCATGAACGCCGAGCTGGACGCCAACCTCAAGAAGG
>JAKPQQ010000316.1 GCA_029557215.1 Fibrobacterota bacterium | reverse complement strand
GCCTTGTCGAGCGCCCAGCCGGGGGAATATACGCTCGTGGTCACGGCAGCGGATGGCAACGGGAATAGCGCTTCGACTTCGGTTGCCGTCCAGGTTCTGGCGAAGGATCCCGATCAGCCGACCGCGCCGCGCATCCGGCTTCTGTCTCCCGCCGACAAGTCGACCGTTCCTTTCGAAACATCGGAGGTGGTGACCACCTGGATCGTCACCACGCCGCAAGGAAGCATCGATTCGGTGACGGTCGACGGTGCCAAGGCCGACAAGTTGAGCGATTCCACCTGGTCGGCCAAGGTCAAGCTCGAGCCCACGGGCAAGGCGCAGACCGTGGTGGTGCGCGCGACGAACAGCGACAAGCTAGCGACGACGGAAACGGTTTCCCTTGCGCGGGAGGTCGACAAGGTCGGGCCGGTCATCGAATGGATCAGCCCCACTTCGGATGTCGATGTCGAGAACGGCGTGAACGCCATCTCGGTGCGGCTCAAGGCCGCCGACGCGTCGGGAATCGACACGGTCCTGATCGCCGGACAAAAGCCGGATTCTGTCAATACCTCCGGCGAATGGGTTCGCAAGGTTCCGCTGACCGTGGTGGGCTCCCCGATGGCAATCGAAGTCCGAGTGGTCGACAAGGCGGGGAACGCGAGTGTTTCCAATAGGAGCGTTACCAGAGCCAATGCTCCCACCGATGTTCCTCCCAAGACGATCTTGGTGGATCCAGTATCCAAGGCCGGCACGGTGGTGCCATTCGAGACCAAGAGCATCACGGTACGCTGGGCCATCACCGATCCGTACGGCATCGATTCCGCGTCGGTCACCGTGAACGGGGCCAAGGCCGAATCAGAGCCCGACAACAAATGGAGCGCGACGGTGGATCTTGCCACAGGGGTTCCGACGTCCATCATCCTCGTGGTGAAGAACAAGAATGGCGTGTCGGGTGGCGATGTGATCGCGGTGACTCGCAAGGCCGACACGGTCGTGCCGTCGATCGAATTGGTGGCGGGATCTCGCAGTGTCGGGTACGACAGTGCCGAGGTCGTGGTGAGCTGCAAGGCATCGGACAACGACAGTCTGGTTTCGGTGAAGATCGGTGGTATGGTGGCGACCAACTCGAACGGAGCCTATTCGGCCAAGGTCAAGGTTGCTGTGGGAGACAACGCCGTGATCGTGACTGCAACCGATCGGACCAAGATCGAGACATCCAAGGATGTTCTGATCCACCGGTACCAACCCCTGGTGATCCAGAAATTGTCGCCATCTGGCGATACCACCGTGGGGTCTTCGACGACGAGTCTCCCGATTTCCTGGAAGATCACCGGCGCGAAGTCGGTCTGGATCGGAGACGAACCGCTGGAGCAAACCGGGAGCGGCTACACCTACACGGCGAGCCTCTCGGGAGCGAGCACCAAGGTCCTGCTGCGGGCAGAGGACAGCACCGGTCGATCGGATTCCAGCGTGGTGGTGGTCGCGCGCAGGCCGCAGGCCGCATTGACTCTTTCCTACGGACTGGATACGCTCGGCACCCTTCCCGATTCCGTGGTGATCGCCGCGACATCCGAAACCGGGGCCTCCCTTGCCTGGTCCTTGGACGGCAAGACCTGGACGCCGTTCACCGGGAGCTTCGTCCAGAAAACGTCGGGTACGGCCCAGGTGCGCGCGCAGGTGGTCGGCAAGAACGACAAGGTCGCGAGCCTCAAGGCGTTCACGCTGTTCCATGCGAACCGCGCGCCGACCGCGGCGTTGACGGCGACTTCGCTTTCCGCGAAGAGCTATCTGGGGACGATTTCTGGATCGGTGGTCAAAGTCACCGATTGGGGTATCGGTGATGGGGTTCAAACTGGCGCATGGGAAGTGCAAAACTTCGATCTCGCCGACACCCAGTTTGTCTCCAAGTTGGTGGTGGACGCTTCCGGAAGGCTGACGGGGAACATCAAAGTGGATACCACTGTTTCCTTGAAGGTACGGTTCCGTGTGAAAGACAATGGCGGAACCGCCAACGGAGGCGTGGACCTCAGCGCTTGGACGGATTGGCTTCCGATCAACATCGTCGATACCGTGATGGATCCCAAATTGAACGTCTACCGGGCGATCCGGATGCCGGATGGGAAGACCTGGATGAGGAGCAACATGCGCTACCAGATCCAGTTCCCCGGGGAAGCCTGTCCTCAGGATAGCTGCGAGCGTTATGGAATCCGCTATTCCGTGACGACTGCATTCGTCGGTGGGGCTGCGAAGTCGCCGGCGCAGAGTACCTGCCCTGCAGGCTGGCATATCGCGCAGAAGAGTGAATGGACTCGTTTGTTCGCCTCGACGATGGATAGCGGGGTGACGGATTCGATGTACAACCTACGGGTTGGCGGGGCTTGGGATTGGTCCGGAAAAGGTGGATCTGGAGTTCGCCCCGGTTCGGGGAGGTATGGGAATTTCGTGCTTCCGAATGGCTACTACGCGATGTACGGGGATGAGCTTTGGGTGTGGTTGCCCGTTGACGGGGATCAGATCACGGAGCCGACGCTGTATGGACTTCAGTACGGGAATACGGTCTCGGTCGATCAGGAGGCCGGCGCGGTCCGATGCGTCAAGGATTAGTCGCTTCCCGGATTTGACAGGCATTCTCGGCATGAGTCACTGGGCGATTCGAAAGTGTGAGGGAATCACCCCGCCATCCGTGTCGACTCCCGTTCCACCACGAACCCCGCGTAGCGGGTCACCCGCTTGTGTTCCTGCTTGCTCGACAGGACTTGACGGATCATCGCGCGCGCCATGCTCTGGACGTCGAACCGCAGGCTCGATAGGTTCAGTCGCGACGGTGTCGCGGTGCGATTTCCAGTCGCACGAGCTCGGGTCTACTCCGCTCCCATCAGGAAATCCTCCGCCCGGATATGACGGATTCCGTCGGACGTGCCGTTGAAATGCGGATCCATGCTCACGACCATGCAGGGATGTTTGTCGCGGATCATCCGCAAGGGGCGCAGTTCCCGTTCCAGGGTTTCGAGGCTTTCGAGTTTCCAGGCCACCTGCACGTAGGTGCGAACTCCGTCGCGCTCGGCCACGAAGTCGATTTCGTAGTCTCCGATCCGCCCGATATGAACTTGGCATCCGCGGCGCTTCAATTCCAGGAACACAAGGTTTTCCAGGGTCTTGGAAATGTCGGCTTCCCGGAAGCCCCCCATGGCGTTGCGCAGTCCGGTGTCGCCGGCATAATACTTGGCGTTGAATTCCAATAGGCGCTTGCCTTGGATGTCGAGCCGACGCACAGGCCAGATTCCGTAGGCCGATGCCAAGCACCCCAGGTATTCTTCGATGGTGCTTTGGCCCGACCTGATTCCTTGGCTTTTCATGAAGTCCGCGATGGACTTGGTGGTGAGCGGACTCCCCACGCTGTCGAAGGCGAATCGCGCGACGCGTTCCAGCAGCGCCGTGTTGCGGATGTTGTGTCTCTGGATCACATCGCGGAACAGGACGGAATCGAAGACCGTTCGAAGGTAGTGTCCGACAACCTCGTGGTCCCATTGGAAGTGGTGCAGTGCCGGAAGGCCTCCGTACCGCAAGAATCGCGCGAACTCCGTGTCGCGGTCCAGCTGTTCGCTTGCATTGCGTCTTCTCAGCTCGAGGAATTCGGCGAACCCAAGCGGCCATACGGGCAGTTCGACATGGCGACCGGCAAGGAGCGTGGCCAGATCCGAGGACAGGAGTTTTGCGTTGGATCCCGTCACCACGATCTCGAACCTCTCTGCCAGGAGAGCCGCCAGCGCTTGTTCCCAGCCTTCGATCATCTGCACTTCGTCCAGAAGCAGCACGCGAGGCGACTCGGAAGGAAGTTCATGGGCAAGACGCCACAAGTCCGCCTTCTCGCGGACATGGTCCCAGGTCGGCGACTCCTTGTCGATGTGCAGAATATGGCAAGAGGGGCTCGATCGAGACAGCTCCTGGTGCCAATGCTGGAGCGCCACGCTTTTCCCGACGCGCCGCATCCCTGTCAAAGCCTTGATCAACGGCTTGCCATGGTAGCGTCTCAGTTGGGCGAGAATCGGCTCTCGGGCGACCTCTGGGGCTGTCATATGTGAGAATTATAGGAATAGATTATTAAAAAAATCCTGTATGTAGGAATTTTATGGAAAAGTGTGTATTTTGTTTCTGTACGACGACTGGTGTGGCGCCGTCACCCCGCCCTCCGTGTCGACTCCCGTTCCACCACGAACCCCGCGTAGCGGGTCACCCGCTTGTGCTCCTGCCTGCTCGACAGGACCTGGCGGATCATCGCCCGCGCCATGCTCTGGACGTCGAACCGCAGGCTGGAAAGGTTGAGTCGCGAGGCGTCGCGGGTGTCGTCGAAGCTGGCCAGCGCCAGGTCGCGGGGGACCGCGATCCCTCGCAGGGCCAGCCAATGCAGGCACCATCGCGCGATCAGGTCGGATCCTGCCACCCAGAGCGTCGCTCCCGAACCCAGCGCGTGCTCCAGCGTCGGTCCAAAGATTTCCAGGCTGCGCTGGCGGGTCAATACCTCGGCGAGCGGACGGCGCAGCGCGTCGGGATCCTGCAGTCCGTCCAGCCCTTCCAGGTCGACACGGCGAAGGGTTTCGGGCGCCCAGGCGATCTGCGCCTGCAGATCCCATTCCGATCCCCAGCCGTGCACGGCCTCGACGATCTCGATCCCAGGTTTCAGGGCCGATTTCAGTCCTTCCAGCCGATTGGGCGACCAGATGCTTCCGTGGAACGGCGAGATCCACGCGATCTTGCGATGCGACAACCGGGAGACGTATTCTCCCATGATCCTGCCCGTTTCGCGGCCATGCGCGAGGTTGTGGAACCACATGCCCCGGACGTCCTGATAGCGCTTGCCGGGAAGGCTTTCTTCGGTGGCGGTCCATACGCCGGTGGGGAGTCGTGCGCGCAGCAGTTCGTCCAGGAGGGGGTCGCAGGTCGGCATGTGCCAATTGGAGACGATGGCTCCAAAGCAACGATCGTCCAGAGGCAAGGGGGCGCCGTTCCAGGCCAGAAGTCGAGGCTCCAGTCCGCAACGCAGCGCTTCCAGTTGGATCTCGCGCCAAAAATCCCATTCACGGTCGGATTCGATCAAGAGATTCCCGCTTGGGTCGGCTGCGCCGATGCACAGGACGATCGGCGTCGAGTTGTGTGCCGCGCTGTGGGGAATCTTGACCTTCCAGACGCGTCCTTGCCGTTGTGCCAGGTCTTGAGCTTCGAGGAGGCCAAAAGCCTTGCGGATCGTTGCCGGGTGGGCGTTGGTTTGCTTGGCCAGATCTTTGGGCGAAGGGAGTGGACGATTCGATTCGTGTTTCCCCATCCGGATCTCGTCCCCGATTCGCTGGGCCAACCGGATCGCGTCGAGTTTGGGTACTGGAGGTGCCAGCTTTGGGAGGTGCCCTTTGGGCCAAATTCCCGATCCGGGTCGGGTTTCCAGCTGGCCTTGCTGGACTGCCTGCTGG
>JAKPQQ010000312.1 GCA_029557215.1 Fibrobacterota bacterium | reverse complement strand
TGCCCGGCCAAATCGCCGGTCGCGTTGGAAGCGGCCTGCGCCTTGAGCGTGTCCAGCTCGCGCTCCAGCTTTTTCTTTTGCTCCAGCAAATGACGCAACTTGTCGCCCAGCTCGGACACGTGCCCGCCCAGCAACTGCGCGGCATCGTGCAGGTGTTGTTCTTCTTCGATCACGAAGTCCAGCGCAGCCTGCCCCGTGACGGCCTCGATCCGGCGCACACCCGCCGACACGCCGCCTTCGCTGACCGCCGGGAGCGATTCCTGGTGCCAGATGCGGTTGTTGTTGCCCTTCACGCGCAACAGCAGGCTGTATTCGCCCGGTGCGTTGTCGTTGGCCATGTGGATGCGCACGGCCGCGGTCTGCATGATGTACGGGGTGCGCAGCGCGGCTTCGGCGATCACGCGCACGGGGCGGTTGTACTTGCGGAACAGCTCGAACCCGGGCTTGGGTTCGCCGGTCACGCCCACCAGCCCCGACGAATGCGAGGGGGTGTCGGACCACTGGTTCACGAGCACGCCGCAGCAGCGCGGATTGATCGCCAAGGCGTCGGCCTGGCGCAACACGGCCTGGGCGCCCACCTGCTGGCAGGCGGTGGCGAACCCGGACGGCGTCCAGACTTCCTTGAGACCCACCTGGGTCATTTCGGCCTGGAGCTCCTTCACGAGGGTGTGGAGCTTTTCGGTCCGCACGCTCTTTTCCGCACCCAACGATTCCAGGGTCCGTTCGGGATCCAGAAGCGAGGGGCAGCCCAGGCGCGACACGAAGAACTTGCCCGACGAGGTGCGGGCCTTGTGGACCTTCTTCCAGAACAAAGCGTCGCCCAATCCCTGGTCGACAAGATCCGACGGATCGCGCGGATGCATGTGCTTGGACAGGAAGCTCTGGCGCTGGATGGACACCGGAGCCGGCAGGCGGAACCGGTGGATTTCCAGCGCGGAAGTGGCCTTGGCTCCGGAAATGCACGCCTGGACGGGATCCTGCGTGGGCTGGTGCCCGACTTCCAGGCGCGTGCCGGCCATGTGCGCCACCAGGGTGCAGGCGGGTTCCTTGCGCCAGCCCTTGGGGATGGATTCCTGTCGGCGCGCCACCAGCGCCTTGAGCCATTCGGCTTCCTTGGAGGCGAGCATGCCGCCGGGAAGATCGCCGCCCACGAACCCGAGGATGTTGGCCATGGCTTCCTGGCGCAGCACCACGGTCTTGGCGGTGGCGAGCGAGTTTTCGAACGCGGCCGGGGAATCGGCCAGACCGCCCGAACCCAGGTTCTGGATCACGGCCAGGCCGACCTGCTGGGCCAGCACCAAAAGCGGCTCGGGCAGCGGAGCCGAGCTCGGGAAGACGGTGTTGAATCCGGCTTCCTTGATGCGTTGGAATTCGGCCTTGGGGTTGGACGAGCTGAGGAATCCGGCTTGGCCGGCGGCATCCCACCGCACACCGCGGACAAAAAACGGCGTGTCGTTGAGGGTGATGCCTTTTTCCGTCCAGGACAGGGCGGAAAAGCCGAACGGGATCTTGGTCGCCTGCGCGCCGTCGACGGTGATCTCGAAACTGTAGAGCGACGCGTGGTCGGGGGTCCAGGGTTTGCACTCGGGGACCTCGAACTCGAACTCCTGGTCGGCGTTTTCCGTGGCCAGCACGAATTCGCGCTTGAATTCGCCCTTCTGGGAATCGGGAGCGGAAAACCGCACCGACAACGCGGTGGAAGCCCCCGCCACGTTCTGGAACGAAAGGGTCAGCCGCACGCGCTCGGTGTGGAAATCCGCCCGTGCGATGGCATCCACAAGCACCGGACCCGCGCTGTTGAAGATCTTGGGGACTTCGTGCAGGACCGGCCCCAGCTGCAAGGCTTCGCCTTCGCCGGCGGCCCACTTGGTGTCGGTGGAAGGCGATTCGGCTTCCAGGCAGACCAGAAGGGGTTTTTCTTCCCTGGCCTGGGCGGTCAGATCGACCACGGTGGGCGTCCAGACCGGGAGGTTGGAGGCCACGACCGAACCGTTCACCCACACCTTGAGCGGGGCGTTGGCGCCGGTCAAACGCAGGTAGAACCCACCGCCCGCGGAGACCTTCTGGGCGGGAATCGTCGCGAACCAGCGGCAGACGGCCGGAATGGCATCCGCCGTGGCACCCACCGAGGGGAACCCGGCGACCGGCAACTTTCCTGGAATCTTGGACGGACTCGCGGCAACTTCGGCTTTGGTCGCGCCACGCTGAAGGCACCAACCGCCCTCGATCTCCTGCCACTGCTTCATCGCCACGTTTTAGTCCCTCCGAATAGCCACTGAACTTGGAAAGATAATGCCAAGCCTTTCCAAGCCTTATTTCCGGTCACCCAACAGCTTTTCCACGTACTTGGCCAGGAGGTCGACTTCGATGTTGACTTCCTTGCCGGCTTTCCAGGTCTGGATGTTGGTCGCTTGCGCGGTATGTGGAATGATATTCACCGCGGCGAGATCCCCGTCGACTTCTTCCAGAGTCAGGGAGATTCCGTCCAGGGCGATCGACCCGCGCGGGATGCAGTACCTGGCCAACCCCTTGGGGAGCCGGATCTGCCACCGCGTGCTGCCCTGGCGCGAAACCCCGCGCACGATCTTGCCGATGCCGTCGACATGCCCCTGCACCCAATGCCCGCCCATGCGGGTGGATGGCAACAGGGCGCGCTCCAGGTTCACCACGTCGCCCGACCTCAGGTCGCCCAAGGTGGTCACGGAAAGCGTTTCGGCGACCGCCACGACCTCGTAGCCGTTGGGGTGGAGCTTTTCCACCGTCAGGCAGGTGCCGTTGTGGGCCACCGAATCGCCCACGGCCAGACCTTCGCGGATGGCGGCCGCCTTGACCACCAGACGCTTGTTGGCGCCCTCCGACAAGATCCGCTCCACCGTGCCGACCGTTTCGATCAATCCCGTGAACAT
>JAKPQQ010000294.1 GCA_029557215.1 Fibrobacterota bacterium | reverse complement strand
CCTTGAAATGTCATCATTCGTGTTCGCCTAGATCAAGCTACGGTTTGCCCCCCAAGTCACCCCCCAAGATGAACCGTTTGTTGTAGATTCGATTTCGAGTCGATCCTTCAACCTTGCGAGTCGCTCCATGGGCTACACCCCTCCCTACACCTTGACGCCAACGATCGTGCGGCTTCTTGCCGACGCCGCGGAGGCGGTGGGTCGTTTGATGGGGGAGCAGGAGCGAGTCGCACCAAGGCTGCGCAAGGAAAATCGCATCCGCACCATACAGGCCACGCTTCAGATCGAGCAGAACACCTTCTCCTTGGAGCAGGTCACGGCGATCCTGGAAGGAAAGCGCGTGCGTGGCTCCCAACGGGAAATCCTGGAGGTCAAGAACGCCTCGAACGCCTACCAGAAACTGTCCAACTGGAATCCTGCTTCGCGGAAGGATTTGCTCGAAGCGCATCGGGTGCTGATGGAAGGACTGGTCGAATGTCCCGGCCGATTCCGTTCCAAGGGTGTAGGGGTGGTTCAAGGTTCTCGCGTGGTCCACATGGCGCCGCCGGCCATGAGGGTGCCTGCTTTGGTCGATGATCTTCTGGAATGGTCGAAGAAGACCAAGGAGCATCCTCTGGTAGCCTCCTGCGTGCTCCATTACGAACTGGAGTTCATCCATCCCTTCGCCGACGGCAACGGTCGCCTGGGGCGCCTCTGGCAGACGCTGGCTTTGTCGAAATGGAAGCCGGTGTTCGCCGATCTTCCATTGGAATCGGTGGTTCGCGACCACCAGGAATCCTACTACGCCAGTTTGGGAGTATCGGACAAGGCTGCCGATTGTGCGCCATTCATCGAATTCATGCTGCGGGCCATCGTTCAAACACTCACCCCCCAAGTTGCCCCTCAAGTCACCCCCCAAGTCGCAGCGTTGCTAAAGGCGATAGGGTCCCGGGAGTTGGATCGCGCTCACTTGCAGGAAAAACTGGGATTGTCCGATCGCAAGAGCTTCCGCGCCTTGTATCTCGCCCCCGCCATGGAGCAGGGCCTGGTCGAATTCACACTGCCCGACAAGCCCAACAGCCGTCTCCAGAAGTACCGCGCTACGGCGGCGGGAAAGGCCGTGTCGCGCTGAGATTTGCCGCTTTGTTCCCGCGCCAGGGATGCCGCCCGAAAGGGCCAAGACCCCGGCGCAGCCGAGGCTTGGCAGGCAGCCCGGCCCCGCCCAATCGGTGGAGGGACGCAAAATTTTGCGTCCCCACAAACCAGTGGCGGGGAGGCGCCCATCCCGACCGGATCCATTTCTAAATTCCTGACATCAGGGTGAGAGCACCGGGAGAGCGCCCGAGACCTTATTCCTCCGACCCGCCCCGGAGAGACCATGGACACCACATGAATCTCTACCAATGGAGCGACGAGCGATGGACTCACCACGTGATGGCGTTGTGACGGAATATGACGATGTCTGGGAGTTGATCCGAAACGGTCGCCAACAGGCTTGGTCCGCGGTGAACGCGAAGATGATCGAGACCTACGAGGCGATCGGGGCCTGGCTGGTCCGGGAGGTTGGTTCCGACACCGGAAGGCTGGATGCGTGCGCCGAAGCTCTGCGGACGCGGGGTGCCGGTCGGTTGGGCTTTTCTGTCCGGAATTTGTCGCGCATGAAGACTTTTCACGAAGTCTGGTCCACTGCTGGTGGTTTGACTTTGGAAGCCCTTGCGCTGCCCTGGGAATGCCACCTTGTCCTATTGGATCATTGCGCGACCCACCCGGAGCGACTCCGGTTCCTGGATGCGGCTCTCCAAGGTGGGTGGTCAGCGCAAGAGTTGGATATGCGGATTCGCGCCGGATCACGGAAGCGAAGTCGTGCAAGACAGAGCAAGTAGCAGCAACTGGTTTTGGGGCTTCGGCCTTCATTCCAAAGGGATAGGCAAGTATCGTTCAAAACGTTACCAAATATTAATATATGGTAACGATATGGACACTCCTGGCTCCATCGCCGCATTCGGGGAATTGCCCCAAACTTTCCGATTCCAGCAGGCCTTGGCCCAAGGAGTGCACCGTTCCACTTTGGCGCGGTGGCAACGGCAGGGGATTGTCGAACGTGTCACGCGAGGTGTGTACCGGAAGGCGGACGCTGTGTCGTCGAATCAGGATGATCTGGTGGTGGTCGCCAGCCGCGTCCCGAATTGTGTCTTCTGCCTGGAATCGGCATTGTACTTCCATGAACTGGGAACCAGGATCCCTCACCAGGTGATGATCAGCGTAGAACGCGATTCCAGGACGCCCGCAATGGAATATCCGCCTGTCCGGTGCTTTCGGGTATCGGGGAAGGCCTTCACGGAAGGGGTTGAAATTCATCAGGTCGGCGATGCTGTGCTCCGGATTTACGGCAAGGCCAAGACCGTGGCCGACTGCTTCAAGTACCGCAACAAGCTGGGATTGGATGTGCCCCTGGAAGCCTTGCGGGCGTTGGTCCGCGAACCCGGGTTCGTTGCCGCCGATCTGCTGCGGTATTGCAGAATCTGTCGGGTCGAGAAGGTGGTCGCGCCCTACCTGGAGGCCCTCCTGTGACGACCAGGACGCCGACGGTTCTCGTGCAGTTGAAGCGTCGCGCAAAGGAGTCGGGGCGTACCGTTGCGGAGACCATCCAATACTACGCGATGGAACGATTCCTGTATCGGTTGGGGATGTCCCGCCATCGGGAGGTCTTCGTCCTCAAAGGGGCCATGATGCTGCGGGCCTGGGATGCGGCATCGGCGCGTACCACCCGCGACATCGACTTGCTCGCCTTCGCCCCCAACGATCCGTCCGAGGTCCGACAGATTTTGGTGGATATTTTCCGGTGCTGCTAGCCTTCCCTCCGCCGAGAGTCCGCATGTACTCGCGCGCCTCGGTGGTCGCCGAAAAGCTGCATGCCATGGTCAAGTTGGGTGCGATCAACAGCCGGATGAAGGACTACCACGACATCTGGTTCCTTGCATCGCACGGCACGTTCGATTTCGAGAAGCTTGTCGGTGCGATCACGGCGACCTTTCTCGCTCGGAAGACCGCGGTTCCGAAGGACATCGAGGGACTGGGCGACGAGTTCAAGCGGACGCATGTGGCCATGTGGGATGGCTTCCTGCGCCGCGAGCCGAGCCTTGCAAAGGTTGATCTGGCTGTCGTGATGGAACGCCTCCGTGTATTCCTCCTGCCTTGTCTCCTTTCCGATGCCGTTTCGCAATTTCCGTCGCACCGAACCTGGGATCCGATGCGGGGGACTTGGATCGCTTCCATTCAGTGACTTGAGTTCGCGCCATCGATGGTCCGACAGGCTCACCACGTCGCCCGAAGGAAAATGATGTCGTCCCCCCAAGTCGCGGCGTTGCTCAAGGCTTTGGGTTCGCTGGAATTGGATCGCGCTCACTTGCAGCGACGTCCAACGCGGCGCATCTGGACTGAAAACCTGCTAAAACGACGGAAAATCGGTCATAAATACGACCGATTTGTAGTATTATAGGTTGCAAATCCATTCATTTGTTGGTTTGTCGCCTTGGCCGCAAGCACAATCGAGAGGGATGCGATGATCGACGTGCTGAAGGAAATCCTGCTCGACGGACTCGAACGACAGCCCTTTTCTGGCGTGAACCGGCGTGCCGACTTCACCGCACTTCCCGGAAAGGCGACGGTTTGCATGGGGGTGCGACGAAGTGGCAAGTCGACCTTCATGCATCAATGGATGGCGAGACTCGAAGCCGAGGGCGTGGCGCGGGAAAACATCGTCTGGATCAATTTCGTGGACGACCGACTGCACTTCCTGGAAACGCGCGGGCTGGGGTTGGTCGCCGAAGCCTACTACTCCCTCTATCCGGGCAAGAAGGGGTCGGAGACCGTCCATTTCTTCTTCGATGAGATCCAGGCGATCCCGCAGTGGGAGTCCTTCGTGGACCGATTGATGCGCACCGAAAAGTGCGAGGTCTACATCACGGGGTCGTCGGCCAGGATGCTCTCGAAGGAAATCGCCACGCAGATGCGCGGAAGGTCGCTTTCGTGGGAATTGTTCCCGTTCTCCTTCGCGGAATGCCTGGACGCGAAGGGTGTCGGGAGCAAGCCGCCGTACTCGGGCAGGAATCGCCTGATCGTCCAGAGCCTTTTCGAGGATTATTGGAGGTCGGGAGGATTCCCGGAAGTGCAGAATTTGTCGGACGCGATGCGCACGAAGGTCCATCAGGAGTACTTCCAGACCATCCTGTACCGGGACCTGGTCGAACGCCACGACATCTCGCACCCCAAGGCGATCAAGGACCTCGCCCACCACCTGATCGACAACGCGGGTTCCCTGTATTCGATCAACAGCCTGTTCGGTTCGCTGAAGGCGCAGGGGCACAAGTTGCAGAAGGCGCACGTGGGTCAGTACATCGACTGGATGGAGGACTGCTACTTCCTGTTCTCGGTGCGGCTGTTCGATGCCTCGCTGAATCGCAGCAACGCCAACCCCAAGAAGATCTTTTGCGTGGACCACGCCATGGTCCGCTCGATTTCTTCGGGCATCCTCACCAACAGCGGACATCTGCTGGAAAACATGGTGTTCGCCTCCATGCGCCGGGAGGGTGGCGAAATCTTCTACTATCGGACAAAATCCGGCAAAGATGTCGATTTCATCCGTCTGCGCGACCGATCGCGAAGGGAACTGGTCCAGGTCTGCGAAACGTTGGCCGACCCGAGGACGAGAAAGCGGGAGCTTGCGGCCTTGGTCGAAGCCATGACGGAATGCGGCCTGTCGGAAGGCGTCATCGTCACCCGCAGCGAGTCCGAAACGCTGGAGACCCCGGCGGGGGCCGTGCGCGTGGTCCCGGCGTGGACGTTTCTGCTGGAGGAACGCCGTGCGAGTCGCGACACAAAAATCGTCGAACTGTTCATGAATCCTTGACTGTTCGAGGCTCGGTTTGTCCGATTGCAACTCGCAAGAACGAAGCCCCCTTTGTAGGGGTCGGGCATGCCCGACCCCTACAAAGGGGGCCGACGAATTGCCTACCAAGGCCGGGATCGACAGGATCGACAAATTGCGTCTGCGCGATTTCCTGCGCGATGTCCACGGTGTCGAGTACCCCGATGCGGAATCCGACAGATTGCGCCTGCTCCAGAACCTGAACCTCGCCCACATTCGTTCCGCAACCCCGGTACCCTGCGCGTGCCCGCCGAGCACGCCCTCCAAGGCGGCGAAAGCGACTGCCGCAACCGGACCTTGCACCAACTCTTCTTGCAGTTGGGTCTTGGCGAGCGCGCCGGATCGGGCCTTCCCAAAATCCGTCATGCCTGGGAATCCCTGGGCTATACCGTGACCATCACCGAAAGCTTCGAACCTTACGACCAATCGGTGCTGGAGGTGACCAAAATCGCTGTCCCTGTCCAGGTAGTGGAGCTAGGCGCCGGGAAAGTGTCGGGGAAAGTGTCGGGGAAAATTCTGGATATGTTGGCTGCCGAGCCCTGCACCACCATCCCCGAACTCGCCGTTTCCTTGGGGGTGGCGAACCGGACCATCGAGCGAAACCTCGGGTCGCTGCAAGAATCTGGCCGTTTGCGCCGAGTCGGCCCTGCAAAAGGCGGGCATTGGGAGGTGTTGAAGTGACCGAGGCTGAAGTTGGTGTCCGGCGCTGCGGGAACTTAGGGAGAATGCACGGGGAAATCGGGGGCGAAGAAAGGGTGGATTCGGCTCACCATGGGTGTGTGGTCTGCGCAGGAGCTGGAAGCGCGGATTCGTGCTGGGGCACCGAAGCGAAGTCGTGATCGATCGATCGAGTTGCCTTACAAGAACAATTGCTGGCGTGTGGGGTTCCTGTCTAGATTTTCCTCCAAATGGAGATTCCCCATGCATGATTTCCTCGAAGTTGTTCGTCGCATCCGCACCGAATCCCCGGATTGGGAGCGAGTCTCCCGCTATGCGCGCGGATTGGTCGCGCTGGGCTTTTCCTTGTTCGCGGCAGGATGCCAAGGCGGTTCCGACGTGGCGTCACCCGCCGAGGACTCTGCTCCCATTTTGGACAGCACACATGTGACGATTGTGTTCAAGGATCGCGGGATTGAGGAGTTCGAGCAAATCGGGGTCAAGATCACGGACAACAGCTCGAAGCTGGAAGGATGCGAATTCCTCGTCTTTCCCATCGTAAACCCGGGTGATTCGGATTCGCTGGAGTTCTACGTTCCCTACACATCCGAAGGCTCCGGGTTGAAGGTCTACGTCACGCTCCTGCTGAGGACCCGTGGCATCGAGGCGGTCAAGCAGTTCAATTTCCCGGTTGGCGCAACCTCGGTGGAATTCACGATGCCGATCCATCCTTACTCGATCATGCATGGCGAAGACTCCTTGGTGGGTAGCTCCTCGAAGAAAGCGTTGCAGGAAATCCCCCCTCTCCCAGATGGATCGACCTTGCTCTCGATGCTGCAGGGAACCTACCTGGATACGAATGCCACCCTGAATGCCGTTTCCAGGATGGTCGTCGAACCAACGGGGCGATATTCCATCACGGTCGAATCCTTCGGTCAATATGTCTCGTCCGGATTCCTTCCCGAAGCCATTCCCCAGGCCGGGAAAATCTGGGTCAAATCGGATTCTCTTGTCGAATTCTGGCCTTCGTTCTGTGTCTCGCGTTCGGTTGGAACGATCATGTCCGAGTGCATCGTGAATATCCAGAAGCCCATATTCCAAGGAGCCGACACGATCCTCGGGCGTTTCCGCAAGTCGCGATGAGCGTCTGAGCCGACTGCTGCGCCGGGGTGCTCGATGCGCAGGAAGATCGGATACAACGGATCTAATTGTGGATTTGATGGCGAAAAGTTCCGCAGGCGACCTGGGGTTGCGCACCGCATGGCGCAGATACCATCCTTCGGTCGTTTCGGGGATGTTGGAAAACGCCGTGTGCCTGGAGCTGAACCGTCGCTGCCGCTGGCCGATCGCCGGACGGCCGGGTAGCTTGATGCCACCACCTGTTCCAAGGAGCTGACCATGTTCCAGGGTTTTCCGATCGGCATGACCGGTCTGCTCGCGGCCACCGCCATCGCGGGCGCGGGGACCGCCACCCCTCGCGACGCGCTCGATTTTCGCATGAAGGGAATCGACGGGGAGGAAATCGACCTGGGCCGTTGGCGCGGCAACGTGGTGCTGATCGTGAACACCGCCAGCAAGTGCGGACTCACGCCGCAGTACGCTGCATTGCAGAAGCTGTGGGCGGATGATTCCGCCAATGGGCTGGTGGTCCTGGGGTTCCCGTCCAACGACTTCCTTTGGCAGGAACCGGGGTCCAACCAGGAGATCAAGCAGTTCTGTTCCATCAAGTACCGCGTGACGTTCCCCATGTTCGAGAAGATCGATGTCAAGGGCAAAGGCCAGGCGGCGTTGTACGAATACCTTACCGCGCAGGATGCCCAACCCGCCGGCAAGGGGGGGATTTCCTGGAACTTCGAGAAGTTCCTGATCGGTCGCGACGGCAAGGTCGCCGCGCGGTTCTCGCCCAAGACAAAACCCGACGACCCGGCGGTGCTGCAAGCGATCAAGGCGGAGCTGGCCAAGCCCGCCCCCTGAGGCGGTTGGGACCATCGGGTTTCGCGGTTCGCCGACCGGCGGGTTCGCCGCCACGTCGGCCCTCGATTCTTCTTGCAACCCTCTTGACCCGACTACGGCTTCACGGTTTAGGTTGGTGGTCATGAAAACCTTCCGCATCACCGAGCTGGGGCGGCGCTTCGGGCTGGCGCGTTCGACACTTCTGCATTACGACCGGATCGGGTTGCTGCACCCCGGAGCGCGGACGGCCTCCGACTACCGTGTCTACACGGAACAGGATCTGGCCCGCCTGGAACGGATTCGCCTCTACCGCGAGGCGGGATTGGGGTTGTCGGACATCGCGTGCATCCTGGATCGCACCGACGAGGAAACCGATGTCCTGGAACGGCGCCTGCGCGAGATCGACCGTGAAACGGCCGCACTCCGGTCCCAGCAGAGGGTGCTGACCGGCATGCTCCGGACAGCCGCGGCCGGCGCCTCGGGGCTCGACAAGGAATTGTGGTTGGGGTTGCAGAAGGCCTGCGGTCTGGACCAGGCTGCATTGCGCCGCTGGCATTTGGAGTTCGAGCGCCGATCTTCGCAGGCCCACCACGACTTCCTGCTTGGCCTGGGACTCTCCGAGAAGGAGGCGCTCCAGGTCCGGATGCTGACAAAAAACGTCGAAGAAAACGGGGAAGCCATGCGATACTTCTACGAGCTGTTCCAGGATCTGCCGCGCCAGGGTCCCGGATGCGCCGAAGCCACCCACAAGGCTCTGGATCTCGCAAAGGATCTGCCACCCAAGCCGCGGGTCCTGGACGTGGGCTGCGGGCGCGGCCAGCAGACGCGGATCCTCGCGCGCCGCTTGGGAACCACGATCCTGGCGATCGACAACCACCGGCCCGTGCTCGACCACCTGGATCGCGACGCCGTGCACGAGGGGCTGGACATCCAGACGCGCGAACTGTCCATGATCGACATGCCTTTCGACGACGGATGCTTCGATCTCGTCTGGGCCGAAGGGTCGATCTTCATCGTGGGGTTGGCGCACGGTCTGGAGGAGTTCCGGAAGTTCGTGGCGCCGGGGGGGTACCTGGCCTTCACCGAAATGTGCCTGTTCGAATCCGATCCTCCGCAGGAGCTGCGCCGCTGGTTCGACGAGGTCTATCCCGACGTGCGCGGCATCGAGGAGGTGCGGCGCCTCGCGACGGGATCGGGTTGGGAGGTGGTCGGGAGCTTCGTGCTGCCCGACAGTTCCTGGTGGGACGACTACTACGTCCCGATGCTCGCGCGCATGGAGGAGCTGAAGATCCAGAACGCCGGGGTGGGCGAGGCGCAGGAGGTCTACGCCCGTTGCGAGGCCGAGGTGGACATGTTCCGCAAGTACTCCAAGAGCTACGGGTACGCGTTCTTCGTTCTGCACAAGGAGCCTGTGCCATGAGGTTGGAATCCTACGGCTATCACGCAGGGATCGAAGCCTCCCGCGAGGAACTCGGCCTGCAGGAATTCGCGATCGGGCGGGTGGTGGCCGAACACAGGGAACGCTATGTCGTGGCGACGGAATCCGGCGATACCGAGGCCGAAGTTTCGGGGAGCCTGCGGTTTTTGGCGAAGAGCCGCGAAGACTTCCCGGCCGTGGGCGATTGGGTGGCTTTGAACGTGGACGATTCGGGGACGGCGATCGTCCACGGGATCCTGCCCAGATCGTCCATGATTTCGCGTCAGGCGGTGGGCGGCTTTGGCGAAATCCAGATCGTCGCGGCCAACGTGGACCATGCTCTGCTGGTCCAGGCGGTCGACAGGGATTTCAATCTCGCCCGGTTGGAACGGTACCTGACCATCTGCCGTTCGTCGAAGGTCGATCCGATCGTCGTCTTGGCGAAAACCGACTTGATCGACGAATCGCGGCTTTCCGGGATCTTCGCGGATGTCGCCAGCCGGATCGCGAACGTGCCGGTGGTCGCCGTCAGCGACCGCACGGCGGAAGGATACGCGCCGCTGCAGGCGATGATCGCCGAGGGGCGGACCTATTGCTTGCTCGGGTCGTCGGGGGTGGGCAAGTCCACGTTGTTGAATCGGCTGTGCGGAGGCGACCGCATGCGCACCGACGCGATCAGCAAAAGCACCGGCAAGGGGCGCCACGTCACGAGCCACCGCGCCTTGTTCGTGCTGGAAGGAGGGGCGCTCCTGATCGACAACCCCGGAATGCGGGAGGTGGGCGTCGTGGATTCCGGCGGTGGGCTGGAAGCCACCTTCGATCATGTACTCGCCTTTTCCGGGGCGTGCAGGTTCAGGGATTGCACGCACACGACCGAGGCGGGGTGCTCGGTCCTGGATGCCGTCCGCCGCGGCGAGATCGGAACCGCCTCGTACGAAAGCTTCCTGAAGATGGAAAAGGAACGAGCCCATTTCGAGTCATCGGTCGCCGAACGGCGCAAGAAGGACCGGGCGTTCGGGAAGATGGTGGACGTCTACAAGAAGGGGAAGGCGCGCGACGGATTCTGACTTGGGTGCGTCGATCATTTCGGGTCTGATTCCCCGCCGCTTGCTCCGTAGACCCGAAATCGCTGGCTAAAGAAATACCCCGCAGCCTGCTGCGGGGTGGCTTATTGCGCGATCCGCAGTCCCATCAGGCCGGCCAGGTAGGCTGTGGTCATTGATGGACGCCACCGAGGTGGTCTGCCTCGCGTTATCACCTGCGGGTGAGCGATCGCACTTTGCGATGGTCGGGCTAATTTCTGACGAATCCTGTCGTCGCTCCGGTCCACCGAGTCCCGTTTGGAAGCGTGGCGAATAAGTAGATCGGGGCCATTCTCGTTCGGGATTCGGTCTTGTCAAGCGCTCGTGCCCGGACGGAACCGGTTTTGCCTTGGCAGTCCATCCAGCGGATTTCGAGATCAGGGTACTTTTTGATCAGGTCTGACAGTTCTTGGATGTTATTGCGCCCATTCTGTTTTCGGGTGGCCAGGATAAGTGGGGATTCGGCGGAAACCAGGGTGTAGGTGATCAAATCACTTTTGCTGTAATACTGCTGGCTTGATTCGTAGTTCGTGGTGTATGAGGCTAGGACTCTATTTCTTGGCAAAATGCTCATCATGCTTGAGCTGAATGACTTGGCGTCAAGTGGGTTGACGGTCGTTGAACGTTCGGA
The DNA here is from genome assembly GCA_029557215.1 of Fibrobacterota bacterium. Classification (GTDB taxonomy): domain Bacteria; phylum Fibrobacterota; class Fibrobacteria; order UBA5070; family UBA5070; genus UBA5070. The sequence goes on along the minus strand of JAKPQQ010000294.1, from coordinate 24,185 downwards.
ATGTGCTCTGCGAGCTTCTTGGTCGTTAACCGATTCTGTCCAATCCTTCCACCATGCGGCATCCGGAGATTCTCCCGCGAGAGAGCTCGATGGACGTCTTTCCTTTGTCCATCTGTTGAGGTACAGATCGTAGGTGGAATCGCTTGTTCCAAACTTGGATGTTTTGCGGGCTCGCATTCTCACGATGGACCACTCGGCCGAATCTCGGGCGTTGCTTAAAATTTCCCATCGAAGGTGTAGGGAGTCGGATCTGAAGCTGGAGTCTACGGTTCGTACTGGGGCATAACTATAATTGGATCTGGAAATGGAATTGGATTGGTGGTTGTAATCCCATTCGAACGCGCTTCCTGAATCTGGAATGAATAGCGAATCTTTGGCTATGTTCGTTGGTATTCCATTGAATGAAATCAATCTCCAGTCGTGGTTTCGAAATCGAAAGCGTTCCACACCGAGTGTATCGGACCAAATGCAGCTTGGAGCTGTCACTGTAAAACGGTAACCAAACACGGAACTCATACTCAGCCAAGATGACGTTCCGGTGAAATAATCCCATTCGACAATCGATGATCGCCAAGCCTGGATCCCCCAGGGCTCGAATTGGCTGGGACGGAGAGAATCGTAAGGAGCAGGCTCCCATGGTAAAGAGCCATTGCCATGAAGCCAGCCCTGGATTCCTTCCTTGGTTTGGAGGATTTGGAGGTGGTCGAGGGTGTCTTTGCGGAGGATTGTCCAGATCGTCCCCGAGTCGGTTGCTGCGGAATCGACGATCGAAGCTTCTACGGTGTCGGAGGTTCTAGCGCCGTAATCGGTCACTTCCCATTTCCATGAATTTCCATTGTGAAGAGGAATGGCTTGGCTGGAAGCGGTGCAGAGCAGAATGCCGTAGAGCAGGTTGGAGGCAATGCCTTGATTGGAGATGTTCATGCATAGAACCTACGGCGATTCGAGGAGCCCGAATGGGCATCATCCATAGAACACCGTGCCTCAGTGCGCGATCCGCAGCCCCATCAGGCCGGCCAGGTAGGCGGCCTGCGAGGGTTCGACCACCGCACCGCGCAGGTCGGCGATGCCCACCTGCAGACCGGCGATGTCCGAGCCTCGCAAGTCGGTGCCGTCCAGCTTAGCGAAGCTCATCTGGGTCTCGCGCAGATCGCATCCCTGGAACACGGCCTGGCGCAGGTCGGCGCGCTGGAAATCGGTGCCGCGCAGCTTGCAGTCGACGAATTTCGTCTTCTTGAAGACCGCGTTGCGGAAATTGGCCATCGAGATCTCGCAGGACCGGAACTCCGTCCCTTGGACGCTCGCTTGCGAGAGGTCCAGCCCCGTCAGGCGGCAGTCGACGAACAGCGCATCGTCCAGGCGGGCTCCTTCCCAGACCGCGTTGGCCAGATCGCAGCCTTCCAGGGTCGTTCCGACCAGATCGAGCCCGCGCAGGTGGGTGCGTGCGAAAACGGTTTTTGTCAGGCGGCAGTCCTTGAACGCCACGGCCGATGCGATGCGGCCGGTGAAGTCGCAACCCGCGACCACCACTCCGCGGTGGTCGGTATCGGATAGGAGTTCTTCCAAGTGCCTGCCTCAGGGCGACGAGACGCGCTTGGAGGTGCCGTCGGGCGCCAGGCGTACCGTGAAGGCGCCGCGTTCGCGGTCCGGGAGGATCCGTCCCGAGGCGTCCAGGGGTGGCCGCACTGCGCGTTGCGGTTTCGAGGTGCGAGGGCGGACCGCGTTGATGGGCGAAATCCGTCGCAGGGACACCGAATCCAGGCAGAACGAGGTCGTGTCGGTGCCGAAGTCGAATTCCAGGCGGGCCAGGGAATCGGTGGTCTGGATCGCGAAGCGATGGGTCCGATTCGATGCTCCGGCGGGAAGACTCAGACGAACCGGGGTGGCCAAGGCTGTGTGGGGCTCGTGGTGCATCACCAGCAGGACTCCCAGCGGACGCGATGCGACGGCGTCGGTGCGGTAGGACAGCTCCCAGGTTTCGCCTTTGGTCAACTGGAGGCCAGGCCAATCCAGCTGGGATTTCCAGTCAAATTCACCGGCGGCCTGCACCTTGACGCATGCCTGGCCGTCGACGACGGAGATCGTGGTGGGAACCGATGCGTCGTTCCAGGCCCACCATCCGGCGAGTCCGTGCGAAAAGTCGCCGTTTTCGATCCGCTCTCCATTGGGGAGGAACACGGCTTCCAGCGTGTCGCTGTGGTCCACCAGGAGGGTGTCCACCGCCCGTGCCGCGGCGCCCGCGCGCTTCCAGCGGACGAACTCCCAGCCCGGGTCGGGCAGCGCGGTGGCGATCACCGTGTCCAGGGCGTCGTAGGTGGTCTTGGTGGGCGAAAGCGCGACGCGTCCGGAACCTGTCGCGGCGGGAACGAGCGTGTACGGGCCGTCGCCGCGATCGATCTTGTGCACACGGACCCAATCCACCCTGAATTCCTGCGGGAACACCGTCGTGTCGATTCCCTGGGCGCCGCCCCAGCCACCGCCGACGGCGAGGTTCAGGAGCAGGTGGAAGGGCTGGTCGAACGGCCAGGTCTGCCAAGTGCCCTGGTTCCCGAACCGGTAGTAGCGTTTCCCGTCGACCCCGATGAACAGGCTGTCGGGTCCCCATTCCAGGCTGTACACATGCCAGTTCGCAACGGGGTCCGCCACCGCCGTCGCCGCACCCTCGGAGGTCCCGTCGACATGGTTGTACGCCTTGGTGTGCACGTTCGCGAACACCTTGCCGGGTTCGTGCCCCACGGCTTCCATGATGTCGATTTCGCCGCTGGCCGGCCACGATCCGTAGGGCGAACGCTCGGCCAGCATCCAGATGGCGGGCCAGGTGCCCGTGCCTCGCGGCAGCTTGGCGCGCACGTCCACGCGTCCGTAGAGCCAGCTCGCGATGCCTCGCGTGACCAGTCGGGCCGAGGTGAACTTGCAGGGTCCATACCAGCAGGTCAAGGTGTCCTCGCGCCGGGCCGTGATCACCAGCTGGCCGTCTTCCACGCGCGCGTTGGCCGGACGGACAAGGACACCTGGTGGTTCATGGGATTCTACCGTCTTCCACGCGCGCGTTGGCCGGACGGTTGCGGGTGTAGAACTGGGCTTCTTCGTTGCCCATGCCCGATCCGCCTTCGTCCCAGGTCCACCGCATCGGGTCGGGTTGGCCGGGAACGTCGAATTCGTCGTGCCAGACCAGGATGGAATCGCGTCCTTGCGCCGACGCGAAAAGGCAGAGCATGGAGAGGATGGCGTGTCGCATGCCACCAGAATAGCACATCCACCGCCCATGGGGCGCCGGATCGGTGGTCCTGTCCTGGAGGTCAGATCTCCTTCACCTGCCGCTCGAAGCACAGCACGACGTTTTCCAGGAGCGCGTCCACGTGCGAGCCGGAGTAGCTCCAGCCCTGGGCGTACATGCGCTCCGCTTCGTGTTCGAGCCGGTCGATCGCCTCCTGGCTCGACCATTTCGACTGCAATCGGACGTGGTGTTCCACGGTCTCCCTCATCGCATGATTCTATCATACTAGGCGCCAAGAATCATCCACCGAGGTCATCGATCATGCTCGCCCTTTGCCTAAGCCTTCTTGTCCAAACGGAGCCCGTCGTGGTGCCCTTCGGCGATGCCGCAGACACCACCGTCGTGGAAGTGCCGTTTTCCGTGTCCGAGGTCCGCGACTCCCGCCGCATGGCCAGTCTGGATCCCAGCGGGATCGGAGTGACCACCATCGGGGTGTTCGAAGAACGCGCTCCGCTGCGCACGCCCCGGTCCGTCGCCCAGGAAGTGGAAGCCTACTGCCGCAAGCGCCTGCGGCCCTCGGCCGGAGCCCTGCCGGTGCGCCTGGAGATCCTTTCGCTGGAAACCTGGTCCAAGCCCGTGGACGGACCCGATCCGTTCCATGCCTTGGCGCGGGTGCGGGTCGTGTCGATCGACAGTTCCCGTCCTGGCGTGGTCCTGGTCCCCGAAGCCCGTTCGGAGCGCAAGGGCGTGACCACCGCGGCGCACCAATCGGCCATGCTGGCGAGCTCGCTGCGCGACGCCTTGACCATGGTGCGAGCCGACATGCAACCCGTGCCCGGTGCCGCGACCCCCGCCGCGCCCGAGTTCGATCCTTGGGCCGATCCCCGCAAGGGAGGCCAGCGCGATTCGCTTCCGATGCGCATGAAGCATTCGATCAGCCTGTTGGCCGCACCCGGATGGAACGCACCCACCATGGGGTTGCGCTACACCCAGCACATGGAGCCGCAGACCGGTTGGCTCCACGGCTACTACGGCGGCCTGACCTTCCGTGGGCTCTGGAACGACGACGATTTCACCAAGGTCTGGTCCGGAGATCTGGCCGGTGGCATGACCTGGTGGCGTCGCCTGGACGACGGGCGCAGCAATTGGGCCACCACGAATTCGCTGGGCGGATTGTTCGGCACCGAGCGCTTCCGGCGCGTCCACAAGGATCCCGACGGATCCACTCTGGTGGGAGCCATCGACTACTGGATCTACCTGGGCGCCGAGGCCCGCACCGGGTTGCGGTGGTCCGAACGGACGGAATCCGGCCCCATCTTCGAAGGCGGCGTGTTTTCTTCCATCCGGATTCCGTCGTCCTTGGCGTATTTCGACTTCGGGCTCTACGGCTCGGCCGGGTGGCGGTTCTGATGTCCCAGGCTGCCACTCTCGTCCTGCGTCGTCCCGACGACTTCCATGTGCACCTGAGGCAGGATGCCGATCTTGGCGCCTACGCCCGGGAAGCGTCCCGCGTGTTCGCGCGCGTGCTGGTCATGCCCAACCTGGTGCCTCCCATCCTGGAGGCCGCCGACGTCGCCAAGTACCGCTCGGGCATCCTCGAGGCGGCGCCCGGGATGGAACCGTTGATGGCGTTCAAGCTGCTGCCGCGACACACGCCCGCCCAACTCGCGGCGCTCAAGGCGGCAGGTGCGATCGCGGGCAAGGTCTATCCGGAAGGCGTCACGACCAATTCCGAGGATGGCATCACCGACTTGCGCCAGATCTGGCCGCTCATGCCTGCATTGGAAGAACTGGGCCTGGTGGTGTGCTGCCACGGCGAAAAGCCCGGCGTGTTCAGCCTGGATCGCGAAGAGCGGTTCCTGGACGAGTTCGCCGAAACGGCCCAGCGGTTCCCCGGGGTTCGGCTGGTGCTGGAACACGTGTCCACGGCCGCAGCCGTGTCGCGGGTGCGTGCACTGGGCTCCAACGTCGCCGCCACGATCACGCTGCACCATCTGGAAATCACCCTCGACGACGTGATCGGCGGGAATCTCAAGCCGCACCTGTTCTGCAAGCCCATCGCCAAGCGTCCGTCCGACCGCGACGCCCTGCGCGAGGCGGCGTTTTCCGGCGATCCCAAGTTCTTCTTCGGGTCCGACAGCGCGCCGCACCACAAAGGCAAGAAGGAATGCGCCGCCGGTTGCGCGGGGGTCTATTCCATGCCCGTGGCGCTGGAAGGGCTGGTCGACGTCTTCGATCGCGCCGGGCATCTGGATCGCCTGGATGCCTTCTGCTCGGAGTTCGGTGCCGGTTTCTACGGCCTGCCGCGCAACCACGGAACCGTGACCCTGCGTCGCGAACCCTGGACGGTTCCCGACATCGTCGACGGGGTGGTGCCCTACCGCGCGCTCGAGCAAATGCCTTGGCGCGTGGCTACATTGGACCATTCCGCAAACCCTGTAAACGTCGCTTAGAAGCCATACCGAGGAAGTCAAGAAATGGACGTCGCATCGAATCTCGTCGTCGCCATCATGGCCGGAGGCTCCGGAACCCGGTTCTGGCCCATGAGCCGCGAAGAACGCCCCAAGCAGTTCCTGAACCTGACCGGTTCCAGGACCATGCTGCAGGTCACGCGCGATCGTCTGGAAGGGCTCGTGCCCCCGGAACGGATTCTGGTGCTCACCAACGCCCGCTTCGCCGCCCTCGCCCGCGAACAGCTGCCCGAACTTCCGCCGGAAAACGTCATCGGCGAACCCATGGCCCGCGACACGTCGGGCGCCGTGGCCCTTGCCGCCGCCCTGGTGGACAAGAAATGGCCCGGGGCCGTCCTGGCCATCCTGGCCGCCGACCACACGATCGAGCCCGCCTCGCGCTTTCGCGAAGTGCTGCTGGCCACGGCCGAAGCCGCCGCATCCGAAGGCGGCCTGTACACCTTCGGCATCAAGCCGCGCCACGCGGCCACCGGCTACGGCTACCTGGAAGTCGCCGACAAGACCGGTGAGCGCCGCGGTGCCGCCATCCACAAGCTGGCCGCCTTCCGCGAGAAGCCCGACATGGCCACCGCCGAGACTTTCGTGAAGTCCGGTCGGCACATGTGGAACTCGGGGATGTTCGTCTGGCGGACATCGGACATCCTGGCCGAAATCGAGAAGCATCTTCCCGCCCACCACGCGGCCATGAAGAGCGCCGCCGCCGCATGGGGGACGACAGGATTCGACGACGCGCTCAAGGCCGCCTTCGAGCCGCTGCCCAAGGTGAGCATCGACTTCGGCGTCATGGAAAAGGCTTCCGACGTGCGCTGCACCGTGGCGGACTTCGATTGGAACGACGTGGGCGGCTGGGTCGCGCTGGAACAGGTCCTGCCCAAGGACGCGGTGGGCAACTGGACCCAGACCGACCTCCTGCCGATCGACGCTTCGGGCAACATCGTGGTGTCGGAACAGGCAGGCCACAAGGTGGTCTGCATCGGCGTCAGCGACCTGATCGTGGTCACCACGCCCAACGCGACCCTGGTGTGCCGCAAGGAAGACGCCGAGCGGATCAAGCAGGCCGTGGAGGCTCTGAAAAAGGCATGAGCCTGCCCACGGCGCTGAGCTACCTCACCGTGCTGCGGCTTCCCGGAAAGCGGCAGTACGACCTGCGCCGTGCGGTTTTCTGGTTTCCCGTGGTGGGGTTGTTCATCGGCGGGTTCCTGGCCCTTTCCTGGTGGGGAGCGGAATCGATCGCGCCTCGCCAGGTCGCGGCCTTGGCCACGATCCTGGCGTGGACCTGGATCACCGGGGGAATCCACCTGGACGGGCTCGCGAACACCTCCGAAGCTCTGCTTTCGTGGCGATCCCGCGCGAGCATGCACGAGATCCTCACCACCCCCCACATCGGGCCGCTGGGGATGACGGCGGTGTTCGCCGTGCTCGCGACCAAAGGCATCGCGCTGGACAACATGCCGGTGGATCGCGCCGCGGTCGCCCTGTTCGCCGCTCCCGTGTTCGGACGCTCGTCGCAGCTTCTGGCCACGGCGCTTTCGCCGTACGCCAAGGACGAAGGCGTGGCGGTGACGGCCTTCACCGGAAAACGGGCGTGGATGAGGTTCGTGGTCGCGCTGGCCCCGCTGGTCGTGATCCTGCAGCTGGGCCCCGAGCGGGCCGTGGTCGCGTTCCTGGGGTGGCTGATCCTGGTGCTGCTTCTTGTCCACCGCATCCGCAGCCTGCTGGGGGGGATGACCGGGGGGACCATGGGCGCCCTGACGGAAATCGTCGAGGCCTGGATCATGGTCGCCGCGACGCTGGATCCTCCGCGGATCCTTCCCGTTGGATTCTGAACCGGCCCCGGCCGTTCCGTCGGTTCGTGGGCGCGTTTCCGGTGGCGCCTACGCCATGGGGGCCATGGGGTTGTTCGTCAGTTTCGGCGCCTACGTGAACGTCCAGTTCAACAACCATCTGTTCGAAACCCGCGGTCTGTCCCCGGCCCAGATCGGCCTGGTGGCGGCGCTGGGGTGTCTTCCCGCCCTGTTCAGCCCCGTGGTCGCAGGCTGGTGGACCGATCGCAGCGGTTCGCCCCGGTTCGTGCTTTCCGTGTACATGCTCCTGGGGGGCGTCGGACTCGCGCTGCTGCCGCATCTTCGCGGATTCGCCATGCTCGCGCTCGGGTTCTTCCTGGCCCAGGTGGCCATCAGCCCCATTTCCCCACTGAGCCAGTCCCTGGTGCTGCGCCGGACGGGAACCGGCAACTCGGTGTTCTTCGCGCTGCGGGCGATGGGCACCCTCGGGTTCTTCCTCGTCTCGCTTTGGTTGTCGCATCGTCTGCGGTTCGACGGCTTGGATGTCGCCTATCTGGCCATGGGTGCCTTTCTGGTGGCATCCCTTCCCTTTTTTCTTGCTCTTCCGGCCGGTTCCGATACCGCCAGCGGGGCGTCGGATCTCAAGCTCAAGGAAGTCGTCGCGTCGCTGTGGGATCGCAGGCTCTGGGTGGTCTACGTCGGGGGCGGTCTGGGGTTCCTTTGCAACGCCATGGGCGTCACGATCCTGGCCAACCTCGTCACGGGTCCCTTCGGGCGCGGTCCCGAAGACATTTCCCGGGCCTGGGCGATCGCCACCGGGTTCGAACTCGCCTTCATGTTCCTGGCGATCCCCTTCGTGGGGAGATTCGGGCTCAAGTCGCTGTTGGTGACGGGATTCGTCGCCACCTCGCTGCGATGGCTGCTGGCGGGATTGGCCACCGATTTCTCCATGCTCCTGGTGGCGCAGTCCCTCCACGGGCTCATGGTCGTGGGCGTCTTCACGGGGCAGAGCCTGGTGCTGGCGCGGTTGCTCCCGCCCGATCGGATTTCCAGCGGGACCACGGCGGCGGCGCTGCTCAACGGCGGCGTGATGAGCATCGCCGGGTCCATGCTTTCCGGATGGGTCTGGGAGTTGTGGGGCGTGCGGGTGGTCTGCTTCCTCACCGCGGCGGTGGCGTTCGCGGCGGGAGCGTTCTATCTGCTCCTTGGGCCGGCTCTGGAACACCGCCCACGCGACTGACTCCTGTTCAACCCGCCGGAGGGGCGATCTTCCGGGCGACCACCCGGGCGGGGGCGCCGTCCAGGTCCTTGCCAAGAAACGGCAGGCAGACGATCTCGTGCCAGCCGGTTCCCACGCGGGACAGATCCAGCGATTCCAGAAGGACGGTTCCGGTGCGAAGCAGTGTCCGGTGGGTTTCGTCGGAGGCATCGAACGCCTGGACCGACAGGTAGTCGAATCCCACCAGGCGCACCTTCCGCTCCGCCAGCCAGGCGGCTCCCGACAAGTCCAACCCCACGTAGGTGCGGTCGAACTCCCGCTTTCGCATCAGGTCGCGGGATGTGTTGGAGGTGCGAAACAGGATCCGCTCGGCCTGCCGGGGGATCCCGAGCGGATCCAGAAGCGCCGCGTCCACGATCCCGGCCGTTCCGGTATCGGCGATCCAGGCCGGACCGATCAGGTCATCCAGCGACAGGTCATGCACCATGGCGCCGCCGGCCAGGAAGTGGGACGGGGCGTCCACGTGGGTTCCGGTGTGAGCGCCCAGCGCGATCCACGAAACCCGCACCGGGCAATCTCCGTCGATTTCGCAACGCGTCGTGATCGACGCCCGTTCGGATTCCTCCCAGACCGGCATCGCCTCGTGCACCGGATGGGTGAGGTCGATCCAGCTGGTCATTCTTCCTGCTGCTGGGCCTGGAGCAGCACGCCACCCGGCGCCACCTGGGGCAGAAGCGAACGCGACTGCACCAGTTCTTCGAACTCGGCGAGCCTCGGCAGGTCGTCGGGAAGCTTGGAAATCCCGAAATATTCCAGGAATTCGCGCGTGGTGCCGTAGGTGAGCGGACGTCCCGGGGTGTCGGTGCGGCCCGACACGGTCACGAGCTTCTTTTCCAGAAGCTTCTTGAGGGCGCCGTCGGCGCTCACGCCGCGCACGGCCTCGATCTCGGCCTTGGTGATGGGCTGCTTGTAGGCGACCACGGCCAAGGTTTCCAGCACGGCCTGCGAAAGCCGCCGGTTCTGGACCTCCTTGAACAGGCCGCGCAGCCACGGATACAGCTCGGGGCGCGTGCGGATGCGCCATCCGCCGGCGGCGGACACGATCTCGTAGGGGTGGCGGCCATCGGTCAGGCGTTTGTTGATCGAGTCGACCAGCTTCTGGACCTTGGCTGCGGTCAGGGTCGCATCGACCAGTTCGCGCAGATGGCGCAAGGTGGTGAGCTCGGTCGACGCGAACAACGCGGCCTCGACCAGGATCTCGTCGTCGGGGCGCGGGATCGAAGGCTCGTCCAGATCGAGCTCGTCGCCTTCCGAGTAGGCGTTGTCGGCGCCCGCAGGTGCCAAGCCGGCGGGCATCGAGGCGACGGAAACCGGCTCGGGGGCCACGGAGATCGATTCCGAAGCGAGCTCGAGGTCCTCGTCCAAAGGGAGCGAAACGCGTTCTTCCGGGACGGACTCGCTCGGTTCGACTGGATCTTCTGGCATTGTGCGATGGCTCCGTTTGGGATTCGCTGGAGTGGACCTGGACCAGAGAATGTAGCTCCCCGGGGTTTCAATGCATTTTTGCCACGGATCATGGTTCTGGACGACCTGAAACAGGAGTTGGAGGAAATCGATCGTCGGCTCGCCCGACTGCCGCAAGGCCAGGTGGTGGTGCGCAAATCCCGCGGACAGGAACGCGCCTGGCGTCTGTGGAAAGAAGGCCCCAAGGACAGGTTCGAACCTTTGGGCGAGGTGGGCGGCGAAGAACACCGGCGGGTGGCGGCCATGCTCCAGGAACGCCGGGATCTGTCCCGCAGGCGCCGGGTCGTGGCCAAACTGCTGCTCTGACGCTGTCGCGGGAGGCCAGACTTTCCTAGGTTTGTCGATTCTTGGATCGGAAATGCAACCCATGGAACCACTCCCGATGAACTTTCGGAAATCGATCTCAGTTCTGGCCTTGATCGCAGGACTCTGCGCGAGTTCGTGGTCGCAGGACATCTCCGATGCGGCTCTCCCCCCCGGCATGACCCGCGAGCAGGTCGCCGAGATCATGCAGAAGAAGAACCAGATGAACGTCGCCCAGACGGGGCGGATGGACACCTCCCGGTCGCAGCGGGGATCGATCGGCCAGATCTCCGCCGAGGAGGGAAGCGTCCAGGTCGACACCGTGGAGTCCGACAGTCTGGAGCTGCGCAAGCAGGATTCGTTGAAGAAGCCTCGCCGTTATGTGCAGGAGATCTTCCGCAACGCCGAACCGAACCTGTTCGCCTCCCATGTGGGGGCGATCGGAGCGGATTACCAGCTGGGCGCCGGCGACGAGGTCGTCCTCACCCTCTGGGGCCAGAAGGAGGCCCGCTATTCCCTGGTCCTGGACCGGGATGGACAGATTTCGGTCGAAGGCATCGGGGTCGTCAGCCTCAACGGCCAGACGCTGGCGTCGGCAACGAGCATCCTGCGCAAGCGCTTGCAGCGCATCTATTCCGGGCTCGGTTCCGGTGGCGTGAACATGGATGTGACCATGGGCAAGCTCAAGCAGGTGCGCGTCTTCGTGGTCGGCGACGTCGTGCGCCCGGGGGGATTCCTGCTTTCCGGCAACACGTCGGTCCTGGCCGCGCTGTTCCACGCCAAGGGGCCGACCGATCTCGGTTCCGAGCGCAACCTCGTCGTCTCCCGTGGAGGCAAGGAAACCACGGTCGATCTCTACGACTACATCTTCCACGGCAAGAAACCCGCGGGCGACGTGCTGCAGGATGGCGACGTCCTTCGTGTGCCGCGGCGCGGGGTCACCGTGGAGGTGCGTGGCGACGTCGGGCGTCCAGGACTCTACGAGCTCGTGGCCAAGGAAGGCGCCAAGGAACTGATCGGATTCGCGGGTGGACTCAACGCCACCACCGCCAAGGCGCCCATGAGCGTGTTGCGGTTGTTCGAGAACGGGCGGGTGGACGCGGTCGCGCTGCCGACGCCCCAGGAGGTTCTCGCGGGGGCTCCGGCCCCGCTGAAGGATGGGGACATCGTCCAGGTCTTCCCGGGCAAGGATCCCTCCAGCGCCACCGTATCCATCGCGGGGATGGTCCGTTTTCCAGGAGCGTATCCTGTCAAGGAGGGCATGACCGCCGCCGAGTTGTTGGAGTTGGGCGGAGGACTCGCTCGCGACGCCTATGCCGAACGCCTGCTCCTGTCGCGTCGGATGGCATCGGGGATTCGGCAGCAGTTGCGTTTTTCCGCGCTCGATGCCGCGTCCATGACGCTCCAGGCCTTGGACAGCGTGACCGTCTTCGATCGACGGGAAATGGCGTTTCGCGATTCGGTTCGCATCACCGGCGCCGTCGTGCGCCAGGGGGCGTACGTGTGGCTTCCCGGGATGACGGTGAAGGACCTGATCCTCAAGGCGGGTGGATTCAAGCTCGACGCCGAATTCGGCAACGTCCGCGTGGAAAGCCCCATCTTCGGGCAGCGCAAATCCAAGGTCGAATACCTTCCGTTGGATTCGAGCCTCTCAAGCCGTTCCGCCGACCATGTCCTGTTGGCCCAATCCCATGTGGAAGTGCCGTTCAACCCGTTGCTCACCCGGCTGGAAATGGTCGAAGTGCGCGGTTGGGTGGAACGTCCGGGCAGCTACGGTCTTCGGGAATCCGGTGAACGATTTTCTTCGCTTTTCGAGCGCGTGGGGGGCTTGCGCCCCGACGCCTACCTGGAAGGCGCGCGCCTGATCCGAGGCGACAGCCTCGCGGGACGCATCCAGATCGATTTCCGCAAGGCGCTCAAGGACAAGGGCGGATACGACGACCTTCCCCTGCGCGGTGGCGATGTGATCGTGATCCCCATGCGCCCGGCCACCGTGACCGTGAAGGGACGGGTGAACAGCCCGCGCAACATCGTGTGGCGCGAAGGGAAAACCTGGAAGTGGTACATCCAGCAGGCGGGCGGCTATTCCGACAGCGCCGACGAGGATCGCGTCTACGTGCGGTTCGCCGACGGTTCCGTGCAGACCCGCGACGGCGGCATTTCCGACAAGCCCAACCCCGGCTCGGAAGTCATCGTGCCCTTCCGCAAACCGCCCGAGCCCACCACCTTCGGCGAGATCCTCACCGGGGTGAACGCGATCATGGCCACGATCCTCACCGGATTGGGCATCTTCGTGATCATCAACCAGAACTAGATCGCGGTTCCTGCCCACAACGGGCAGGCGCAGAGCCTTCCCTCGCCCGACTCCAGCAGAGTCGGGCGTTCTTTTTTGCAGGTATCCTGGACGATCGGGCATCTGGGGTGGAACGCGCACCCGGATGGCGGATTCGACGGCGACGGCAGCTCGCCCATCGGCGGCACGGCGGCCTCGCGGCCTCGCGACATCGACGGGATCGACGACAGGAGCATGCGCGTGTAGGGGTGCCGTGGATCCCGACAGATTTCTTCGGCCGGGCCCTCTTCCACGATGCGACCCAGGTACATGACCGCGATCCGGTCGCTGATGTGGCGGACCACGCCCAGGTCGTGGGCCACGAACAGGTACCCCACGCCGGTGCGTTCCTGGATGTCCTCCAGCAGGTTCACGATCTGCGCCTGCACCGACACGTCCAGGGCCGATACGGGTTCGTCGAGCACGAGCAGCTTGGGCTCCACGGCCAGGGCGCGCGCGATCCCGATCCGTTGCCGCTGGCCGCCCGAGAATTCGTGGGGGTGGCGATCCAACTGGTCGTCGGACAGTCCCACCAGTTCGAACAAGGCGCGCACGCGATCCCGCCATTCGCTCCTGGGCGCCAGGCCGTGCACTTCCAAGCCTTCGGCCACGGCCTGGAAGGCGGTGCGGCGCGGGTCCAGGGCCGCCATGGGGTCCTGCATCACCAGTTGCATGCGCCGCCGGAACAGGCGCAGTTCTTCGCGAGGCAGCGTGCGCACGTCGGTTCCGTCGACGAGGATGGATCCCGAGTCGGGTTCCACGAGGCGCAGGATCGCGCGGGCGGTGGTGCTCTTGCCGCAGCCCGATTCGCCCACCAGCCCGAGGGTCTCGCCCGGTTTGAGCGAAAGCGAGACGCCGTCGACGGCTCGGATCCAGGCCTTGGGGCGCCCGAACAATCCCCCCGCGACGGGAAACGAAACCTTCAGGTCCTTGACGTCCATTAGGTTCACGCGCGAGGCTCCATGGGGTTGTGGCAGGCGCGGGCGCGGTCGCCAAGAACGACGGATTCCGGCGAAGTGCGCGAACAGGGTTCGATCGCGGATGGGCACCGAGGATGGAACCGGCAACCAGGCGGCCAGGCGCTCGGCGAAGGCACATTGCCACCGATGCTCGCGAGCCGACCGTTCCGTGGGCGGAACCCGGGCACCGAATCGAGGAGGGCGCGGGTGTAGGGATGGGAAGGGTTCGACAAGACCTGTTCGGTCGGTCCCGATTCCACGACCCGTCCCGCGTACAGGACGGCGATCCGATCCGAGATGCGTTCGACCACGCCCAGGTCGTGGGTGATGAAGACCATGCCCATGCCCAACTCGCGCTGCAGCGATCCCAGGAGATCCAGGATCTGGGCCTGGATGGTGACGTCCAGGGCGGTGGTCGGTTCGTCGGCCACCAGGAGTTCGGGGCGTCCGGCCAGGGCCAGCGCGATCAGCACCCGTTGGCGCATGCCGCCCGAAAGCTCGAACGGGTAGGCGGCGAGTCGCGCGACGGGATCGGGGAGCCCGACCTTGGAAAGCCACGAGGCGGCTTCGTCGCCGAGCGCATTGCTTGACAATTTTTGGTGCAGCGCCAGGACTTCGCGCAACTGGGCGCCCACCGTGAGCAACGGGTTGAGCGAGGTCATCGGGTCCTGGAAGACCATCGCGATCTTCCGGCCGCGGACTTCGCGCCAGCGTTCGAACGACAGGTTCGTCAATTCCCGGTCGTCCAGCCGGATGGACCCCGACACCATCGTCTTCTTGGGAGGGAGCAATCCCAGCAGCGATTGGGCGGTCACCGACTTGCCGCAGCCCGATTCGCCGACGATCGCCAAGGTGCTCGAACGCTCCACCGAGAACGAAACGCGATCGACCACGTGGAGCGGCCCGGCGGCGGTCCGGAACGAGATCGAAAGGTCGCGGACGTCCAGCAGGCTCATTCGTCCCCCCGCGGGTCGAACGCGTCGCGCAACGCGTCGCCGACCAGGTTCCACGACAGCACGGCCACGAACAGGAACGCCCCCGGGAGCAGGCTCCAGGGGTGCAACTGGATCTCGGAGATCGACATGGCTTCCTGCAGCAGGTTGCCCCAGCTGGTCTGCGGATCCTGGATGCCCAGCCCCAGGAGCGAAAGACCCGATTCGGCCACGATGTAGCCGGGAATGCTGAGGGTGGCCTGGATCGCCAAAAACCCCCATGTGTGCGGGAGCACGTGGCGAGTCAGGATCTTCCATGCAGGTACGCCCAGGGCGCGCGAGGCCACCACGTGGTCGCGCTCTCGGATGGACAGCACCAGGCCGCGCACCACGCGCGCAAGGCCAGCCCAGCCGATGAACGAAAGGATGAGCACGATCGAGAGGTAGACCACGCGCGAATCCCAATCCAACGGGAGCGCCGCTCGCAGGAGCATGAGCAGGTAGAACGCCGGCACCAGCATCACGATCTCGCACACGCGCATCAGGAGCCAGTCGACGCGTCCGCCGGCGAACCCCGCGATCCCGCCCACCAGGAGCGCCACGAAGGTGGAAATGCTGACGCCCACCACGCCGATGGTCAGCGAGATCCTCGCGCCGTGCAGAAGCCGCGTGAGCAGGTCGCGGCCTCGCGAGTCGGCGCCCAGCAGGTACAGGCGCGCTCCGGATGCATTGGCGGAACCATCCACCAGCCCGAACAGGTGGCCGCCCACGAACAGGCCGATCGGGGCGCGAAGGGTGGTGTCCTCCACGTAGACGCGGCGGGCGTCGTCGTCGAAGGTGAACGAGACTGGATGCACGTAGGGACGGATTCCGTCGAACCGGATGGTGGACGGCGGCGCCCAGGAATGGGAGCGGGATTCGTCGTCGGGGTCGTACGGCGCGAGCCACGGAGCCGCCAAGGCCATCAGGTAGAGGGCGGCCAGCGCGGCGAACGCGGCGGAAGCCGCGCGATTTCGCGACAGGATCCGTCGGAAGGCGTCGAGGTGGCGCGTCATCGCAGCTTCACCCGGGGGTCGTTCCAGGCCAGGAGAAGATCCGACAGGAGGTTGCCCAAGAGCAACAGGAGGCTTCCCATGATCACCGTGGCCATCACCAGGAACAGGTCCTTGGCGCGCACGGCTTCCAGCGCGACCAGCCCGAGACCCGGCCAGCTGGTGATGACTTCGGTGAACGCCGCGCCCGACAGCAGGGCGGAAAATTCGAACCCCAGCAGCGTGAGCAGCGGGTTGGCCGCGTTGCGGAACGCGTGGCGCCAGAGGATCGCGCCTTCCGACAATCCGCGCGAGCGGGCCGCGATCACGTAGGGCTGGCGGAGCACTTCCAGCATGGAGCCGCGCGCGACGCGCTGCAATCCGGCGATCGCCCCCACGGCCAGCACGGTTCCGGGGATCAGAAGGTGCAGGAACAGGTCCACGCCGCGCTCGAACACGCCCATGGAATCGAAATCGGGCGAGGTCAGACCACCGATCGGGATGCGCCCCAGCAACGGGAGTTCGGGAAGCATGGTGGCCCCGAACAGAAGGAGCAGGGCCAGGAAGAACGACGGCAGGCTCATTCCCACGAAGGCGATGACGGAAACCGTCTTGTCGACCCATTCGCCGCGGCGAAGCGCCGACCATACGCCCAGCGGCACGGCCAGAAGCCAGGCCAGTCCGGAGCTGAACAGCGCCAAGAGGAGCGTGGCGGCCATGCGTTCGGCGAGCACGTCGGCGACCGGGCGCTTGAACTTGAAGGAATAGCCCAGGTCGCCGCGAAGGACCTTCCCCAGCCACATCAGGTACTGCTGCGGCACGGGCTTGTCGAATCCGTACTGGAGCTCGATCCTGCGGATGAGTTCTTCCGGAACCTGGGGATTGCCGCGCTGGGCGGCCAGGGGGTCGCCGGGCGAAAGCTGCAGCAGGGCGAACGCGAGGATGCTGACGCCCAGGAGCATCGGGATCATCGCGGCCAGTCGCCTGAAGACGAAAGCCGTCACTTGCGGAGGTAGATCTCGTCGCGGTTGTGGAGGATCCCGCCCAGCGGGGTCGGGGCCACGTTGCCGAACTTGTCGCGGATGGCGCCCATGGCCTCGGGGTGCCCCAGGTACACGAACGGCTGCTCGGCGCGCACGACCTCCTGGAGCCGGTCGTAGGTCTTCTTGCGCGAGGCGGTGTCAACTTGCTTCACACCGGCCGCGACCAGGCTGTCGAGTTCCTTTTCCCACGCCGTCGACGGGTTCTTCTGGCGAGGGAACCACATGTGGGTGCGTCCGCTGGAGATCCAGACGTTCGCCCCGAAATGCGGATCCGATCCACCGCCCGAAAGCCCGAGCATCACGCATTCCCAATCGTGGGTGTTGTCGAGTTTCGACACCAACGCGTTGAATTCCAACTGCGTGAACACGACGTCGATGCCCAGCCGCTCCAGGTCCTTGCGAATCAGGCCGGCGGTCTCGATGCGCGCCTGGTTTTCCGCGTTGGTGACCATCGAGAACTTGACCGGATTGCCCGCCTTGTCGCGAAGCTTGCCCAGCGCGTCCCAGGTGAACCCCGATGCACCCAGAAGCGCCTTGGCGCTGTCCAGATTCTGGGACAGCGGCGGGAGCTTGGCGTTCCACCAATACCCGGTGGAGGGCGATTGCGGGCCGTTGGCGTCGTGGCCCAGGCCGTTCCAGACGATGTCGCGGATCGCCTTGCGTTCGATCGCGAAGCTGATCGCGGCGCGGAAGTTCCGGTCGCGGAACCAGGCGAGTTTGACAGGATCCACGTGGGGCTTGCCGGCCTTGTCCGTTTGCGTGTTCTGGTTGAAGACCACGTAGAACGAACTGAGCGACGCGCCCGTGCGGTGGATCTTGAACTTGCCTTCGGCTTCCAGCGGCTTGAGCACCGGGAAATCGCCCGGCTGCACATCCATCGCGTCGATCTCGCCGGCCTTGAACTTGAGGACTTCGGCCTTCTGGTCCTGGACGATGGTCATCAGGAGCGTATCCAGGTAGGGCAGATTCTTTCCGGCGGAATCCGTCTTCCAGTAGAACGGGTTCTTGACGAACACGCCGCGCTGCCCGCCTTCGTAGCGGGCGAGCTTGAACGGTCCCGCGCCGATCAGGCTGTCGGGAGGGGTGTCCAGGCCGTAGGCCGCGTTGAAGGCTTCGCCCCCTTTGGCGGCCAGGCGCTTCTTGGAAAGGACAGGCAGCCCGCCGGCGGCGGCGACAAAAGGTCCGAAGGTGGTGGGAAGACGGAATTCGACCGTGAGGTCGTCGAGCGCCGCGACTTCGGGGAGTTTGCCGTCGACCATCAGGATGTCGCGCATCGCGCAGAGGATCTTGGGGTGGAACGCGAGTTCCTTCCAGGTGAACACCACGTCCTGGGCGGTCAACGGGCTGCCGTCGTTGAATCGCAGGCCCTGGCGCAGCTTGAACACGTAGACCTTGCCGCTCGAATCGACGCTCCAGCTTTGGGCCAGTGCAGGCCGCGGCAGGCCGGTCTTGGGGTCCAGATCGGTCAATCCCTGGAAGATGAGCCCGGTGAATTCGCTGGACGACGATTCGTTTTCCACGATGGGGTTGAACGTCTTGGGGCCTCCCCGCGAAGACAGCACGATCGTGCCTCCGAAGGTCGGGGTCGCCGAACCCTGTCCATCGGCGGATTTCTTCTTGGTGTCGCAACCGCAGGCCAGCAGGGCGACAACGGTCGTCGAAAGGAGGTTACGCGTGCGCATGCACGAAAGTTAGCCTCGCGCGCATCGTCGCGCGTGCCGTGTTGTCGATGCGGATCACGGAGGCGGGAGGAATCCTTTGGCGCGCAGGATCGCACGGGCCTTTGGGCTCTGGAGGAAGTCCATGAAGGACTTCGCGGCGTCGGAGCGCGGTGCGTTCACCGACTTCAACCGCAAGGCGCTGGCCCGCAGAGGGGGGATGATCGAGGCTTCCACGGGAACCCAGCGGCCGATCCCCGCGATGGGAGAATTCCACAGCATCGTCTGCGGCAGGAATCCGTTGGCGAACGTCCGAGGTCTTTTCGCGGGGGGCTTCTGGGGTTTGCCGGAATCTTCCGCCACCTTGGACGAATCCTTGGCGGTGGAATCGGCCTGGGGTTCGTCCTTGGCGACCGGCTCGGCGGGCGGGGCCTTGTGCGAGGCGAGGGAATCGAGCACGGTTCCAGGGTCGGGGAGCACGACAAGCCGACCGCGGATGGATGGCCAGTTGGGAAGGCTCCGCAACGCTTTCACGACGCCGACGGCGTCGGGCGAAAGGCTCGAGTCGGCGATGACGATCTCGCCGTTGTTCTTTTCCACCAAGTGGTCGAGCTCCGAGGAAGGGTCGATCACCGAACCTCGCACCCAGACGCACACGGGCTGGGTGCCGAGCACCAACGTCTTGTCGACGGCGCGGGGCGTGGAAGCCAGCGAATCGGCCCAGCCCTTGTCGGAAGAAAGGAAGATGTCCGTCCCGATCGCCTTGGCGCGTTGGGCCATGGCCCCCGAGCTGCCGTAGACGGCGCGGGTGGGGATGCCGGTCTGGTCCTGGAACGCCTTGCGGATCTCTTCGATGGCCGGACGGAATTCGGAGGACGCGGCGATGCTGACCTGGCTCCAGGCGACGGAGCAGGTGGCGAAAGCGATGCATGCGACGACACGGGCCGTATTGGAAATCATGGGTGCGGTTCTCCAAGGCTTCGCTCCGACGGGATCGAGCGCAGGGCTGACGCAGGATCGACACTCTCGGCGCATAGCTTCAATTCGTACATCTTGCAACGTAGTCTTTTTCCAGGTGCTCGGACCGCCCGTGGATGGTCTAGTTTTGATGTTTTCACAAAAAGTGTTGTACCACTTTCAAGGGATGGTTGCCACGGTACGCCCAATCGAACAAGTCGACCACCTGGTGGTGGGAAGCGGCATCGCGGGGCTTTCCTACGCGCTGCGCGTGGCGGCGACAGGCTCTGTCGCGATCCTGACCAAGGGCGACGCGGAAGAGACCGGGACCCGTTGGGCGCAGGGAGGAATCGCCTCGGTGACCGCCGCCGACGACGCCTTCGCGCTCCATGTGCAGGACACGCTGGTCGCCGGCGACGGATTGTGCCATCGCGACGCGGTGGAAGTCCTGGTGCAGGAAGGTCCCCAGGCCGTCCGCGAACTCATCGAGTGGGGCGTGAACTTCACCCGCAAAGGGGGCAAGGCCAGTCCGTTCGATCTCCATCGCGAAGGTGGACACGGCATGGCGCGCATCCTCCACGCCGGTGACATCACCGGGGCCGAAGTGGAGCGGGCCTTGCTGGAAGCCGCGCGCCAGCACCCCAACATCCAGGTGGTCGAGCGCAGGATCGCGCTGGAGCTGATCACCCAGCACTACCTGACCCAGTCCCACGATGGCAAGTTGACCTGCCACGGCGTCTACGCGCTGGATCGCGATTCGGGCAACATCGAGACATGGCTTTCGCCGCGCACGGTGCTGTGCACCGGTGGCGTCGGGCAGGTCTACCAGCACACCACCAATCCGTCGGTGTCCACCGGCGACGGCATCGCCATGGCTTGGCGCGCGGGCGCGCGGGTGGCGAACATGGAGTTCCTCCAGTTCCACCCGACCATGCTCTTCGATCCCGTGCGATCGTCGTTCCTGATCTCCGAGGCGGTGCGGGGCGCAGGGGCGGTGCTTGTCGACAGCCGCGGGGAGCGGTTCATGGAACACGAGCATCCGCTCAAGGATCTCGCGCCGCGCGACATCGTGACGCGCGCCATCGACCGGCGCATGAAGGCGCTGGGCGATCCGTGCGTCTACCTGGACGTGACGGCGCTCGGTTCGCACGCCAAGAAGAAATTCCCCAACATCTACGCGCGCTGCCTGGAAGCGGGATTCCGGATGGACCGGCAACCGATTCCCGTCACGCCTTCGGCCCACTACCTGTGCGGCGGCATCCAGACCGACCTCCACGGCAAGACCAGCATCCGCGGGCTCTACGCCTGCGGCGAATGCGCCCACACGGGTGTTCACGGTGCCAATCGCCTGGCGTCCAATTCGCTCCTGGAAGCGGTGGTGTTCGCCCTGCGCGCCGCCGAGCACGGGATGTCCCAGAAATTGGCGCCGGTGCCTTCGCGGCTGGTGCGGCGCTGGGACCGCAAGGGCACGCAGGAGCATCGCGAAGAAATCGTGATCCGGCATCTGCACGACACGGTCCGCCGGATCATGTGGGATTTCGTGGGGATCGTGCGCACCACCGATCGTCTCCGTCGCGCCTCCAACCATCTGCGGCTGGTGCGCGACGAGGTCGAGGCTTTCTACAAGCGCACCGTGATCACGCCGAGCCTCCTGGAACTGCGCAACGCGACCCACGTGGCGCGCCTCATCACCGAATGCGCCATCCGCCGCAAGGAAAGCCGCGGTCTGCATTCGTCGCTGGACTTCCCCAGGCACGCCCTGGCTCCGGTCGACACGGTCCTGAGGCATCGGGTGTAGGCTCTGCCGGGTTCGCTTTGAGTGTGGGTTATTGTCGGCATCAATCCCTGCGTCCACCTTCTCTTTTCCAGCTTCAAAGGAGGCGCAACCCTGTCTTCCCGGCACACTCAATCCCACCCTGGAATGTCCATGGGGCCTTTCCAGGGGTGGTGGATCAAGCCTTTGTGGATCGAGTCCAGTGTGTTGGACCAGCCAAGATCACTTACGCATGGCCCAAATTCCGAAAGAGCCGTTTTCCCATGCCGGACCGTGTGTCGGCAATCCGTCTTGGCAACTGCCCTTGCCTGGATTTTCACCGAGTCGCCCGGGAAGAACGTGAACCGGAGATGGTATTTCTGGTTCGCCGTGTCCAACAGCGGCAAGATCTGGAACGGGAAGGGACGTGAATAATCCATTCCATTGGAATCTGACCATTGAACGATGAGCGGAGGATCCAAGATCGTCCTTGATGCGATTTCGATCGAAGATGTTCCGAAATGGCCAACCAACTTGACGACTTCTCGCTCTCCATATTTCCCTGGCCTCATGAGAGAAACCCAAATCATGCCCGGTGCGTGATTGATGCCTTCCAGATCGTAGTAGACCATTTTTTGATGAGTCCGATTTGCGCACCCAACGACCAATAGGAGCATCACAAACTGGATAAACTTGGATATCAAGATTTTCGTCCTCCGAAGTAGACGTCTCGTTTGCGCCGTGGTAGATCCAGGAGCCAGCGAGAGTCGTGGAAATACTCTGCCACCAGTCGTTGGAAATCTGTGGAGCCGACCTGCGCCAACGATTCGAGGACATCCATGCTCGCAGCATGGGTGGTAAATCGATGAACGATGTGATCTGGCGGAAGGGGTGCAAACAGATTTTGAACTTCAGGCGAAGCTTTTTCTGAGGTTTTCCACCTCACTCCCGCCGCAGTGGTGCGTTGCCGCATGACTTCCAGGGCCAGTCGCGAGAGGTCGTTGTTCAGGCACCTGATTCCCGGCGTTTTCAGCACCGGCATCGACTGATAACGCTCCGGGATCGCTCCAGGCTGCCCCATCGTCTGTGCCTCCCGACGCACCCGTTCGAATTCGGCCATCTCGTGAAGGTAGCGCTGTTCGTGCAGAACCTTCACGCGCTGCAAGACCTCGCTCTTCGATTCGGCCGAATTGCTCACCAAGCCGCGTGGGGTGCCACCCTCATCGAGGCGTTCGTTCAGCACCCGGTACACGTAGTCGTTCACGCTCTCGCCCGGGCGCGGGTCGGGAACCGGCAAGTCGGGGATCCATTCCTCTGGACCATAACCGCCACCTACATCGGCATGCATCCCTGGCACGACCCATTCCTCCCAGTCGGCATTTGGCATTGGTGCGCGGCCTCGCACGTCTTCCCAGTCTTCTGGCCCTACAGCCCGAGGGCCTTCCTTGAGCACACGCTCCAGGGTCCAGTCACTCTTCAAGCCCGGCGGGCACCGGATGCTCCAGAGGTCAAAACTTGCCCGCACCTCCGATTGCGCCACCAGATGGACGACTTTCTTGACACGGCTGGCATGCACCGACAGATCGAATCCGATGTCCAGCCCGTTGCCGGGTACTCCCACCGACCCAACCGTATCGAAGATCCCCAGCAACTCGATTTCGATCCGAGTTTGCGACAACTGGAATTTCTGGAGTGCGTCTTGATCGAACAGCTCGTTGACCAAGGCCCGAGCGATGGCCGCACCCCGGCTGAATCCGAAGATGTGCAATTTCAGGTCGGCGTCTGGGTGCTGAACAACCATGTTGCGCAACCATCGCAAAGACTGGTTGATCCGCTCCCGGAACCCGATCGCCAGCCCTTGCTTGAGCCCGTCCATCTCGCCATCGGTGCCGATTCCAGGGACGTAATTCGCCTCCCACAAATCGCTTCCCTCGGTGGTCTGCGGATAGAGTTGGTAGAGCTTCCCGACATTGGTCACCGAGCCTGTCTTCAGGTCGTGTTCCAGGTTGTTCCCGGTTCCGTCGTTGAAGATGCCCAGGTGCAGCGTGGTGATGGTGGGCTTGGCGACCTGCTTGGCGGGTTGCGGAACCTTCTCCAACTGGGCGATCTGGGTGTAGAACGCGCACCCGAAGGTGTCCTTGTCGGCGTCCCAAGTGCGTTCGCGGTCGGTCGGATTCTGTCGCGTGGCGGCGTCGGCGTGGGATTGCGCTTGGCACTCGGCGGTGCCGTCGCCGCAGGCCGGGCAGGGGAACTCGAGGTTTCCCGCTCCTTTGCAGGTGGACGGGAACAAAAACACGCTCGCGCGCTGGTTAGGCGAGACCTTTTCCCGCAACGCAGTCTTGTCCTTGGATGCCTGCAGATTGTCGACGTCGGGCTTGGACGGAACCAATGCGGGATTGGTCGCGCCGCAGCCGCAGCAGGCCCATTGCCTTTTGGCGTCGGGTGGGTCTCCCACGAAGCTCTCGGGCTTGAGCTTCACCGAACAGACCGCGTCCATATAGGCCAAGTAGAGCTTGGCCTTGGTCTTGGGGCCTGCGATGCCATCGACCTTCAAGCCGTTGTCGGCTTGGTAGGAACGGATCGCCTGGTCGGTCATAGGGCCCAGGATCCCATCCACGGCACCGGAGTAGTACGGGGATCCCGATCGCTCCTTCAAGGTGATCAGAGCGGCTTGGGTGGTGTCCAGGTCCCATGGATCGAACTTCGTGCCCTGGGAAAGCTTGAGCCATCCATCCAGATCGCGTGTAAGCATCCCGTGCACCGCCTGGGCGCGGCGGTCGGATAGCGTCTTGTTGTCGGCGGGTTCGGGCATCTGGTCGGCATGCCCGAAGATCGCTGCCACCGCATCCGGGTTTTGTTCATGGAGCGCCTTGAGCTTGTCCAGTTCCTGGCACGACGACGGAAGCGGGAACGACGACCCGAACGCGAAGTGGGCCGGGCCCAGCGACCAGATCGCCAAAGGCTTGGGCGGCTTGTGGGCTTCCACCTGCACCTTGGGACTG
>JAKPQQ010000282.1 GCA_029557215.1 Fibrobacterota bacterium | reverse complement strand
CCTTGAACCGGTCGATCGAAAACTCCGCCTTGCCGCCGATGTCGACCTTCGCGGGGCCGGCGAGGTGGTCGGCGACCTCGGGCAGGATCACTGCGGCAGGCCGACACGCCCTCGCTCCACTGCGGGCACGGGAACTCCACGTTCCCCGGACCTTTGGCCCCGGGCGGGAACAGGAACACCGTCGCGCGGCGGTTGGGGGCGTTCTTCGCGTTGCGCTCGGTCTTGTCCGATGCGTTGCGGAATTTGGCGTCGTCCGATTTGCCGAACACCAGCACCGGATTGAATTCGCTGCAGCCCACGCAGGCCCATTGGTGTTTTGCGTCCTTGGGGTCGCCCACGAAATCCTCGCGTTTGCAGGTCACCTCGCACACCGATTCCATGTACGCCTTGTACAGAGCCTCCTTGGACTTCACTTCCAAGGTCGTGCCGTTGCCCAGCGAGTGGTCGGCACGGAACGTCTTGATGGCGGATTCCGTCTTGGGGCCGGTCAGTCCGTCGATGCTCCCGCCGTAGTAGGACGCACCCGCCGCCTTGTCCTTGAGGTGGGCGAGCATGGTCTGCGTGGTCCGCAAGTCCCATTTGTCGGTGCTGGCGAGCTGCGTCCAGCCGGTGGGGTCCTTGGCCAGCAAGCACCAGACGGCGAAGGCGCGCCGTCCCGACAACCCCTTGTTGGCGTCGTCTTCACCTACCGGGTCGGCATGGCCGAACACGGCGAGGGCGGCGCCAGGATGCTTGGCGATCTCGGCCTTGAAGTCGGCGATCTTGGCGGCGGCACTGGGCAAAATGAACGAACTGTCGAACCCGAAGTGCACCGCGCCCAGGCTCCAGACGGCCAACGGTTTCGGGGGTTTGCCTGATTCGACTTCGACCTTGGGGCTTTCGCACTTCTCTTTTGCGTCGGGGTGCTCGGCGACCACATGGTACTGGAGCTTGGTGCCTGCGGGCACCGACTTCTTGGGCGAGATGAGCTTGCCCGACGCCTTGGCCAGGCCGTCGACGACCTTGCCGGAAAACGACAACGATTGGTCTTCGCACTTGGGTGGCCCGCCCGCGGGGTCGGGGATGGTGCAGAACAGGCGGAAGGTGGCTTGCCCGGACGCCGGACCGGAGGTGCTCTTGGTTTCGACCGACATCTCGAAGGGTTGGTCGACCACCAGGTCTTCGGGCGGGGTGGTGATCTTGCAATTCCCGAGCGCGACGGATTTTGATTGTTCGTCGGCGGGAGTCGGCTCGGGATTGTCTTCGCGGCATTCCTTGAGGTAGTTGGGGTTGACGGTCCCTTGGCCGGTGCTGGCGGTCGAACTTGCCGTTTTCTTTTCGAAGACGGATTTGTCGATGCTGCCCGGCTGCGCAGCCGAGCGATCGAGAGGCGAGGCGCCGGTGGGATTGATCGCACGGGTCATGGATGGCCGCCCGCGAGGGAGCGCATGGCCAGGAATGGTGGCCTTGGCCGGCTCCACTCGACGCCGTACTGGAACTCGCACCAGCGTTCGATCCGTTCGTAATCTTCGTCCGATTCGATCCGCCCCAAAAATGTCTGGTCCGGATGGCAGTACAGGAGCGACTTGGCGATCTCCACGCGAACCGACAGCTCGTAGGATCCGGGTACTTGCAGGACCAAGGGGGTGCGCATCTCCCGGGCGAGGAGTTCCCGAGTAGTGGACGATCCGATCTGCGCCAGCCGTCGCGCCAGCAGGATCTTCTCCTGGGGGTCGCCGGTGGCGGAAAACGACACGGCGAATTCGTCTTCGACGGACGCGTCGCCCAGCGCCGCCTGCGCGATCCGGAAATTGTCGTCCTTGGCCCAGATCGGATCCTTTTCCAGATCCTGCATCGCCTCCAGGGCGTCGGCGGCCTTGGCCTTGGCGACCACCAGGAACAGTTCGGAAACGGGAATGTCCGCGGCGAGTCGCGCGAGGGCGGGCGCGAACCCTCCCAGCGCATTGGGTGCTCCCAGCTCGGCGAGCCGGTCCAGCGCGAACCGGTAGGCGTCGTCCGGAACAAGGGACGCGTCGTCCAGAAGGATGGACAGGATCCGGCTGTGCGCGATCGTTCCGAAGGGATCGGTCTGGATCGCGACGCTCACCAGGGTCTTCACGAGCTGGATCCGGACATCTTGTGACGGATTCTGCCGCAGTTCGGCGGCCACCTGCTCCAGGGCTTCCGGCGACGGCACCACGAAAGGGCCGATCTCGCCCAGGTGCGGATTCCCTGCGCGGAGGCGTTCGATCTCTTCCTGGATGGTCATGTGGGCCACTCCGTCTTCAGGGCGTCGGCGCGAGGGGCTGGATGGTCAGGAACGGAGGGCGCGGAGCCTCCCAGGTCGTTCCGAATTCCTTTTCGCAGAACTTCTCGATCCGTTCGTAGTCGTCGTCGGAATTGACGACCAGAAGGAATCTGTCCCTGGGGTAGTTGTACTGGATCGCCTTGGCGATGGCCGGACGGACCGATTGGCGGAATGTCGCCGGAATCGTGAAGACGAGGGGCGAACGCATCTCGGAAGCCAGGGCCTTCAGCGTGGCGGGCGTGCCGATCCAGCCAAGGGGCTTGGCCGCCTCCATCTTCTCCTTGGGGTCTCGGGTGTCGGCGAATCGGTCGATGAAGCGTCGCTCCAGGGCCTTGTCGCCCAAGGCGGCGAGGGCCACCGCGAACGATTCCTCCTGGTTCCAGGAAGGATCGTCCTTGCGGGCCTGGAGGGATGGAAGCGCCTTGGTCGCCTTGGCCTTGGCGATCACCAGGAACAGGCCGGAAACAGGTGGTCGCGAGGCGAGACGGGCGAGCGTCGTTTCGAATTCGCGCAGGACCGATGCCGGAGCCGAGGCGGCGACCTCGTCCATGGCCTTCATGTAGGCGCAGTCGTCGTGGATCGATCCGTCCTCGAAAAGGGATGCCAGAATCCGGCGATCGGTCAGAAGCTTGTCGGGGTCGGATTCCGTTCCCAGACGCACCAGCGCCTTGACCACCTGCTCGCGGACCTTGGGCTTGGGGTTGTTCCGCAGCTCCTGGGCGAGCAGATCGATCGCCTGGGCGTCCGGGGCCGTGAAGGCGGAAACATCCCCGTGGAACGGTTCTCCGTCCCGGAACCTCTGGATCTCCTGTTCGGCTTTCATGCGTGCTGCTCCGTTCTTCTTTACGAGCCGTTCCGCTCCGGATTTCCGTTTGGTCCCTTCCGCGCTCTCCGGGGCGCAGGATCCCGCCGACGCAAGGAAGAGCGCCGCGAAGGCGATCCCGATGGCCACCGGGCGCATCATCTCAGGGCCTCGTCAACAGTTCCCATTGCGATTCCTTCTTCGAGTAGTCGTTGTTGTCGTAGCGCAGGAGCATCGGGCGATGTCGCAGCCCCGCTTCGAGCACGCCGATCTGGTAGTGCATGATCGCGTACTGGTCCTCCACGTCCTTGTAGGACATGAGGGCGTGGCCGAGTTCGTGACCGGCCGTTTCGATGACGACCTTCTCGGAGGATCCTCCTTCCACGACCATGATGGGGTTGCCGCTCCAGCCCGCCGCGCCGAAGGTGATTCCGTGGTCGGTGCCGTGGGCCTTGGCCAGGACCGAGGTGAACTTGATGTCGTAGCGATCGTTCGTTCCGTCCTTGGTGATCGAGGCGATCGTCTTCGATTCGTCGTCGGTGGTCGCCCCGAGGATGCTCCCGACCGTGACCACGCTGCCCGGCGCGTAGAACGATCCCGCGTGTCCGACCCGGATCGTGTCGGCGCCGACGGCGACGGCGTTGCGCAGCGGAACAAAGGTGACCAGGTTCTTGACGACGGCCACGCATTGGCGGCCGGCGTAGTTCGCCGCCACGTAGTCGTTGATCTTCTTCACGGAGTCGGCTCCGTGGTCGTCGTAGTTGAAGATCGCCGCGTTCCTTCCGGTGTTCCATATCCGCAGATCGACCACGTGCGAAGCCGGTTGCCCGGGAATCGAAGCGCTCTGCGCCGGAGCTTCGATCTCCACGTCGGCGACGGCTCGCTTGTAGGTCTTGTGGAGTTCGGCCTGCATCTTGGCCGGGGTCAGGGCGCGATGCGCCAGGCGCGAACCTGCGGCGGTGGAGTCCTCGATCAGGAGCATCACCGCTTTCCCGGTGAATTCGCTGTAGGAGCAGACGTTGAAGGCCAGGCACTCCTGGTCGGAGGGCGTGTGCTTCACGGTCAATGTCGCCGTCTTCTTCTTGTGCATTCCCTTGATCTTGATCTTGTAGGGAGCGGCCGTTCCCGACGGCAGATTGGCGGGAGCCGTCGCCGTCGCGGCGTCGGAGATCGTGAAGGAGAATTCCTCGATCTTGACCGATCCTCCTTCGACCTTGATTCCCACTTCCGCCTCGTCGCCCTTCCGCACGGAAAGATGGAAGGGCTTGTTCGGGCCGGTGCGGGTGTGCGGCGTCGGGATGGGTCCTCGCGTCGGCAGAGGGGTGGGCAACGGGCTCGGGAGGGCGGGGGGAACGGCGTCGCTTCCGTCGTCGAATCCGTAAGGGATGGATGTGGTGTCCAGCTCCACCTTGAACACGCTCAGCGGGAACACGAAGGCTTGCGGCGAGGTCGCGCCGTCGGGCGTGAAATCGAGCTTGATCTCTTCGGGGGTTCCCGCCGCGCTGGTCTTGCCTGCCTGGGTGTTCATGGTCAGCGTGTCGGTGTCCTGGCCTTCCAGATCCAGGATCGCGCTGGTGGAGCTCCACTTGAACTTCCCGGTCATGCCGTTTTTCGGCACCGCTTTCCAGATCGCCGCCTTGCCCGAGAGCACAGCGCTGGACGCGGGCTTGGATCCGTCCTGGCTCTTGAGTTCGATCTCGGGTCTGTCGGTGGTCGCTTCCGTGTTGCGTTCCACGATGCCGGAGTAGAACATGCACGAGATGGTGTCCGGGAAGGACTTGAGCGCCGACCCCGGTTTGCGCCTCGCGTCGCCGTCCAGATGCTGTTCGTTCTTGCAGTCCTTGCACGGCTTGGACCATGCCGGACACGGCCATTGCGGCTTGCCGGGATCCGTGTCGGAGAAGTCTTCCTTCTTGAAGAACGCCACCACCGTGCGGCGGTTCTGGAGGTTCTTGGCCTCGTCCTCCTTGGAATGCGGTTCGGGCAGGACAAGATCCGGATTCAGCTCGCTGCATCCCTGGTAGGCGCCGGTGCCTTTTCCGTCGGGCTTGGCGTTTTCCGTCGCGTCGCCCATGAAGCGGTCGGCGGGCACCGCGAACGGTTTCCCGGATTCGTCGACGCAGATGGCGTCCATGTACTCGGGGTACAGTTTCGCCTTGGTCTTGGGGCCGATCACGCCGTCCTTGTAGAGGTCGTGGTCCTTCTGGAACGCCTTGGTCGCGTCGGTGAAGGCCTTGGTCTGCTTGCCGTCCACGGGACCCGCGAAATAGGGGCTTCCCGCCGGGTTCTTCACGGTCAGGAGCATCCACTGGTGGGCCGACACTCCCCAGTCGTCGCCGCCCACCTTCTTGGAAAGTGCGATCCACATGTCGACGTTGCGCGTCAGCAGGCCGTACATCGCCTTGGCGCGGCGGGCGCTCAGGGTCTTGTTGTATTCGTCGTCGCCCACCGGATCGGCGTGCCCGAACACGGCCAGCAGCGTGTCGGGGTTGGCGTCGTACATCGTCTTGAACTGCCCCATCCGCATCCTGGTGTCGGGATGGATGCGCGACGAGTCGTACTCGAAATTGCTGGGGACCAGCTTCCAGTTCGCGACAGGTTTCGGCAGAAGCGAGTTGACGACATCGACCTTGGGGCTTTCCAGCTTGGTGGCCGAATCCCAGTGCGCGGCCTCCACGTGGTACTTCAGGACGGTGCCTCGGCGCACCGCGGGGACGGGGCTGACCAGCGTTCCTTTGGCGGTCACGGTCTGCTTGACATCGGTCCTGTTGGCGGTGCCCTCCATCTGGGTGTTCATGAACCTGGGGGCGGATTCCGTCCCGTCGACATCGACGATGGAGCAGAACAGCTTGAAGTAGACCGTGAAGTTCTCGGGGGCGCCGGTCTTTTCCACGTCGCACGACATCTCGAACGGCTTGTCGGTCGCGAGCCGATCGGCAGGCGTGG
>JAKPQQ010000183.1 GCA_029557215.1 Fibrobacterota bacterium | reverse complement strand
TTCGCCCACCGTGACCACGCGCGACTTGAAGATCGCCGCGTAGTCGGGCTTGCGACCCTCGATCTTCTTTTCGCCGATGTTCGCGTACTGGTTCACGCCCACCTGGATGTCCTTGCGGGTGGCGAGCGCCGCATCCTTGGCCTTGGAGACCTTTTCGATCTCGGACTGGATGAACCCGGACTTGAGAGCCTGGAACGCGCCGCCCTTGCCTTCGACAGCCTGGAAGAGTTCCCAGGCCTTCTGGGCGATCTGGTCGGTGAGCCATTCCACGGCCCACGATCCGCCGGCAGGGTCGACCACGTGGCGCAGCTGGCCTTCGGTGGCAAGCAGAATCTGGGTGTTGCGGGCGATGCGACGCGAGAACTCGTCGGGAAGACCGAACACTTCGTCGAACGGAGTGACCTGCAGCGACTGAACGCCGCCCAGCACCGCGGAAAAGCTCTCGGTGGTGGTGCGCAGGAGGTTCGCGTAGGGGTCCAGCTTGGACTTGTTGAATAGAGCGGTGCGCGCGTGGATGTGCATGCTCTGCGAGCACATGTCGCCACCGAACGCCTCCACGATGCGGCTCCAGAGGAGGCGCGCGGCGCGGAACTTGGCGATTTCCATGAAGAAGTTGGGACCCACGCTGAAGGCGAACCGCATGCGGGGAGCGACGGTGTCGACTCCCACGCCGCGCTTGCCCAGCTCGCGGATGTATTCGGCGCCCAAGGAAAGCGCGAACGCCAATTCCTGCACGGCCGAACCACCTGCTTCCAGGAACGAACGGCTGTGGACGCAGACCGTCTGGAGCTGCGGGGCTTCGCGCTCGGCCCAGATCGTGAGCTGCGCCATTTCGCGGTAGGCTTCTTCCAGCGACTGCGGAAGCGTGCCTTCGTGGGCCAGGACGCCCAGCGGGTCCATTTCGATGCAGCCGCGCAGCTTCTTGAGATCCAGTTCGCGGCTCTTGACCAGGGCGGCCAGCAAGGCGGCGAACGGCAGACCCGAAGCTCCCGAACGGACGAACAGCGAGGTCTTCTCGAGGTCGATGTCCTCGAGGGCCACCGACAGGTCCTTGATCGTCGCGATGCTCACGCCGCCCTTGCCGACGTCGCCTTCCAGCGACGAATCGGGGTCCAATCCCAGACGCGTGGCGGCGTCCAGGTTCAGGTTCAGGGCCGTGAGTCCGCGCGACAGATCGTGTCGAGCCGCGTTGTTGAATTCGCGGGGGCCCGGGTAGGGCAGCTCCTGCGAGACTTCCCACGATTCGGCGGCGTAGCCTTCGAACGACGCTCCGCGGGCCAACTGCCCGTATCCGGGCTTGGCCTTGAGGTGTTCCAGGCCCGCGACGTCCGACGCGTTGTAGATCGGCTGGATCGCGATGCCTTCGTAGGTGCTGGAGACGAGCTTCTTCTCGTAGGGGACGCCCTTGAGCTCGAGCTCGACCTGGGCTTTCCACTTCTCGAAGGGGACTTCGGCGAATTCGCTCAGAAGTTTGGGTTTGTCCGTCATGGAATCCTCACTCGATGTCGAGGAGGGCCTGGCCCTCTTCGACGGTGTCGCCGGCGGCGACGTGGATCTTGGATACCTTGCCGGCCTTCACGGCCGTGACAGGGGTGTTCATCTTCATGGCCTCGAGGACCAGGACCTGGACCCCGGCTTCCACCGAGTCGCCTTCCTTGATGTCCACGGACACGATGCGGCCGGCCAGCTGCGAGCGGATGGACGCAGCCGAACCGCCAGCGGCGGGCTTGTGCGCGGCGGCCGGTGCCGGAGCTGCCGCGGGTGCGGCGGCGGCGGCCGGTGCCGGAGCTGCCGCGGGTGCGGCGGCGGCGGCCGGTGCCGGTCGCGAAGCGACACGGGTGGCACGGGTGGAAGGATCGTCGACGGTTTCGACGACGACCTCGTAGGTCTTGCCTTCAACGGTGATGCGAAGCTTTTTCACGATGGATCCCTTCTTTTAGCGAAGACGATGCGAGTCGAACTGCTGCAGTCGACCGTGAATGTTCCAGAGACTGATGCCGTGTTCGGCCGGCTCGACGCTGACGATGCGGAACGGTTCGTCCAGAACCGCGTGCACCGCCGCCGCGATGACGGCGTGGAGATCTTCCTTGGAAATGTCCTTGGACATGGATTCTCCTTAAAGCGGAATGTTGCCGTGCTTCTTGGGCGGCCGCGTCTCGCGCTTGGAAAGCGTGTTGCGCAGCGCCAAGGCGACGGTGGGACGGCTCATGGCGGGCTCGATCACGTCGGTGATCATGTTGTTTTCCGCGGCCTGCCACGGGGAGGCGAACTTGTCGCGGTACTGGGAGACCAGTTCCGCGGCCTTGGCCTTGGGATCCGCCGACGCCTTGATCTCCTTGCCGAACAGCACGTTCACGGCACCGTCGGCACCCATGACCGCGATTTCCGCGGTGGGCCAGGCGAACACCATGTCGGCGCCCATGTCCTTGGAGCACATCGCCAGGTACGCGCCGCCGTAGGCCTTGCGCAGGATCAGGGTGATCTTGGGGACGGTGGCCGCCGCGTAGGCGAACAGCATCTTGGCGCCGTGGCGGATGATGCCGCCGCGTTCCTGCGCCACACCGGGCAGGAATCCCGGGACGTCGACCAGGGTCACGATGGGGATGTTGAAGGCGTTGAGGAAGCGCACGAAGCGGGCCGCCTTGTCGGAAGCGTCGATGTCGAGCGTTCCGGCCTTGACCATGGGCTGGTTGGCGACGATGCCCACCACCACGCCTTCGATGCGAGCGAAGCCGATGATGATGTTGCGAGCCCAGTCCTTCTGGACTTCGAACAGGCGACCGTCGTCGACCAGGCGCTCGATGACCTTGTAGACGTCCAGAGGAGCCTTGGCGTCTTCGGGAACCAGGTCGTTCATGCCGATGTCCGGCGACATCGAGATGCGCTGCGACGGGCGGTGCGGCGGGTCGTCCAAGTTGTTCGACGGCAGGTACGAGAGCAGCTCCTGCGTGATCTGCAGGGCGTGTTCGTCGGAATCGGCGATGAAGTGGATGTTGCCCGAAACCGAACCGTGGGCGTCGGCCGAACCGATGTCCTCCATGGTGCAGACCTGGCCGGTGACGGCCTTGATCACGTCGGGACCGCAGATGAACATGTTCGCCTGTCCGCGGATCATGATCAGGAAGTCCATGAGGGCGGGGCTGTAGGCCGCGCCGCCCGCGCAAGGTCCTGCGATCAGCGAGATCTGCGGAACGAGTCCCGATGCCGCGACGTTGTGGTGGAACACCTTGCCGTAGCCGGAAAGGGAGTCCACGCCTTCTTGGATGCGCGCGCCGCCCGAGTCGTTCACCACGACGATCGGCATGCCCGACTGCATGGCGTAGTCCATGAGGTCGCAGATCTTCTGGGCGTGCATCTTGCCCAAGCTGCCGCCGGCGACCGTGAAGTCCTGGCTGACCACCGCGACGGGACGGCCTTCCACGTAGCCGGTGCCGGTGATGACGGCGTCGGCGGCCATGTACTTGCCGGAGAGCCCGAAATCGTGGGCGTGGTGGTGCACGTGCGCTCCGAATTCCTGGAAGGAATCGGGCTCGAAAAGGGCCTCCACGCGATCACGAGCGGTCATGATCCCCTTGGCGCGACGCTCCTCGAGCTTCTTGGTGCCGCCGCCGGCGAGCACCTTCGCGCGCCGTTCGGCGAGTTCTGCCAGCAAAGCCTTGTCGATTGCCATGAGTCGGAGATCTCCCTTACTTCTTGGGTGCGCAGAATTCGGTGAGAACGCCGCGCGTGGATTTGGGATGGAGGAATGCGATGTCCATGCCGCCGGCGCCGGGGCGCGGGGCTTCGTCGATCAAGCGGATGCCGTCTTCCTTGGCCTTGGCGAGTTCGGCCACCAGGTCGTCGGTGTGGAACGCCACATGCTGCACGCCTTCGCCGTTCTTTTCGATGTACTTGGCGATGGCGCTTTCTTCCGAAGTCGCCTCCAGAAGCTCGATGTAGACCTCGCCCACCTTCAGGAAGGCCGTGCGGACCTTCTGGGATGGCACTTCCTCGATGAGCTCGCACTTGACGCCGAGCATCTTTTCCCAGAGGGGAATGGCCTCGTCCAAGCTTTTCACCGCGATTCCAAGATGGTCGATCTTGCTGATCATGTCGCTCCTCCCGGTTGCCTATTGGCCCTCAGGTGATTTCCATCCAGGGCCGCCTGTTAAAAAACCTTGGTGCGGAAAACTGGATTTCGAGATCCTCTTTAGCAAGGGAAAGATTGCCTCATCGAGGTTCCTGCCCATCAAAAACATCGATGACATGGGCTTGCGAATCGCTCGGCACAAATCTAGCTTGCATGGATGGATACTCTACCGACAACTACTGTCGGATTCGACACGATGCCGATTCCCGCCACCCTGGCCGCCCATGTGGCCGAGCGGGGAATCACCAGTCCCACGCCCGTCCAAGCAGCGGTCATCACCAAGATGGTCCCCGAGCAGGGACAGCTCCTGGAAGGCGACCTGCTGGCCCAGGCCAGGACAGGTTCCGGCAAGACGCTGGCCTTCCTGCTTCCGGTGGCCGGCGCGCTCGATTCCGGCACCATCACACGAGCCTGGATCGTGTGCCCCACACGCGAACTCGCCCAGCAGGTGGCCCGCGAAGCCGCATGGCTTCTGGGCGAGGCTTGCGTCGCCACCTTGGTGGGCGGCGCGCCGTTCGGACCGCAGCTGCGCGAACTGCGCGGCCAACCACCCATCATCGTGGGCACGCCCGGCCGATTGGCCGACCATCTGCGCCAGGCCACGCTGGAAGTGGAATGCGACGTCCTGATCCTCGACGAGGCCGATCGCATGCTCGATCTGGGCTTCAAGGAGGAACTGGACCAGGTGGTCGGCGCCGCCGGCGAGGATTCCGCCCGCTGGTTCTTCTCCGCGACCTACGAAGGCCGCGTGCAGGCCGCCGCCGGCGACTGGCTGCGCTCCCCCACCCAGATCAGGCTGGACGCGGGCAAGGGGTCATCCCACGTGCCCCAGAGCTACGTGATCGCCCCGTACGCCCGCCGCGAAGAGGCCCTGGGCCGTCTGATCGACATGCTCGAACCCACCCGCGCCATCGTGTTCGTGCGCACCCGCGTGGAAGTGGAACAGGTCGTGCAGGGACTTCTGCGCCACAACATCCACGCCGAGGGCCTTTCGGGAGACCTGGCGCAGGTGGCGCGCGAACGCGCCCTGGCGCGCTTCCGCGAAGGCCGTGTTACAATTCTTGTCGCCACCGACGTGGCCGCCCGCGGACTGGACGTGCCCGGCATCACCCACGTGTTCAACCTGGGACTCCCCGACGACCTGTCCAACTTCATCCACCGCGTGGGGCGCACCGCCCGCGCCGGCGCCGAAGGCGAAGCCTGGAGCGTCCTGGCCCCGCAGGAGCGCGGACGATTCCTGTCCATCAGCCGCCAGAGCGAATACAAGCCGGAACAGCGCCAGGTCCCGACCAGCCGCGAGCTCACCGACAAGCGCCGCGAACGCCTGGCGCAGCGCGTGATGGAAAGCCTGGGCGAAGGCCTGGAACTCCCGGAAAGCTTCAAGCCGCTGATCGAGGAGCACGGTGCCGAGGCGGTCCTGGCGGCCATGGTCCACAAGCTGGTTCCCGAGCCTCCTCCGGAAGAGCCCAAGCGCCCCCAGCGCCCGGACTACAACGACCGGGGCGATCGCCCCGAGCGCCCCCGCCCCGCCCGCAAGGCCCGCGAAGGCGTATGGCTCGCGCTCAGCCTGGGCACGGAGGACGGCATCGAGGTGCGCAACCTGATCCCGTTCATCTGCCGCGCCGCCGACATTCCCAGCTCCGAACTGGGACGCATCGACATGATGCCGCGCCTGTCGCTGGTGGAGACCACTCCCGAAGCCGCCGAACTGCTCCTGAAGCTCAAGCTCAAGTGGCAGCGCCGCCCGGTCCGCATCCGCGAGGCCGATCCGCCGAAGCGGATGTAAGCCAAGATCTGTCTCAACGAAGGCCCGTCCCCCAGGACGGGCCTTTTCGTTTGCCGCCGATTGCGCAGCCTACCTGGCCAGGACGATCGCCAAGGTGCGCCGCTGCCCGCCGGCGGTCAGGACGGCGATCATCCGCCCGAACGCCAGGGGCGTGCGGATGTCGCGCGCGTAGACGCCGGGGTCCAGCTCCTCGTCGACCAGCTTCGCGATCCTCCTGCCGTTGAGGTCGTAGAGCTCCAGGGTCACCCGGCCTCGTCCGAGGCCGTCGGGAAGATACCATGCGATGCCCCGCGCCCTGCCGGCCAGCCCGAACCGCGACAGATCGGGACGCTTCAGGGGCGCCGCGCCGGCCAGAAGCACGAACTCCCTGGACGTTTCCTGTCCACCCGCGAAATCCATGGTCTCGCCGGCTTCCAGCCACCTTCCCGACTTGACATCCTGGATCCAGACCGGCATCGAAGAGTCGGCGGCGCCGCGGAACAGCGCCAGGTTCACCGTCTTGTTCGGCTGCAATCCGTCCAGGCGCAGGTTCCAGGACACGCCGGAATCCGAAGGAGGCCGCACGTCGGTGAAGTAGCGCCCCGCGAAAACGGCCCCGGCCGGAGCCGGCATGGAAAGGTTGAGGGACTTGCCCGGAATCGGAGGCTGGATGTTGTCGAGCCTGTCGATCCCGGTTCGCGCTCCCGAATCGATTCCGACCCACACCCGACCGGAATCGTTCCCGCCCGACTGCCAGGCCTTGACTCCCAAACGGATGGAGGACGTCGCGAGCCCCCTGCCGGCGGGCATCGCGGCGGCGGCGATCGACGGCATCCGGAGCACCATCGAAACCGCGCTTCCGTTGAAGACGCACATGCCTTTCCACGCCTTGACGACTCTGGTTGTTTCCGGTGTGGACCAGCTCCTGGAAATCGGATCGTATCCGTAGGGCCCGGCCAGGAGGGTCGAATCGATCCGGGAAGAATCGAGGATGCGATCCCACGAGACATCGAAAGGATAGGGGTTTCCGACCATGTTCCACCCTGGGCGGAGTTCGATGTCCACCGGTCGCGAAACCAGCGTCGTCCACACGTCTCCCACCCAGGGGGTCAGCGACGTGCGGCGCGTGCGCACCCAGAAGGCGCGTCCCAGATCGTTGGCCGTATCCGAAGAGGACACTTCCTTGTAGACTCCGGAGTCGCCGCGGAACACCCGCCAACGCGTGGGATCGTAGGCCCCGAACTGCTTGGCGTAGGCCTGGACGATGGCGCCCTTGCCCGTGGTGAACGGCAGGGCCACCAGATCGTAACGATCCTCATGGCGGACGATTCCCGACTTCAACGTGTCCACGCGCACCACGATGTCCCGCATCGGCGTGCGCGTGACCGAACGGGTGTCACGACCTTCCATCCAGACCGTCGCGCCCAGCGGAATCGAGACCTTCGCGATCGCGGCCCTCGCGCTGGCGGAATCCTTCCTCGCCACGAGCGTGCAGCGCGGAACCGTCTCGCCCGCCCTCAGGAGGCACAGGAACGCTCGCGCATCCGCGGTATTGTCCTCGATGGTGAAATCCATGCTTGTGACGGAATCCGTCGCCATGGAATCGCGCAGCAACGTGGAACTGATCCGCACAGGGAGGGTGTCGTACCCCAGCCAGTAGGTCTTGCCGCCGCGGACCTCGAATCCGATCGCGGTATCGGCGACCTTCCAAGACACCTCTGTTCGCACGGCGCCGGACGAGTCCCTGGAAAAGACCTCCGGCGGTCCGTACTTGGTCTCGAGCGAGGGATCGAGGACCGATCCGGAAAGCGTCACGGGCATCGGGATGGTGTCGAAAGGGACGACGTCGACCTTGATCGACGGCCCGGAGCCCGCGATGCCAGAGGGGGCGGAGGAATCTTCCGCGCGAACCGAGATGTTCGACTCCACGGGCAGCGGCGGCACTTCGACCCAGATCCCGTTCGAGACCCGGACCGGAACGGTATCGCCATTGGACGAGATGGCCGAATCGAAGCTCGCCACGATCAAGGTCGCCGAATCGGCTCCGCCGAATCCATCCACCCGCACCCGCGCGACGCCGACGGCGACGCGGGAAATCCGTCCGTGGTCCAGGCGCCCGAGCGCGGGGCTCCAGGTCCAGATGGCGGAGTCGACGGAAACCGACGAATCACGTCCATCGGCGTCCCTGAGGACCAGGCGGAAGGCCGCCGAATCGCCCGGGCGCAGACGAAGCGTGTCGGGCTGGATCTTCGGATAGGCGAGTCGACGGATCTCGATGGAGAAGCTGTCGAGCGCGCTGGAATCGACGCCTCCGTCGGCCGTTCCGCCGTCGTCGCGAAGACGGATCCAGACTTTGGCTGTTCCCCACGTCCCAGTGGCGGGCGCGAAGGAGAGGGTACCCGTGGCGGATACCGACGGCTGGACGGAGAAGAGGTTCGACGGCGTCGCCACCACCGTGAACGACAATTTCTGGGAGGATTCGTTCGGCGGTCCCGGACTGGCCGAGGTGGCCCAATTGGCGACGATCCGATTGCCGCTGTTCTGCATCACCCTCTGGTCGGCCCCTTTCGCGAAGGAGGGAGCCTGGTTGACGGGAACCACGGTGATCGTGAAACTGTCGACCGCACTCGAGTCGACGCCGCCATTGGCCGTGCCGTCGTTGTCGCCCAATCGGACATAAACCGTCGCCACTCCGTTGACGTTGGAGGCAAGGGTATAGGACAAGGTGCCGTTGACCGCGATCGAGGGCGACACGCTGAACAATCCCGCGTTGCTGTTCGAAACCCGGAATCCCATAGACTGACCTGACTCATTGGACGGCCCCTTGGTGATTCCGGTCGCCCAGCCCGCGAACGATTGCGCGCCCGCGTTCTGGAGATGGCTCTTGTCCGCTCCTTTCACAAAGCTCGGCGCGTCGTTCACCGATGTCACCGTGATCGTGAAACTGTCGATCGCGCTGGAGTCCAGGCCGCCGTTGGCCGTGCCGCCGTTGTCGCCAAGGCGGACATAAACTGTCGCCACTCCGTTGGCGTTGGCGGCAAGGGCATAGGACAATGTGCCGTTGGCCGCGATCGATGGCGCCGTACTGAACAATCCCGCGTTACTGTTCGAAACCCGGAATCCCAGCGATTGCCCCGCTTCGCCCGCAGGACCGGCGTTCAGTCCTGTCGCCCAACCCGCGACCGACTGCGCACCCGCGTCTTCCAGCACCGTTTGATTCGATCCCTTCGTGAACGACGGCGCCTGATTCACCGCCGTGACCGTGATCGTGAAGCTGTCGACCGCGCTGGAGTCCACACCCCCATTGGCCGCGCCGCCGTTGTCGCCCAACCGGACATAAACCGTCGCCACTCCGTTGACGTTGGAGGCAAGGGTGTAGGACAAGGTCCCGTTGGATGCGATCGAGGGTTGGACCGTGAACAACGCATTGTTGCCGTTGACCACCCGGAATCC
>JAKPQQ010000260.1 GCA_029557215.1 Fibrobacterota bacterium | reverse complement strand
TCGCTCCCGCGATGGGGCTGCCCCCCCGGTTCTTCACCGTTCCCGTGATCGACACCGGGGCGGCTTCGGACGCGATGGCGGCGAAAAGAGTCAGTCCAAGGGCGATCATCCGACGCATATATCCTCCGTTCTGCATGTCGCAGAGCCACGGGAGCGCTTCCTTCCCGTGCGTTACATGCAAGATCGGCGCATCGCTCGTGCTCCGTGCAGCGATTGCTCGACCCGCCTTTGGTCCCTCACCAAAAACATGGCGATCAACCTGCTCGACGGATCCGGGGCAGCTGCTGGATCTTCTCGTGGCGCACGAACGAACAAGGGGCCCGGAGGCCCCTCTACTACGGCGACGATTCGCCATGTCCGCGAATAATCGCTCCCGCGGACGTCGGTGCGAGGATCAGGGCAGCGTGAACGTCGCCGCTTCCTGCTGGTCGCCCTGCTTGACCATCAACACGGAAAGGCCGTGGTGGTCCGTGGGAATCTCCAGATGGTTCGTTCCGGCCTGGACCTGAATCGCCTTGGTGGAAAGCGTGCGGCCGCGCACGTCGGACAGGACGACCGTCGCCATACCCGCCGTGGGCGCGGAGTATGATGCGACAACAGCTCCGGCTCCACCGCGAACCGACAGACGCCCCGATGCATCGCCGGACCGTGGCTGGACGCTGGTGGGTCCCCATCCGGAGAGCAGCGCGTTCATCAGGTTCTGGTCGTACACCTTCGCGTTCTCGCGATCGATGATGGTCATGTTCGGACCGCCCTTCCAGTTTGTGTCCCAGGCGAACGGGATGACGCCGTGCGCGCGCGCGGACTTGGCCACGTACTTGTAGTAGGCGATGCGCCCCTTCTTGTGGAGATCCAGGTTGGCGCCCGACAGCGTGGTTCGCAGGTTGGCACCCCATTCGCCGATGATCGCGGGAATGCCCTTGTCGACGAACTTGCGCTTAAGGACGTTGAACTGGGAATCGACGAAGGCCTCTTCGCCCCAGGTGGGGTTGTGGGCGACATCCGTGGTGGAGTGGTTTCCCTGGCCCCAGTAGAAGAACTGGTTCCCCCAACTTTCATCCTTCTCCATCAGGGCATATTGGTATGGATAGAAGTGCGCCTCGAACATGAGCCGCCCGGACGCCTTGTCGGTGGGATAGACGCTGTAGTTCGTGCGGATCAGTTCGATGTCCGTGCGTGGGCCCTGGAAGACCAGCGTGCGCGTGGCGTTGTTGCCGCCGGTGGCGCGCACGGCGTCGATCATGGTCTGGTGGTACGAGTTCAGCACCGCCACGCGGTCGGCACCGAAAGGTGTCCCGTAGGCGTCCTGCACCGCCGGCTCGTTGGCGCTGGCGAAGATGAGGTGTTCGTCGTAGTCCTTGAAGTAGTTGGCGATCTGGG
>JAKPQQ010000253.1 GCA_029557215.1 Fibrobacterota bacterium | reverse complement strand
TGATCGTGGTGCTCGGCGGCGTCATCGGCGCGGTCATGATCGCCATGTACCTGCCCATGTTCGAAATGGCCGGCAGCATCAAGTGATGTCGGGGGCTCCCTCCGCCGTCCATCTGCGGTGGGTGGGAGCGACCCGCGTCCTCACGCCCCTGGCGTTGTTCCTGGGGGCGTTGTCGGTTCCCTCGACCCCCGAACTGTGGGCATGGGTGGCCGTGCAGGTCGTGGCCGACGTCGCCTACCTGGCCTGGCTACTGAAGCGCCATCCTCCGACGGCGCGGTTCCAGTCCTGGCAGGAGTGGGGGCTGGCCGCCTTGTTCATCCTCGACGTCTGCGTCGAGGCGGAAATCGTCGCCGCCGACGGCGGGCTGTTGAGCGATTTCATCCTGCTGTTCGTGTTCACCGCCACCTTGGCGGGATTCATCATGCGCTACCGGGGCGCGTTCTGGGTGACGCTTTCCGGATTCGTGGTGTTCGGATCCCTCGCGCTGAGCCATGCGGGGTTCGGGGCTCCGGGGGAATCCCTCGCCACCCTTTCCCACGGAACCGTCCTGTTCCGACTGCTGATGGTGGTCGGGCTGGGCGGGACGGTGAGCTTCCTCACCGCCTACCTGAGCGAAATGCTGCGGCGCCAGAGGGAGCTTTCCGCCGACCAGGCGCGCGACCTGCTGTTGGCGAGGTTGGACCTCGACGGCGTCCTGAACCGGCTGTCGTACGGGGTCCTGGTCCTGGATCCTTCCGACAAGCTCCTCTACTTCAACCAGGCCGCGAGCACGATCCTGCGCCATCCATTGCACCCCGGAGCCAGGCTGCAACAGGTTTTGTCCACCGAGACCTGGGGAGCCGAACTCGTCGAGATGGCCAAGAGCATCTCCACGGGGCTTTCCGGAAAGACGGAAAAGGAATTCCGGATCAGCCCCACGGGCTGGATCCAGGTGCAGGTGGCAGGGCAGTGGATCGAAGGCAAGCTGCGCAACGTGGTGGTGGCCCTGCACGACATCTCGGGATTGCGCAAGATGGAAGAAGAGGTCCGTTCCACCGAACGCATGGCGACCCTTGGCCACATGGCGGCCCGCATCGCCCACGAGATCCGCAATCCATTGGCTTCCATCACGGGCTCTGCGCAGTTGTTGGGCGACATGGAAGGCGCCTCCGACGACGACCGCCAGCTCCTGGGGTTGATCCGGCGGGAATCGG
Source organism: Fibrobacterota bacterium (assembly GCA_029557215.1). Taxonomy (GTDB): domain Bacteria; phylum Fibrobacterota; class Fibrobacteria; order UBA5070; family UBA5070; genus UBA5070. Next base: position 13,497 of record JAKPQQ010000253.1, on the reverse strand, counting down.
AACGCCTCGACCGGATCTTGACGGAGTTCCTGGATTTTTCGCGACCGAGGTCGCCTTCCATCCGGGATCTGTCGGTGGAGGAAGTGCTCGCCGAGGTCAAGGGCATGGTGGAAACGCGCCTGGTGCGCGACGGGCGTTCGGGGATCGAAGTCAAGGTGCGGTGTCGGGCCGGGCTCGAGGCCTGGCTCGACCACGACATGTTGGTGCAGATCTTGTCCAACCTGGCCATCAACGGCGTGCAGGCGATCAAGGAAGGCCACACGGGAAGAATCCAGATCGAAGTCGGCGCCGACGAGGAACAGATCCGGTTCCGGATCCGCGACAACGGAATCGGGATGGCTCCGGATTTGCTCAACAAGGTGGGAGATGCATTTTTTACGACCCGGCAGGGGGGTGTGGGATTAGGTGTTGCGATTTCGCGTCACCTAACGACATTATTAGGTGGTACATTCCGGATCCAATCCCTCGAAGGGCGAGGAACCGTCGTGGAAGTCGCCTTCCCCCAGCGGGAGAACCGATAGGACTAGCTCATGGAGATCAAGACCAGACGCATCGGCCCGAGTCTCGTGTTGGACGTGGCCGGCCAGGTCAAAGGTGGTGACGCGGGAGATCTGCGCACGTTCCTGAGACAGTGCCAGGACCATGGGGAGCTGGATCTCGTGGTGAACCTCCAGGAGGTGGGATTCATCGACTCTTCGGGCGTTGGGATGCTGATCCATTGCCTTCAGGAGATCCGCGGCCGCGGAGGCGATCTGCGCCTCATGAAGCTGTCGGAAGACATCCACGACCTGTTCGAAATGGTGGCCATCGACCGCCTGTTCACGATCTTCCAGTCGGAAGACGAGATCCGCCCCCTGAAAAAGGCCTAAAGCTTCGGTGAATCATCGCCGATAGGTCATGAGGAGGGAGCCATGAACATATCCGGTATACATCTTGCCGGTGCGCCCATGCCCCTGCCCGATGGGCAGAAGGGGGGCAAGGCGCAGCCGATCTCCACTTCCGCTCGCAAGGATCGTCTGGAACTGTCCAAGGATTCGGAATCGAAGGACGCGACCTCGGCCGGAATCGCCGCGGTGGCCACGGCGCGCGAACCTGTCCGCGAGGACAGGATCCAGGAAGTGCGCGGCAAACTGGACCAGGGGTTCTACGACAAACCGGAAATCATCGACCAGACGGCACAGCGCTTGATCGACAAGGGACTGGTGTAGTCCTGTCGAATTCGCGCCTCGTTCGACGGCCGCCTCTCACCCGGGCGGTCGTTTCCGCTATTGGTTCCTAGCGCCTCGGCCAGGACTGGACCACCCAAAGCGTGATCAAGACCGCGGCCACCACGACCCAGAGGATCTTGCCGGAATCGAGGATCCCGCCGGGCTTCTTTTCCGCTTCGGTCGGGTCGTCTTCGTCTTCGTCGGGCAGCGAGACGCCGTCCAGGTAGGTGTCTTCGCTCCAGCCGGTGCGTTCGTCGGAGCCGCACTCCGGACAGGATTTGGCACCGCCGGGGACGTCGGCCCCGCAGTTGGGGCAGACGAAATCCGGTTCCTTGGGCTTGGCCACGACTCAGGCCGCCAGCCGCCGGGCCAGCTCCACCAGGGTCCGCAGCCCGAACGCGGTGGCGCCTTCCGGGTAGTACTTCCAGGATTTGGTCGTGAAGGCCGTCCCGGCGATGTCCAGGTGCGCCCAGGAGGTCTTGGCAGGGACGAATTCCTTGAGGAACAGGCCCGCGGTGATGGTCCCGGCCTCCGGTCCACCCGAATTCTTGAGGTCGGCCACGGTGTCGTCGAGCTTGGAGCGGTATTCGGCGTCCAGCGGGAGCTGCCAGAATTTTTCGCCGGCGACGGTGCCCGACAGCCGGATGAGTTCCACCAGCGATTCGTCGTCGCCGAGCACGCCGGCGATGGACGATCCCAGAGCCCGCACGACCGCTCCGGTGAGCGTGGCGAGATCCACGATATGGGTCGCACCCAGCTCGCCGGCTTCCCACAGGCCGTCGGTCAGGATCAGGCGGCCTTCGGCGTCGGTGTTGTCGACCATGATCGTGGTGCCGTTCTTGGCCCGGAAGATGTCGCCGGGAAGCACAGATCCGTTCCCGGGACGGTTTTCGGCAAGGCAGACCACCGCCGAGACTTCGATCGGCAGCTTGGCCTTGGCGATGGCGACGAGGGCCCCGATGGCGGTGGCGGCGCCTGCCATGTCGTCTTTCATTTCCCACATGTGGTCGGCGGGCTTGATGGAAATGCCGCCGGTATCGAAGGTGACGCCTTTGCCCACCAGGACCAGATGCAGGTCTGGCTTGGCGTTTTCCGGCTTGTAGCGGGCCACGCCCAGGACGGGTTCGTTGTCCGACCCTTTGCCCACGGTGATCAGGCCGCCGTAGCCATCGCGTTCCAGCGCGTGCTTGCCGCGGGCGTTCCAGGAAAGATCGTTGGCCAGCGCCAGGATTTCCATCTTGTCGGCCAGAGCCTGCGGGGTGAGGGTCGAACCGGGTTCGTTCACGGCGTCGCGCACCCAGTCGGTGCATTCCAGGGTGGAAGCCGCGGTTTCCAGGAGGGGGCCGGCTTCGTCGGCCTTGTCGGCGGCGACGGCCACGACCAGAGGAAGCGGCGCGGGTGCGGGCTTGGACTTCCAGCCCTCGAACCGATAGCTGGACAACCACCAGCCTTCCAGCAGCAGCGCGGCCTTGGCGGGCGGGATCTGGTCGGCGAGGATCACAATCCGTTCGGCTTTGCGCTGGGCAGCCGCTTTCACGGCTTCGCCGGCGGCGCATCGCAGGCGTTCGGAAAAATCGAGCCCCGGTTTGTCGCCCACGGTCTGCACCAGGGCGCGAAAGCCTTCGGCTTCCACCCACTCGGCGCATTTCAGTTCGCCCGATGCCTGGGTCTCCAGGGAAGCTTTGACCTTGCGGCGAAGGATCGCGCTGTTGCCCCCTGGCAGTTCGCCCGAAGGGGTGCCTTCCAAACCAAGTACAACAAAGACATCGGTGGTGGATGGATCGAGTTCATCCACGGATTTCCAAGACCAGTTACGCATTGGAGAAATATAGGGAATGGCTCCCCTCCGAGGTTGGTTCCAAGTATTGGTATTCTTGAAGAGTGCGGGGTGGTCAATCCGGTTGGAACGGATCTTGCTTTGTCAAAGAATGCTATGACACGCGATTTCTTCGAACACCAATCACGAACCCTCAATGCTCTTTACGAGGTTTCTCGTGTCCTGGGGTCCAGTCTGGACCTGGGGCTTGTTGCGCGACGTTGTCTCCGGCCGTTGTCCGACAATCTCGATCTGGAGCGCGGGTTGCTCCTGATGCCGACTCCGAACCGATCGGAGCTTGGGGTCGTGGCGAGTTTTGGGTTGTCGCCCGACGAACAAAAACTCGTGTTCCCGGTGCAGGGAGGTTTTTTGGGGAAGGTCTACGCCACGGGGATGCCGATCGTGGTGACCGACGTCGACGCCTTGGAGCGCGACGAGGCCTCCGAAATCCGTCTGGTCTGCCCCCAGGGGGTACCTGCGATCCTTGTGGCGGTGCCTGTGACGCTCGATCGCCGCTGCGTGGGGGTTCTGGTCGCCAACCGGCATCCCGACAGCGCCACGATGGTCGACGAAGACCTCAAGGTCATGAAGATCATCGCCTCGTTGCTGGCGCAGACGGTCCACATTTCCGAGCTGATCGCCAAGGAGAAGGAAGTCCTGGAGCAGCAGAATCGCGAGCTCCAGGAGGTCCTGGCGGAAAAGTTCCAGCCCGAAAACCTCGTGGTCCAGTCGGGGGCCATGCAGAAGACCATGGCGATGGTCAAGCAGGTGGCTGGTACGGATGCGGCGGTCCTTCTGCGTGGCGAGTCGGGGACGGGCAAGACCCTGCTCGCGCGGACCATCCATTTCAACAGCCCGCGTCGCAAGGGCGCGTTCGTGGAGGTCAACTGCGCGGCGCTGCCCGCCAGCCTCATCGAATCGGAGCTGTTCGGACACGAGAAGGGCTCGTTCACCGGTGCGCACGCCCTGCGCATCGGGCGGTTCGAGATGGCGCGAGGAGGCACCATCTTCCTCGACGAAATCGGCGAACTGCCGCTGGAAACGCAATCCAAGATCCTTCGCGTGTTCCAGGACGGGACCTTCGAACGATTGGGCTCCAGCGAAACCTTGCACAGCGACGCCCGGATCATCTGCGCCACCAACTGCGATCTCGAATCCATGGTGCGCGAAAAGAAGTTCCGCGAAGACCTGTACTACCGGCTCATGGTGGTGCCCATCCATGTTCCGCCGCTTCGCAACCGCCGATCCGACATCGTACCGCTGGTCCTGAACTTCCTGCGGACCTTCATGGCCAAGCACGGCAAGAAGGTCGCGGTGAGCCGCGAGGCCTTGGATTTCATGCAGCAGTACACCTGGCCGGGCAACGTCCGCGAGCTGGAAAACACATTGGAGCGCACGGTCGTGCTGGCCACCGATGGCGAGACGCTTTCCGCCCAGGGGATCCCGGTCCTGGATCGGTTGTTCCCTGCCATGGTCGGCGCGGTCGGGGGAGCGCCCCATCTGGCGGCTCCCGTGGTGTCGGCGGGCGGCGGGTTCGGATTCGCGTCGAATCTTGATCAGAATCGACAGAGCGTGTTCCAGACGCCCCCCGATGCGGCTCGCAAGCCCTACCAGCGTGCGGTTCTGACGCGCGAGATCCTCGAGCAGGCTCTGGCGGCGACCAACGGACACCAGACTCTGGCGGCACGGGCGCTGGGGGTGACGCTTCGCCAATTGCGGTACCGAATCCAACAATTGGACATGGAGCCGAGGGATTTCCGAAAGTGACAATGTCACTTATTGACGCGAGAAATTAACAATTGTCCGTATTTGTCAGTTTTGTGTTGCGTCAAGTGAGAATTGTGAACTCGTGTTTATTGGCTCGAATTTTGATATAAACAAGAGATGAAAAGGCGCGAAGTGGCGGCCACCACTTCGCGCCCCATGATTCGCCAAACGACCACCATTCCAGCCGAGCGACGAAAGCGGAATAATAGTCGCCGAACCATCATAGAGGAGCATCGCCATGAAGATGATTGTTGCCTACATCAAGCCGTTCAAGCTCGATGACGTGAAATTGGCTGTCGGCGATGCCGGAGCTCAAGGGATCACCGTCATGGAGGTCAAGGGGTTCGGGCGTCAGAAGGGGCACACGGAACTGTACCGCGGCAGCGAATACCACACCGACTTCATCCCCAAGGTGAAGCTGGAAATGGTGGTCGCCGACGCGATCGTCCCGAAGGTGATCGCGGCCATCACGTCTTCCGCTCGCACGGGCAAGATCGGCGACGGCAAGATCTTCGTCCTGCCGGTCGAATCGGCCACGCGCATCCGCACCGGCGAGACCGGCGAGGAAGTGCTTTAAGTCAGTCCGGCGTGCGTTTGGCTCGCTGGCGATAAAGCCAGTCGAGCCGCTCGTGGAACCCCACTCCATCCTCGTCGGGGATGGCGCGCCCCACCAGGAATTCGCAGCTTTCGATCGCCGGATCCCAGATCTTGCGGTTCTGGAAGTACGTGCAAAGCGCGCCGCAGATGCTCGCCAGGAACCTCTCGTGCATTCCCAGGCGGCGGCTGTCCTCGCGCAGGAGCTTGAGCAGGATCTGGGCGGCTTCCACGCGGTCCAGCTTGGAGCGCGAATTCCGGATTCTGTGTTCGGCTTCCTCGATGAACTCGTGGATGCCTTCGATTTCCTTGGGGGTGCGACCGGGTTCGGAGGCCCAGCGGGCAAAATCCGCCATCACCTTCGGGTCGTCCTTGTCCAGCCGCTTGAGCAGCGAAGGAAGCGAATCGGGTTCCTTTTCCTTGGGTTGCGCCTTTGGCATCTGGACGATGGTCTCCTGGTGTCTAGAGGGTCCGAGCGAGCGCGTCGAGCATCTCGTGGGCGTCCCGGTACCGTTTGTCCCGCGCGGGGGCCAAGGCCTTGCGCAGGAACGCGTCCCAGGATTCGGGAACGTTGGGATTGAGTTCGCGCGGCATCCCGGTGAACATGCGGGGGTCTTCCGCGGCGCGGGTCCGGAAGATCTTTTCCGGGCGTTCGACGCGGACGGGAAGGTAGCCCAGGGTGAGTTCCAGCAGGACGCAGCCCAGGGAGAAGAGGTCGGCGCGGCCGTCCAAGGTGTCGCCTCGGGCCTGCTCCGGAGACACGTACAGGGGCGAGCCCAGGATGAAATGCTTTTCCGCTTCGTGCGAGAAGTAGTTCACGCTGGCCAGGCCGAAATCGGTGATGATCGCGCGTCCGGTGGAGCCCGCCCAGAGGATGTTTTCCGGTTTGATGTCGCGGTGGATCACGCCGTTGTGGTGGCCGTGAGCGAGGGCGTCCAGAATCTGTCGGGCGAGGTCGCGGACCTCCGAAAGCAGGATGGTCCGCTTGGACGGGATCGGGTGCTTGGCGCGGCGCTTGAGCCATTCGGAGAGCGACGGCCCTTCGATGAACTGCATGGCGAACCAGATGCAGTCCTCGCGCTCGCCCTGGCCGTACACGGTCACGATGTTGGGATGGCTCAGGTTCGCGGCCGTTTCGGCTTCCTGCAGGAATCGTTCCGGAGTGATGAGCTGGTCGAACCGGTCCTTCATGAGCACCTTCACGGCCACCTGGCGGGAAAGACCCTCCTGCCAGGCCAGGTAGACCGCGCCCATGGAGCCTTTGCCGATCAGCCTCAGAAGCGTGAACGGCCCCAACCGATCCCCGGAAGGGAGAAGTCGAGTCGATCCGGAAAGTGCGTTGGATTTCTGCACCCCTAAAAAGTACCCCCAACACCGGCGATCACGGAGATCGAATCGAGCGCGAAGATCGCCATTTCGCCGTCCAGGGCTCCCGAGGCCACCTTGGGCGAGGCGAATCGCAGGTAACGGGCATCCGGGAAAGGAACGCTGGACGTGGGATCCCAGTCCTGCCAACCGTGGGAGGTCTTCACGGCCACCCAGGCATGCGCGTAGTAGCCGTCGTGGGAGGCCAACAATCCGTGGACCATGCGGGCAGGGTAGCCCAGACGGCGGGCCCCAGCGGTGAAGACCTGGGCGTAGGCCTTGCAGTCGCCGGTTCCGCGCCGCAGGATTTCCGATGTCGTTCCCGGGAAGAACTTGCGGGTGTAGCGGATGGATCCGTGGACGCGCGCGTGGAGTTCGCCCAGGCGCAAGCTGTCGGGCAGGCCCGTCGGCACCGCGGCCACGATCGATTCCAGCTCCGGGCCGTCGTCCGGGTTCACTTGCGAAACACCGCTGGTGTCGTGCGGGGGCACGGTGGATCCGTCGGTCACCAGGATGCGGACCCAGCCCTGGCCCGAACCCAGGATGGTCTGGCGATCGCCCAGGGACAGGCGCGAAGGTTCCAGGAGGTCGGGCGCGCCGGAAAGCGTCCAGGTCGCGGTGTCCACGCGGGTCGCGGGCAGAGGGGGCTTGCCTTCGCCGATCTTGCCGGTCTGGATGTTGGCCATGTTCAGGCGGGACAGGTTCGTCATGTCGGGAATCAAAGCGAAGACGACGCCGCCCGCGAAAAAGAGGGCGGCCCAGGCGACCGAAAGACCGACACGGCCGGTGACTGTGCGTGTCTTCTTGAGTCCGGCCACCCCGATGGCCAAGGTTGCGGCCCACAGCAGTTCCCGGGAGAACGCCAGGAGGAGAGCGCCCAGGCTTCCAGTGAAGACGAAGGTCAGGGGGAAGGTCCACAGGTACCACAGGCTCGCACCCGCCGAAAGCCGGATCAGGTTGGTGGCCCGCCCGCCGGGGATGTCCCGGGGGACCAGTTTCCAGGCAAGAAACGGCAAAACCAGTTGCCCGGCCAGGGCGCAAAGGTGCATCATGGCCAGATAGTTCCAGTCGAATCGAACCTGCAGCTCGTCGGGGAGAGGCTCCAGCCATGCCAGCGCGGAAACGACGCAAAGCCATGCGAACGCCCAGGCCAGCGGGAAGCGCTCGGGCGAGGCGAACCATCCTGGATGGAGCACCCGGAACGGGGCGGAGATAGGCTTATCTTTGAGCATCACCGCAGATTAGAAACTGCGAATCCCACTGCACTGGAGGAATGGCGATGTCCGACCCCCAAAACGACATCGAGGCGACAGCAGCTCGAGTCGACCGGAAGGACGCGGAACTCATCGTTCGCGGGTGGAACCTCCTGTTCAACCGCTGTTTCTCCTACGCATTCGACCATCCGTTGGTCCAGGAAACCATCCCTCGCGTCTGGGAGCTGTTCCGGTCGGCCATCCAGCGCACCGGCGCGTTGAACATCCAGCTTCTGGAAGCGATGTTCTTCATCGACGGCGCAGACGTGATGTACCAGCCGAACAATCGGCGCATCGCCGACCATCTGCGTCGCTTCAAGATCGAATCGCTCACCCTCGGGGGCGGATTCTCCACGCAGGACTTTTCGGTTTTCGTCGACGCCTGCTCGCTCACCCATCCCGACGCGGCGAGCTTCCTGCGCTACTACCAGAGTCGCGGCGGAGCCCGGCTGGAGGTCAACCAGGTCTCCATGCGCGCCGTGCGCGGCGACGAGGTCGTGGCCAACGCGGGAACTATGCGCGGTCCCGGGGGCGGGTTCGGTGGGGGCGAAGGCGGCAGCGGTGGTGGTGGCGACGAACGGTTCGAGGACATCGTCCTCAAGGCCATGGTGGGCCGGCTGACCGCGCAGGAACTGGAAGGCAACGTCGCGCTGGTCCAGATGCTGGCCGATCCGCAGGCGCTGGGGAAGGCCGCGATCGAAGGCACCCAGGGTGTCGCCCCGCAGGCGCGGGCCGCGGGCATGGGCCAGATGGTGCTGAACGTGTTGTCGCATTTCGCGACCCAGCAGGCCAAGCAGGGATTTTCGGTGGAGGAGCTCCTCGCGGGCATCTACGCGATGCGCGGCGAGATGCTTTCCATGGTCAAATCCCAGAAGACCCTGGAGCAGGGGCTTGCGGAGGAAGAGGTGGAAGCCGCCACCGACGGCGCCTTCGACCAGACCGTCTGCCGGATCATCCTGGACGAATTCCGTTCTTCCAAGGGCAACGCCAAGCGCGTCGCCCATGTGCTGGGGCGCGTGGTCCCCGGCAAGAAGGAACTGCGGCGCATCCTTCCCAAGCTCAAGGACACGCTCCTTTCCGCCGGCTGCGGACTGCCCGAATGGTACGGCCTGGTCAAGGAGCTTTCCGTGGTGGTGCAGGGCGACAAGGCCCTGGAGGAACTCGCTTCGGCCGCGGCCGAAATGGGCGTCGCGCCGGACGAGATCCTGGCCGAACTGCGCAAGGACCCCAAGGGGGCCGCCAAGCTCCTGGTGGTGGCGTCCGAGATCCGCCGCGCGGGCGGCGACCCGTCGGGCGACGCGGCGCTCCAGGCCATGCTGGAATCCATGGAGCAGGCTGGCCAGAAACTGACCGACGACACGGGTGAGAGCCCCGCCGAGGTCGCCGGAGCCGTGCAGGCCTACAACCGCCTGCAGACCGAGGTGAGACAGGAATTGTCGGGGCGCGACATGGCTCCCGAGGTGCGCAACAACCTGATGCGCAAGCTCGACCTGCGCGCCACGCGCACGCTCACCGACCTCAAGGCCAAGGTGCTGGCAGCCCAGCTGCGCGACCAGGACGGATCGATCGATTCCAAGGCCGGCGTGCTGGGCGAACTGATCCAGGACGAAGGCGAGATCGAAGGCGTCCTGGAGATGGCCTTCAACCTGGTCGGCGCCGACGAACTGATCCACCAGATCGGCGCCCAGATCGCGGAAAAGGTCCGCCACCGCCTGCGCGAGGAACGGGAACGCGCCGCGTCCCGCGATCTCCCCGCCGGGGTCTACCCCAAGGCCGTGGCCGAATTCTTCCTGCGCTACGAGACGCGCAGGGCTTCGCGTTACGGCGTGCCGTTTTCCGCCATGCTCCTGTCGTTCCAGGGCTTGCCGGAAGACCGCGAATGGCTGGACATGTACGGCAACGAACTGCGTGGATTGTTCCACGTCCTGGCGGGCGACCTGAGGGCGCACCTGCGCGAGGTCGACTTCCTGGGAAGCATGGGCTACAACCGCATCCTGGTGGTGCTTCCCATGACGGTGGAAGCCAACGCGACGTTGGTGGCCCGCAAGGTCCGCGAGCGCCTGGGGCGCGAAGTCGCGCTCCCGACGGGCGATCGGGTATGGGTTCGGCCGCGCATCGGCGTGGCGTCGTTCGGACAGACGGAATCGGATGGCTTGCGCGAGATCATGGCGCGGCTTTCCCAGAATTGGCAGGAGGACATCTGATGGCGAATTTTTCCTGGAAGACCGACAAGGCCGCGAAGGGCCTGGTCCTCCTCAAACTCCAGGGCGAAATGACGCTCGGCGCGCGCGAAGCGATGCGCGAGGCGTTCGAGTCGCTCGTTTCCGCGTCGGAATCCGTCGCCGCGGTGGACTTCACCGACGTCAAGCTGGTGTCGTCGGGCGCGATCGGCGAACTGGTGCGCTGCCAGTCCAGGCTTTCGGCCCTGAACCGCAAGTTCCACCTCGTCTGCCCCCCCGGCGACGTGCTCGAGACCCTCATGGTCGCCGACATGCACCGCCTGATTCCGCTGCATTCCGACATCTCCTCCCTCGTGAAAGGACGCATCCAGTGAAGGACCAGCTGCTCCAGGCCCGCCAGGGCCTCCTCGACGCGCGCGCCAAGCTCGCCACCCGCAAGGCAACCATCGGGTTCGACGGGTTCCTCGACGAAATCATCAACGCCGTCGACGTCCGTTCCGACAAGGACAACTACGTCGCGATCCCGACCATCGAGGCCCTGGGCAAGCGCATCCTTTCCGCGGCCGGCAAGAGCGCGAACATCGAACTGGTCCCCCTGCAGCAGAAGCTGGGCGGCAACGGCCCCCTCATGGCTTCGGCGCTGGGTTCGCTGGGCCCCAAGATCGTGTGCGTGGGCCTCATGGGCAAACCGCTGCACGCCGTCTTCGAAAAGCTCGCCAAGGATCTCCCGAACATCGAGATGATTTCCGCGGGCGATCCGGGCTACACCCAGGCGCTGGAATTCACCGACGGCAAGCTCATGCTCGGCAAGCCCGGCACCATGCGCGACATGAACTGGCCGAATCTTGTCGATGCTCTCGGCGCTCGTCGCGACGAGGTCCTCTTTGGAGGACAGCTTCTGGCTTGCACCAACTGGACCCAGCTCACCGAAATGACCCCGCTCCTGGTGGAGATGGAGAAGGTCCTGCCGGTGTCGCCCGACCTCACCATCTTCTTCGACTTGGCCGATCCGGAAAAGCGCCCCAAGCAGGATCTGCTGGAAGTGCTGAACCTGATGAGCAAGCTGCAGAAGAAGGCCAAGGTGGTCCTGGGCGTGAACCTGCGCGAAGCCGAACAGGTGTCGGCCGTGCTGGGCATCACCGAAGTTCCCGAGGATTCCGTGGAGGGCGGCAAGGTCGCCTCCAAGCGCATCGCCGAGAAGATGGCCATCCATGGCGTGGTGATCCACATGGTGGCCTACGCTTCGGCGTTCGTGGGCGGTGTGTCCGCCGGCGTGCCGGGTCCGTTCTGCGCCAAGCCCGTGCTCACCACCGGCGCCGGCGACCATTTCAACGGCGGCTTCACGGGCGGCTACCTCGCGGGTCTTCCGTTGGAACAGTGCCTCTGGACCGGTGTCTGCACCTCGGGAACCTACGTGCGCATCGGCCGCAGCCCCGCCTTCGACGAACTGGTCAAGTTCGAGCAGGACTGGGCCGACGGTAAATTGGCGGATTGCCCTACGCCTGTTTGATCTCCGACAAAAAGACCTTTTGGTTTGTTTTTGTTGACATTGTCGAATTACTGAGCGCTATGACATCGATTGTCATGGCGCTTTTTTGTTGTGTCATTGGATATTATAGACAAGACAGTGTCGTTTCATGCATACAAGACGAATTGCTGTGGTGCTCGCCTGTTGGCACGTCTTTCGATTTGGAAGACCTATAACCGGCCCGGAGCTCCCGGGAGCCAATACCAAAAGGAGACAATCCATGTCGAAGATCTTCCGTAGCGTGGCCAGCATCGCAGGAATCCTGGCCTTGATTCCCGTTGCAACATTGGCCGATGGCCCCCAGTTCTCGGGTTTTGTGACTGCCACCTACCTGTACGATTTGAACGATCCAGCCAGTGGACAGGTGAACAATGCCTTGGGCGGATCGAATTTTTATGGCGGAAAGAACGCTTCGTTCAAGGCCGACGCGGCCCACTTGACGATAACCGGCGGCGACAGCGCCGGCGCGACGTACAGGATTGATCTCGATGCCGGAACCAATAGCGTGGCGACGGGTGGTTCAATCTCCATAGGCACGGGTTGGGCGTTCGACGTCCAGCAGGCATTTGTTTCGATCCCCCTCGGAACGACACCTCTCGGGTTGCAGGCGGGTAAGTTCTACACCCCTGTAGGCATCGAAGTCGGCAATTCTGGAGCCGATCCGACGATCACGCGTGGTCTCGCCTTCGGAATCCTCGAATGCACCGCTCACACCGGCGCACTGCTCACGTTCAAAGTAAACGACCAGATCAGCGGCGCGATTGGCGGCGTCAACGGCACCGATGTCTGGCTTGCAGATACGGTCGACGGCATTCCCGTCGGACACGCAAAAGTTTCCTTTAACTACGGTGATCCCATCGTGGCGACAGTGGCGGGCTACTTTGGACACCAGAACGGATCTCGCGAGAATTTCCTGAGCCTCGATCTGACAGGTGTGAACAAGTCGCTCGTGCCCAGTCTGGACTTAAACTTCCAAGTGAATTTCAAGAAGGCGAGCAAAGCCGGTGTGGCAGGCAAGGATGCCACGGGGTTCCTGGTTGGACTCCAGCCCTTGTATCACATGGGCGCCGCGCAGGTGGGTGTTCGGTATGAGTTCCTCTCGGCTGACGATGGTTCCACCACCACGACAATCAACAGCATTGCCCTTGCTCCAGGCTACAAGGTGACTCAGAGCACTCTGCTGCGCGCCGAATACCGCATCGACCTTGCTTCGGAGAAGGTATTCGAAGACGACAAGGGTGCTGGTACCAAGACCGCCCAGCTGGTCGGCGCCGAACTCAACTACACGTTCTGATTGCGTAGAGTCTTCCCGGGGATTCGCCCTGGGAGAGGAGTGCCCGGCGGCTCTGCGCTTCGCTTCCGCGGCATTCTTCGCCCCGGCCCAACGACAATACGGGCCGGGGTTTTTCGTTTCTTGGGGGGATCGCGATCGTCCAATCCGGGGAACGATCGCTGAACCCGTTCAGGTCAACGCGTCGAGGACGTCCTTGGTCTTCGCCGTGGCCCCGAAGACGCCACCCTGCATGTGGATCATGTCGATGGCGGCCAGGTGGTTCTCGTACTTCGTGGCCGCGGTGGCGTCTTCCAGAAGAAGGCACTCGAAGCCGCGGTCGTTGCCTTCCCGCATGGTGGTGTGGACGCAAACGTCGGTGGTGATGCCCGTCAGGATCAAGTGGGTGATCCCCCTGAGCCGCAGGATGAGCTCCAGGTCGGTGGCGCAGAAGCATCCCTTGCCGGGTTTGTCCAGGACGATCTCGCCGGGTAGAGGGGTCAGTTCGGGAATGAT
>JAKPQQ010000248.1 GCA_029557215.1 Fibrobacterota bacterium | reverse complement strand
GTTTTTCCGATGTACGTGAAGAATTGCTCGGCAAGACCCTTCTTGACCGGCTGTCCCTCGGCGTCGAGCATGACTTCTCCCTTGTCGTCGAGCTTGGCCAGGCCAAACTCCTTCAGGAAGCTCACTTTCTTGGCCAACTGGGTCGCCGGGTCGCCTCCGCTGTTCATCCCCATGATGATATCCACCGGATCCGAGCCGAAGCGAGGAAGGGCGAAATTGATGACCACGGCGACGAAGAAGGTCAGCAGGTACCAACCTCCTCGTTGCAGGATGAAGCGCAGCGTTGGGTATTGCTTGAGCATGGAGATCCCTCTTGAGGTGCTGAGCTCTTACTTGGCGAGCTGGAGCTGCCAGAGAGTGTTGATGCCTGCGCTCACCCAAGGAAGCTGGGGCGGGCCGTAGGAGTTCTTCTCGGTGGGCCAGTTGGTCCAGGTCTTGGTGCTGAACTGGTAGAACTGTTCCGGCAGGTACACCAGCGGAATGGCGGGCTGGTCGTCCAGGAAGATGTTGTTGAGCTCGACGTAGGCCTTCTTGAGGGCGGCGGAATCCGTCACCAGGGGGATGGCCTTGAGCAGGCTGTCGACCTTCTTGTTGTAGCCCTTGTCCTTGGGGTTGTTGTAGCGACCCTGGTTCTCGTTCATGCTCTTGCCGATTTCCGCCCAGTTGCGCGAGCTCATGACCGCCTCGAAGCGGCTCCAGGGCAGCGACGGGGTGACGTTGGATGCCGGCTTGTCCATGAGGATGTCGAACTCGCCCGAGGGCTTGGAGGGCCAGTACTGGCTCGCGTCCACGAACCCTTCGCGCACGTCGATGCCGGCTTCGCGCATGGCCTTGACCGCGATCTTGACCATGGCTTCCCAGTCGGACCAGCCGGCCGGCGCCTTGATGCTCAAGGTGGGCAGCTTGTTGCCGGCCTTGTCGGTGGTGTAGTCGAGCGAGCCGTCGGCCTTGAACACGGCCTTGTAGCCGGCGTCGGCCAGGATCTTCTGGGCGGCTTCCTTGCCCAGCGCCACCGCGTGCGCGGCCGCCGAGGCGGAATCGAAGTACTTGCCTTCCAGGACGGTGGGCATGATCAGGCCCGGATTGAGCTTGCCGGAGTAGCCCGAGACCGCGAGGTCGGAGACGTCGCCGTAGTTGATGGCGGCGGCCATGGCGCGACGGAAGTTCTTGTCGTCCAGGGGCTTCTTGGTGACGTTCAGGATCAGCATCGGGATGGCGCCGGGAACGTAGTAGGGAGCCTTCTCGAGCCAGGTGCCCACGCCGTCCTTGGACTTGGTCCCGATGCGCGGGATGAAGGTCTGGGTGGCGTCGAGATCGCCTTTGGCCAAGCCGATCGCGAAGGCGTCGTTGGACTTGTAGATGGGGTGGATGATGTACTTGGGCGCCGGCATCTTGCCGCCGTGCAGCGCCGCGTTGCCCCAGTAGTCGTCGCGACGTTCCAGGATGATCTTCTCGTTGGAGTAGCTCTTGAGGTTGTACGGACCCGACACGACAGGGGCCGAATCGATCTTGAGCTTCTTGACGTTGGCCAGGGTGTCGCCGTTGGCCTTCAAGAGAGCCTCGAAGACGTGCGACGGGGCGATGCGGATCGCCTGGAGCAGATCCAGGACGACCAGACGGTTGTTGCGGTCCTTCTTGTTGACCAGGAAGTTCATGCGTTCGGTCTTGACGCCGCCGTTGTCCACGGTGGTCACCTTGATCTCGCTGATGAACTGGGGTGCGAAGGAGGTCGCGGCGTCGGAGAAACGGCGACCGAGGTCGAACACGAACTTCACGTCGGCGGCGGTGACGGGCTTGCCGTCGGACCACTTGGCGGCCGGGTTGAGGTCGACGACGACGCTGTCGTTGTCCTGCGAGACCAACGTTCCCAGAGCCGGTTCCATCACGCCGGTGAGGGTGTTGTAGTTCAACACGGTCTCGTACATGAGGTTGAACCGGTCGTTCACCGGCCAGGCGGGCTGCCAGGTTTCGGCCAGGGGGTTGAACGAGCTCGGGTCGCCCCACTGGGAGCCGGCGACGTACAGAGTCTGTTCGCGCGGGAATCCCGAACCGTTGCTATCGCTGTTGCAGCCGGTCAGCAGGGATGCGCTCGCGGCAAGTGCCACGGGGAGTGCCGAAAGGCACCATTTCTTGACTTGCATTCTACCCTCTTTCGGATGAGTGGATCCTAATGTAGGACATCGGATCGGTGATGGGTGGCACAGAGGACTCAAAAATTAGCTTGACTTTTGACTGGCCAACAGGGGAGACGTTGGCCCCTTTTGTCGTCGTGTTGGTGGACGGGGTTCTTCATGGCTTGGCGAATCCCTACATTGGCCGCAAATGATCCAGAATCTGATCGAAGTCGCCCGCCTTGCCGGGAACGTCCTGCGCGAGGGCTACGGCAAGGCCCAATCCATCGAAGAAAAGGGGCGCGCGTCCGACCTCGTCACGGCCACCGACAAGGCGTCGGAAGTCGTTGTCCGACAATATCTTGCACGACATTTCCCGACCCATTCGATCCTGGGCGAAGAAGAAGGGTTTACGGGGGAGGCCGACGCCGAATGGACGTGGATCGTGGACCCGTTGGACGGCACCACGAGCTTCGCCCACGGGTTGCCGTTCTTTTCCACCTGCATCGCCTTGCGCCATCGCGGCGAGATCGTGGCCGGGGCCGTGTACGAACCGCTCCGCGACGAGATGTTCGTGGCGGAAAAGGGTTCCGGGGCCGCCTTGAACGGCTCACCGATGCGCGTGAGCGCCACCTCCGACCTTTCCCGGGCGCTTCTGGCCACAGGGTTCCCGTACCGCATCGCGGAAAACCCCAACAAGACCCTCGAGGTGTTCGCCGCGGTGGTCCCGCATGCGCGCGGGATCCGCCGGATGGGGTCGGCCGGCCTGGATCTGGCATACGTGGCTTGCGGTCGCATGGACGGATACTGGGAAACCCTCCTGCAGCCCTGGGATTGCGCGGCGGGCGCGCTGCTCGTGCGCGAAGCCGGCGGGCGCGTGACGGATTTTGGCGGCAGGCCGCACGACATCATGGGGCTGGAGACGTTGGCCACCAACGGCGCCGTCCACGAGATCCTCATGGAGCGCATCCGCACCGGTCAGGGGTGGGACTTCAAGCTTTCGTGAAGCCGGGCCACCTGCTCGGGCCGAAGCGTCGGCGATTCCACGTCCATCCGCAGGATCCCCGACATCAGGTTGGTCTTGTCGTCCAGATCGCCAAGGCCCAGGGTGCGGGCGACTTCGCGGGCGATCACGCGGGCGGCGCGCCTGGGGTCCTCCAGCTTGCGGGCGTCGGGCAGGAACACGATGGGCGGCGCGCCTTGGCTCCAGGTCGCCGAAACCCCGAACGCCGGAGGCTCGCGCTCGGGGCGCAGCACGAGATCGGTCCTGGCGGGATGCCGGTGGGTGAACCGTCCGTCCGGCGACATCGCGCGAAAGCGCATCCGGTCTCCCACGTAGCCCGTCACCTCGAAGGTGTCGGTGTGCCGACCCGAAGGCGAGCCGACCACGTAGCGGAACGGCGAGCCCCGTCCGTCGCGCCAGGGGAGCGTGGCGCCGTGCGAGAGCTCGATCAGCGAGTCGGCGGGCGAAACGTCGCGGGCCAGGCTCCAGCCGACCCGGACCGGGGCCTGCAGCACCACCACGCGCGGGAACCGGAGCCCGCGGCCTCGCATCCAGCGCACCAGCGAATCGAGGGCGGGAGCGGGCGACGACGAATCGTCGTTGCGGACCAGGTCCAGGTGCCCGTCGCCGTCCGGATCCCAGAACGCCGGGCTGGCCGGAAGCCGCACCGGGTCGGACGCCAGGAGCCTGGGGTGGATGGCGGTTCCCCGGAACAGTCGCGCCAGTTCCTGTTCCACGGCCCGCAGTCCCGCCGGATCCGTCCAGGCGGTGGGCTGCGCTCCAACCGTCTGGATGGTCAACGCGAGGTCCCTGGGCGCGAACACGTCCACGCGCACGAACCGGCTCCGGCGCCCCACGAACGAACGCAGCGCGAGGTCCATCCGCCCCGGCCGCAGCGCCCGGATCGACAACCTCCCGCCATCCAGACGGATTCCGTCGGGGCGCGAAACCAGGCGCAGCGACGATTCGCCCAGATCCAGCGAGGTGGAATCGCCCAGTTCCAGCGCGATCCTGGCCGTGTCCCGGTCGTGGCACGGAACCCCGGTGGCCGGGCAGGCGCCGACGGCCGCCGCCAGTGCCAGAGGCACCAGCCGGAGCCAGCGCGCGGTCACTGGCCGCGCAGGGCCATCATCAGGCCGCCCGCAACTTCCAGATCCTGTCCGGTCACGTACGATGCCTTGTCCGAAGCCAACCAGGCCACGGCTTCGGCGACTTCCTCCACCCGCCCGGCGCGCCCCAGCGGGACGCGCTTGGCGATGTCTTCGGGGAGGTCGACGGAATTCGCCAACTGGCCCGGCGACACCATGTTCACGCGGATGCCCCGTGGCCCCAGTTCCAGCGCCAGGCAGCGCGTCAGGAGCAGAAGCCCCGTCTTGGAGATCGAATACGCCCCGGTCTTGGACGTGGCTGCCAGCTTGGACACTCCCACGTACCCCAGATTGACGATGGACGCGCCTTGGGGCATCCGGTCCACCAGCAAGCGGGTCAAGTGCAGGGGGGCGTCCAGGTTGGTGCGCAGGATCCGGTCCCAGGTGTCGGGATCCGTCTCCAGGAGCGGTCCCGTGTGGTAGATCCCCACGTTGTGCACGACCAGGTCCAGTTTTGGAAGATCGATCGAATCGGCCAATTCCCGGCAGCCCTCCAGGCTCGAGATGTCGGCCAGGTGCACCGACGCGCCGCCGCCCGCGTGGCGGCACGACCGTGCGGTTTCTTCCGCCGATTCCAGGCACGATGGCTTGCCGTGCACGCACACGTGCCAACGTTCGCGCGCCAGGCGCAAGGCGATCGCGCGGCCGGTCCGCACGCACGATCCGGTGACCAGAGCGTGTTTCACCGACGGCGCTCGAACCGGACCACGGTGTCCCGCGCCTGGGGCACGGCGGCCGGCTTGTGGACCGCGATCGCCGCGCGCGACACGCCGGCGTGGCGTTCCAGCACGAGGTCGGCGCATTCCACGGCCATGGTTTCGATCAATTGGTAGCGGCGTTCCTTCACGAGCTGCGTCAATTCCTGCGCCACGGCGGTGTAATCGACGGTGTCGGAAACGTCCTCGGACGAAGCCGGAACCATGAAGTCCAGATCCATGGATACATCCAGGAAGATCTTTTGGGGAGTTTTCCGCTCGAAGGGCAGGATTCCCACGATGCAATCGATTTCCAGGCGTTCCAGTTCGATGGTTCCGTTTGTCATGATGGCCTTGAAGATACCAGATTCGCATCGAGTCGGGAATCCCGGGTGTCCAAAGGGCAAGAAAGGAAAGCGACCCTGGTCCGAGTGGGCCAGGGTCGCTTTCAGGATCCTCGGTGGGGCTCCCCCTCGAGGGAGCTCTACCGAGGAGGGTCGAACAAGATGGCGGTTGCATTCCCCGATTGCTTTCTATCCCCGCTGCCAGAGCTTGTTCGACCAATGACGCGCCTGGGTAAACCCTGAACATCCCTCCTCTTGGATTAGAAACTATGTCGGATTTTTCGAGTTGGCTAGGGGAAATTTGTCAAAGAAATCGCCAAGCACAAATTTCGGCAGTTTCCATCCCCGACCGGCTATTTCCGCCTTTGCGCGGAGAGGCTACTTTTACGCACCAGTGGGTTTGTCGAAGATCGGTCCGGTATTCCGGTTGGTGCGGTTGGGGAACTGTCTTGTGGCCGGCGCCACGAGTCTGGCGGGTTCCTGGGCTGCCAGTCAGCAGTTGTCGAGGGACAAACCCTGGCTTCTCGCCGTGTCCGCCATGCTGATCGCCGCGTTCGGCAACGCCTACAACGACATCTGCGACCTGCCCGCCGACCGCGTGAACCGTCCCGACCGCGTCCTGGTGCGCGGCGACCTGGACGTGACCACCGCCTTGCGGGTGGCCGGCTGGTGCCTGGCGCTGGGGCTCATGCTGGCCTCCTACGCCTACGTGGACGCCTTGATCATCGCCGTCACGGTGGCCACGGTACTGTTCGTGTACGACCGCGACCTCAAGTCCATGCCGCTGGTGGGCAACGCCGCGGTCGGCGCCACCTGCGCCACCACGGTGGCCTACGGGGCGCTTTCGGGGCCCAGCTGGAACCGCCAGGTCGTGGTGCTCATGGTTTGCGCGTTTTCCCTGACTCTGGTCCGCGAACTCTACAAGGACATCCAGGACCAGGAAGGCGACCGCGCCATGGGCGCCCGCACCTTCCCCATCCTCTACGGCGAATTCCGGTCGGCCCTGGTGGCGCTCCTGCCGCTGGCCTTCACCATCTACTTCGTGCTCTACCGCATCTTCAGTTCCACTCCCAACTGGGGCGGCGCCTACGTGGCCGGCGTGGCCCTCACGGCTGGGCTCGTATGGACCGCCGTTCGCAGCCTTTCCACCCACGGCCCGCGCAAATGGGGCATCCGGTCGGCCGAAGTCAAGATCTGGATCATCCTGGGCGTGGTGTGGGTCCTGCTGTGGCGCATCCCGATCTGATCCGGCGATTCCACGCGCATACTCGGGATCCTCACCGCTCGCCGTCCCATGCGCGGACGGCTTCGGGATCAGATTCCTTCGTCTGCACGTAGCTCGCTCGGATCAGAGTCCGGCTGGCGGTTGATTCGATCGCTTCTGCGTTGGTGTTCGGGCGCCTCCCCGCCCAATTAACGGTGTGCCGACATCGGGGCGGGGACCGGGCTGTCGTGAACCGGGCCCCGGGCGGGATGTGTCGCGTTTCCGGGCGATTCTTGAATCGCCCCTACGTACGACTGTATCCCGTTCCGTTCGCAACTTCCCGGGTCCCGGCCCTGGCGGGCGTCCATCCCTGGCGCGGCGGTCAGATCCTTTCGCGCAGGCGTTCCAGGCGTTGTCCGGCTTCTTCGAGCGTTTCGTCCTTGCGCGAGAAGTGGAACCTGACAAGATTCGTTACCGGCGACTCGAAGAACGACGATCCGGGAACCGCGGCGACCCCGATCCTTTCGGTCAGGAACCGGCAGAACGCGGTGTCGTCCATGCCCGTCGACGACACGTCGGCCAGCAGGAAGTACGCGCCCTGCGGCCGCAGGTAGGGGAGTCCGGCCCGGTCAAGATGTCCGCAAAGGATGTCGCGCTTGCGGGCGTAGTCTTCCGCCAGGCGCCCGTAGTGGTCGGGTCCGCTGCGCAATCCGGCCACGGCGGCGATCTGCAGCGGGTGCGCGGCGCCCACGGTCAGGAAGTCGTGGACCTTGCGGATCGCGTCGGTCCACCTGGGGGAAGCCCACGCGTAGCCCAGCCGCCACCCCGTGATGGAATAGGTCTTGGACAGCGACGAGCAGCAGATCACCCGGTCTTCCATCCCCGGCAGCGCCGACATGTGGACATGCCGGTTTCCGTCGAACACGATGTGCTCGTAGACCTCGTCGGTCACGGCCACGGCGTCGAACTCCTCCAGCAGCATGCCGATTTCCGTCAGCTCCTCGCGGGTGAACACCTTGCCGCACGGATTGGACGGATTGCAAACCACGATCGCCTTGCATCCGTGCTCGGCGAAGGCCGCGCGCAGCTCGGCGCGGTCGAAGCTCCAGTCGGGCGCGCGCAGCTCCACGTGGACGGTCCTGGCGCCGGACAGGATCCCGTCGGCGTTGTAGTTCTCGTAGAACGGGCTGAACACGGCCAGGCCGTCGCCCGGGTTCAGGACGGCCATGAGGCTCGCGATCATGGCCTCGGTGCTGCCGCAGGTCGCCGTGAGTTCGCGTTCGGGGTCCACCGCCCGGCCCGAGAACCTCGAGATCTTGTCGGCCAGCGCGGCGCGGAATTCGGGAGCGCCCCAGGTGTTGGCGTACTGGTGGGATCCGCCCTTGGCGAGCACGTCGGCCAGGGC